>NZ_JBWKOF010000044.1:0-550 GCF_059415945.1 Pseudomonas sp. GW821-FHT09H03 | reverse complement strand
GGAACCTGCGGCTGGATCACCTCCTTAATCGACGACTCAGCTACTCCATAAGTTCCCACACGAATTGCTTGATTCATTGAAGAAGACGAAAAGAAGCAGCCTTAACGGGTTGTAGCTTGGTTGGTTAGAGCGCACCCCATGCTTTGTGGTAAAGAGCAGGGTGAGGTCGGCCGGATAGCTCGAAATTGGGTCTGTAGCTCAGTTGGTTAGAGCGCACCCCTGATAAGGGTGAGGTCGGCAGTTCGAATCTGCCCAGACCCACCAATTTTGTTGTGTGGGAACCTGTAGAAATACGGGGCCATAGCTCAGCTGGGAGAGCGCCTGCCTTGCACGCAGGAGGTCAACGGTTCGATCCCGTTTGGCTCCACCATAACTGCTTCTGCTGTAAAAGCTTAGAAATGAGCATTCCATCCTGGTGATGGTGAATGTTGATTTCTAGTCTTTTGACTAGACCGTTCTTTAAAAATTTGGGTATGTGATAGAAAGATAGACTGAACGTTACTTTCACTGGTAACGGATCAGGCTAAGGTAAAATTTGTGAGTTCTCTTA
>NZ_JBWKOF010000043.1:401-557 GCF_059415945.1 Pseudomonas sp. GW821-FHT09H03 | reverse complement strand
TCACCCTAACCCTCTCCCACTGGGAGAGGGGACTGACCGTGGGCTTCTCTGGAAATACTGCGACCTGAGCGTGCTGTACTGAATCCAAAGTCGAAAGACCAAATCCATAATCCACACGATCTCTCAGGTCGATGCATGGCATTCAGATTGCGGTGG
>NZ_JBWKOF010000043.1:0-303 GCF_059415945.1 Pseudomonas sp. GW821-FHT09H03 | reverse complement strand
GGACATGAGACCGGGATCCTCATCCAGCAAAGGCCCTCACCCTAACCCTCTCCCACTGGGAGAGGGGACTGACCGTGGGTTTCTCTGGAAATACTGCGACCTGAACGAACCGTACCGAATCCAAAGTCGAAAGACCAAATCCATAATCCACACGATCTCTCAGGTCGATGCATGGCATTCAGATTGCGGGGGACATGAGACCGGGATCCTCATCCAGCAAAGGCCCTCACCCTAACCCTCTCCCACTGGGAGAGGGGACTGACCGTGGGCTTCTCTGGAAATACTGCGACCTGAGCGTGCTGT
>NZ_JBWKOF010000042.1:0-626 GCF_059415945.1 Pseudomonas sp. GW821-FHT09H03 | reverse complement strand
GAAGTGGGGTCGAGGAGTTTGGCCTTGGCCAGTTGCTGGATCAGCGCTTCGCTGGGCTTTTCTGGCGGGACGTTTGCGAGGCGCTCTTCGAGCCATTGGAGCTTGCCGTTCCAGGATGGGAGTTTGGCCGGTGGCAGCGGGAGGATTTCGTTGATTTCGGGGACTTTGGGGTTGGCGTAGGAGTAGCCAGAGAGCACTTTCCAGATTTTTTCGTAGCGTTCGGCGCGCTCGAGGTCTTCTTGTTGACCGAGGTAGTGCAATTCATTGGTGGGCGGCGGGTTACGAAAGCCTTTGTATATAAAAGATGCCGAAGTACTGCTGCCAGCAGCTACGCCGAGTTGGAATGCTTCGAGCGCGTCTTGATACTCCCCCCTTCCTTGAAGATGAACGCCTAGTTCTGTAGCCGCTTCACCGTGGCCTTGTTCGGCAGCGCATCTGCGCATCTGCCGGGCAATAGAGGGGGCTATGCTCTTCGGCGCCAACTTGTTACCCACATCGTACTGGGCCTGGGCGTTGCCTTTATCTGCGGCCTTGCGAAAATAACGTAACGCCATCTCCGGATCCTGCTTAAGCCCGGCCGAACCCTGCTGAAGAAAGATCCCCACAAAGTAGTAACCTGTCGCCAC
>NZ_JBWKOF010000041.1:0-706 GCF_059415945.1 Pseudomonas sp. GW821-FHT09H03 | reverse complement strand
CTGGCCGGAGCGGACCCGACGGACACGCGATTCCTGGAGTTCTGGACGGCCTACGATGCCGGGACGAACCAGACGGTGTTGTACATGGACCGCAACCGGGATGCGGTAGTTAATTCGGATGACCTGAAGATCCTCTTCACCGGCAACGTCGCCCTGAATCCCGCCAGCTTCAGCGCCGGAACCTTCACTGTGAAGGTGGGTACCGCAGGGGCGGACACCAACACGATGCCGGCGCTGTCCTCTGGTAACGACCTGGCCTTTGGGCTCGGCGGTAACGACACCCTCGATGGGCTTGAAGGGGACGATACCGTCAGCGGGGATGCGGGCAATGACAACCTGTCCGGCGGGTTGGGCGCGGATAATCTGTATGGCGGTAGCGGCGCAGACGTCCTGTATGGCGGCGCGGGGAACGATTGGTTATATGGTGGTAGCGGCGCCGACACCCTGAACGGAGGCGACGATGCAGATTATCTCCTCGCCGATGGCGCAATGGACTCGACCCAAATCTATGCATCGGACGCGGCGGGTACGCTGAACGTCCTCAATGGTGGGGCGGGCAACGATTACCTTTCCGGTGGGGCAGGCAACGACCGGCTCAACGGGGATGCGGACAACGATCAACTGAATGGGAACGATGGCAACGACACCCTGGACGGCGGGGAGGGTGCCGACACGCTGGACGGTGGAGCGGGCAGCGACTCGCTGA
>NZ_JBWKOF010000040.1:0-777 GCF_059415945.1 Pseudomonas sp. GW821-FHT09H03 | reverse complement strand
TGTCCCGTCCTGAATAAGGTTTACACCTTCTGACCTATTTTCAGGAGGGAGCAATGGATTCGGGGAAAAGGCGCAGTCAGCGCGATTACACGCTGGCTTTTAAATTGTCGGTGGTCGACCAGGTCGAAAAGGGCGAGTTGAGTTATAAAGAGGCTCAACGGCGCTATGGCATCCAGGGTCGGTCAACGGTGTTGGTGTGGTTACGCAAGCATGGTCGGCAGGATTGGAGCCAAGGCGCGTCTATTCGAGTGCTGAGGAAGAGTTCCATGGCCGAGTCCACGGTACCGCTGTCACCCGAGCAGCGGATCAAAGAGCTTGAAGAGCAGCTTGAACTGAGCAATCAAAAGGCTCAGTTTTTCGAGGCTGTCGTAAACGTCTTGAAGAACGACTACGGTGTATCCATCGTAAAAAAGCGACCCGGCAAGTCCTCGCGCAAGGGCAAGTCAAAGACCTGAGTATCAGCAGGGCTTGCCTGTTCATGGGCATTTCACGTCAGGCTTACTACAAGCGCAACCGAGCGTTTGATGCGAAGGCTAGCGACGATCAAAAGGTCGTGGATTTCGTCTTGGAAAAGCGGCGGCGCCAGCCAAGGCTGGGAACACGCAAGCTGCATTATATGCTGCATGCCGAAGCAGAAACGAGGCTGCGGGTGGGGCGCGATCGCCTGTTCAGCATCCTGCGAGAAGCGCGAGAATTGGTCCCTCGCAAGCGGGCATACCACAAGACTACCCACAGCCATCATCGATTTCGCCGCCATCCAAACCTACTCAAGGCAGG
>NZ_JBWKOF010000039.1:0-798 GCF_059415945.1 Pseudomonas sp. GW821-FHT09H03 | reverse complement strand
CCGGCAAAAAACACGTCGCCAACCTCCAGCGTCACGACACGCTCGATGCCTGACTCGCGGTAATGCATATCGACCGTGCCGTCGAGAACAGCGAATACTTCCTCACCATCGTTGACGTGCCACTTATAGGGCTGGTCAGTCCAGTGCAGGCGGACCGTGGTGCCCCCCATGTTAGCGATGTCGTCAGCTCCCCAGGCGCGAGTGGCGGTGAAGTCTTTGCTTCGAATAACTCTCATTGGTCGCGGTTCTCGAACAGGTCGTGAAGTTTCATCAATTTATTTAGCGCCTCCATTCGAGGGCCATGCGTACGGCCAAGCCCGCAAGGACCGTCCCCATCAGCCAGCGTTGCACGACTTGCCAGACGGGTCTGCTTGCGAGAAATGTCGCGATGGAGCCCGCCATGACGGCAATCAGCGCGTTGACACTCACGCTGATGATGATCTGGGTAAAGCCCAGTACGATCGATTGTGCCAGTACGCTGCCGTGGTCGACGGGGTTAATGAACTGGGGTAGCAGCGACAAATACATGACGGCGATTTTTGGATTCAGCAGGTTGGTGGCAAAGCCCATCATGAACAGCTTGCGCGGGCTGTCCTTGGGAAGGTCGCGCACCTGAAACGGTGAACGGCCGCCGGGCTTGACCGCCTGCCAGGCGAGATAGAGCAAATAGAGCGCGCCGCCGAGTCGCAGGGCGTCATACGCATACGGAACCGCCAGCAGCAGGGCCGTGATGCCAAAGGCGGCGCAAAGCATATAGACGACGAAACCCAACGCCACGCCGCCCAAGGAAATCAGTCC
>NZ_JBWKOF010000038.1:0-1093 GCF_059415945.1 Pseudomonas sp. GW821-FHT09H03 | reverse complement strand
AGTCCGACCCTGCGGGTACCACAAACCGCCAAAGATGTTCGCCCCGGTCCGCTGGAACAGCGCGGCCTGAACGTGCGTCACCAGCCTACCCAGGGCAAGATCATTGACCTTCTGCCGCGCGGTGCGCTGGTGACCGTTAGTGGCTCGGGGGCCTATCGCAAACTGGAAAATCGCCTCGGTCCGGCCGTCCTGATCACCGCCGACGGGACGCTGGCTGGTTACATCGCCGTCAAGCTGCTGCGACCCGTCAGGGACAACGAGTACCGCATCACCTCGTCGGAACCGGCGGTGAATGTTCGCGCCGGGCCGAGCCTGACGAGTAAGGTTCTTTTTGAGTTGCCGACCGGCTCGGTCGTCACGGTCAGTGGCGAGGGCGATTTTCGCAAGCTGGAACGCGTCAACCAGTATGTGCATTTTGCCTCACTGCAAAGCGAGCTCGCACCGCTGGCCACCGACCGCGTCGTGGTGCTCGACCAGCCGGTGCCGATCCAGGCCGGCGCCTCGATCGGTCACATCGGCGAGTATCAGAGCATGGGCGCGGATCGACCGGAGGAAAAACTCCACCTGGAAGTGTTCACCGGCGATGACGTCGACTTGTTTCTCGACGCCAGTCGGGACTGGGCAAAGCGCTTGCCCGCGAAAGAGCGCACCTGGCTGAAGCTGGTCAAGGGCACACCGGTGGTGCCTCATGAAGAATGGGTCACGGCCGCGCGCCTGCAGGCGGCGAGTGATGCCAGCCCACGCAGCGCCGCCGACCTGTTAGTCCCCAAGAGCCTTCTGGACGGCCTGCCTGCGGAGGGAAGAATCCACGTGCCAGCGACCGATTACCGCAAGGCACGCAACTGGTATCGCCTGGACGGGCTGCTGCACGATGCGGACCACAACTTGCTCGACGGCTGGGTGTGCGAAGAGGTCGACGCCACCCCATGGGTCAGCCCGTGGTCGTGGGAAGGCTATGAGGTGATTTTCGACTACAGCACGCCGCGACATGAAATGGCGTCGTTTTTCAGTGCTGTCGGCCGTTTTAACGAAGGACAACGCGAGCGCTTTCGCCCCTTGGCCGAGAAAAGTAATCAAGGGCCGATGAAAAGCC
>NZ_JBWKOF010000037.1:0-1258 GCF_059415945.1 Pseudomonas sp. GW821-FHT09H03 | reverse complement strand
GGGCTGCGCTGCAGCCCTCAAAGCGGCGGTTACGGTGTATCTGATTTTACGAGGGTGTTTATCAAGGGTTGCTGCGCACCCCAGCGGGGGCAAGCCCCCTCGCCACAAAACTCCCTTTGCCACACAAGCCTGTCGCCACACCGGCGTCATGTGCCTGCGAAACACCGCCCTGCCCCTTGGAAAGCTCTATCTCAATACTTCCCGGCTTACACCTGCCTCCCACTCTGGCGACGGAGTTGTGTAACTAGAGGGCTTTTGTGGCGAGTGGGCTTGCCTGTGGCGAGGGGGCTTGCCCCCGTTGGGCTGCGCAGCAGCCCTGAAAGCGGCGGTTAAGGTGTGTCTGATTTTACGAGGGTGTTTATCAAGGGTTGCTGCGCAACCCAACGGGGGCAAGCCCCCTCGCCACAGGCAAGCCCCCTCGCCACAAAAGCTCTCCTCGCTACAAAAGCCTGTCGCCACACGAGCCTCCACTCCACGCGAGCCACTTCGCCACAACACCTGCTTTTGTGTTCAGTCCTTCACTGAAATCAGATTTTTCACTCAGTGTTTGTCGCGCCACTTCAGTCGGTGCGGGACTAGTTTGAAAGGGTAATTGATCACCTCAAAAGGAGGCATGGATGCCTGTTAAACCCAACTCCCACCGCTTGCGTCGGGGGCGGCACTCCGAGAGCGGTCGCGCCTATCTGGTCACAGCAGTTGTTTACAATCGCCAACCTGTCTTTGCCGATTGGCATCTGGGGCGGCTGCTGGTTACGGAATTGCGCCGAGCCCATGATTCGGGGTTAGTGAACTCAATCGCCTGGGTCGTCATGCCCGACCATTTTCATTGGCTTATGCAGCTGCAGGACAGTGATCTGGGGCACGTGATCGGAGCCGCCAAATCACGTTGCACCCGGAAAGTGAACAAAATGAGCGGCCGTCATGGCCCTCTCTGGCAAACCGGTTATCACGACAGGGCCATCCGCGATGGAGAGGATCTGCTTCCATTCGCCCGCTACATAGTCGCCAATCCCTTGAGGGCAGGCCTGGTGCAAAAGATCGGCGACTACCCGCTCTGGGATGCCTGCTGGCTATAGACATCGCAGCCCCCTACTTGGCCAGGGCTTGTGTCACAGGTGCTTGTGTGGCCAGGGACTTTTGTGGCGAGGGGGCTTGCCTGTGGCGAGGGGGCTTGCCCCCGTTGGGCTGCGCAGCAGCCCTGAAAGCGATGGATGCGGTTTATCTGACATTACAGGGTGATTATTGAGGGCTGCTGCGC
>NZ_JBWKOF010000036.1:0-1503 GCF_059415945.1 Pseudomonas sp. GW821-FHT09H03 | reverse complement strand
GGCGTACTGTCCGCGATGATCGGTGTGCGAAGCGGGCTGATTGACACTGGTATCGGTTTGCGAGGGGTGGTTATGCAAACCCTGATTGGCGAGTACCGCCTGCTCGGCATTTCGGTACTCGGTCGGTACCGGGATCTGGTAAACGGTGCCGTTGGCCAGGACCACGCGGTAGCCTCGGGTCACCACCTGATGGTTAATTGATATGAGGCCGGTCTTGTCCAGCACGCCTTTTTTGAGTACGGCGCCGTCGGCCAACAGCGTGTAGGGCATGCCGGCCCAACCGTGGCTGGAGGCGTTTGGGGTGGGCGCCAGGCTCAGGCTGATCATTTCTTTTGACAGGATTTTGGGGTAGTCCGGATGCGTGGCCTTCATGTTCGCCGGGCCGCTGTAGGTGAAATGCGCCGCCTTGACCTTGTGATCGCCCGCCGTGCCCGACTCGATGCAGCATTCGTCCAGGCTGAAGTAACTGCCGCCGCCGTTGAGGACGATTTTCTTTTTCGCCGTGATGTGGATTTCATCTTCGGTGCTGGTGATGTCCAGACCATGCCGGGCGATCAACTCCAGGCGATCGTTCTGAGCCTGCACGCTCACCGAGCCCTGGTTGGCGATGAGCTTGATACCGAGCTTGCGCACGAACAGGCTCACCCCCTGCCCCACGCCGATGAACAGGCGCTTGATCACGCTGAGGTCCGCCTCGCCGCCGGCGTTGAGCATCAGATTGTCCCTGGCCGCCAGTTGCAGGTGTTTTCCGCTGGTCAAGGCGATGCCTTGCGGGGCGCTGAGCAGCAGGACCTGGGATTTGAGCTGTTCCAGATCCTGGCGCAGCAGGTTTAGTTGCGCGGCGACGTCGGCCGGATCCGCTTTGGCGGTCTGCGCATCTGTGGAGAGCTGTTGCAGTTGTTCGCCAGCCTGTTGCAGGCGGGCCACGGCTTCGTCCATGTCCAGCACCTGACCTTGCGCCTTGGGCTGCGCATCGGCACTGATGAACACGCCCTTGCCCGCGCGCAGACTGCCCCAATCATCCGTGCGCAGCTCAAACCCTTCCCCGCGCTTGACCCTCTTGGCATCCACCAGATGCCCGAGATTGAGCTGGCTCTTGCCCCCATACTCGGTACTGAGCTTGATGTGCTCCTCCCCCCGAGTGTCGTCCAGGCGCAACTTGTTGTTGGCCGGTGTGCGCAACACATTGCGATGGTCGTTGCGCATGGTCACCAGGTCGGGGTGCTGGTCATCATGCAAGGCGTGGGCAATGTAGGGTCTATCCGGATCACCCTGCTCGAAAGCGATGGCCACTTCGGTGCCGGCGATCAGCGGCAGGTGCAGGCCGTAGGTGTCGCCGGCGTAGGCACGGGCCTGACGCAGCCATTTGCTTTCGCGGCCGGCGGGCCAGGTGTCGCGGTCAAAGAGGAATTTGACCCGGTAGCGACCTTGCTGGTCGATTTCGGTGTACAGGGGGTTGCTCTGGGGGTGGGTGATGCGTGCCGGGAGGGTGCCGGCGATTTG
>NZ_JBWKOF010000035.1:0-2110 GCF_059415945.1 Pseudomonas sp. GW821-FHT09H03 | reverse complement strand
GGGGCGAAAAAATCCGTCGATATCATCTGCTGGGGGTTTCAGCCGTCGATGTTTTTCATCCGCGACGGCAAGGCGCCGAGCATCGGCGAATTGCTCCTGGCCAAGGCCAGGAGCAAGCCAGGCGTCAAGGTACGGATACTGGGTTGGGAAATGCCCTTCAATCTGGCGGGAGTGGGCGGCGAAGCCAACCTGCCCGGCAAAGGCTCGATTCGTATCGCCGATCGAGCGCTGCAGCGCTCCACCGAAGCGCAATACACCGAAGACCGCGAGTGGTTTGCCCGCTGTGCGGTCGCGGACAGCAAAGCGGCGCAACAGGTCGCGAACGGCCTGCCCGCGTTCGTCAGTCGTGGTTTCAGTTGGGAGGAAAGAGCTGAAATTTCCCACTGGGTGAAGTATGAAAGCCTCGACCCGGACATCAGCACGAAGATGCGCCAAACCCTTAAACTCACCGCCACCCACCACCAAAAGACCGTGCTGGTCGACTACGAACTTCCGGATAGCGCCGTCGGTTTCGTCATGGGCCACAACATGCTCGACGAATACTGGGACACCAGTGCTCACACGGCGCTTAACCGCGCCAAGGACAGCAAACCGGCCCCCAACCTCGGTCCCCGTGGCGACACCCCGCGCCAGGACATCTCCAGCCAGGTCAGCGGCCCGATTCTCGAACACCTGCACCACAACTTCGCCACGGCCTGGCTCAAGGAAACCGGCGAGGACCTGCTGGCGTCGCGACAGGCCAAGCAAGTCGGGCTGCAGCTGCAATGCGCCCCCGGTGCCACGCGGCAGATTGCGCAGATCCTGCGCACCCAGGCCCAGGAAGGCAAACGCGACATCGAGACGCTCTACCTGCAGGCGGTGAACAACGCGACCCAGTTCATCTACATCGAAAACCAGTACTTTCGCTGGCCGCCGTTGGCCGATCTGATCAAGCAGGCAGCCGCCGCCCAGCTCGGGGGCGGGCGCGATCCCGGCCTCCATGGGGCACTGCACCTGTTCGTCATCACCAACGCCGGCGACGACAGCGTAGGCACCGGCACCCGCAATACCCAGCGCATGCTCGAAAGCCTGGGGCGCGCCGAGACCATTCCTGAAGTGACCAAGCTGCGGCGCATCGAACAGGTCAAAGCGCAAGCATCACCCCGGCCAATGCCCGAGCCCCGCGACCGTGCCGGGCACCGGGAACTGGCCGAGTGGCAGGCCGAACTCGATTGGCACATCAAGCAGATCAAGGAAAGCACCGTCGAGCCGGAGGACATCCCCGGCCTGAAAGTGCACCTGTGCTCGCTGGTTGCCCCGGACTCACCGGCGGGCGGGGAATGGATGCCGGTGTACGTCCACTCCAAGCTGATGATCGTCGATGACGTGTTCACCACCCATGGCTCGGCCAACATCAATACCCGCAGCATGCAGGTGGACAGTGAGCTGAATATTGCCCATGAGTGGATGAGTGTGACCCAGGCAATGCGGCGGCGGTTGTGGGATCTGCATACGGATGGGAAGGGGGTGCAGGAGGAGGTGGGTGATGCATTCGAAGCTTGGCAGGAAATCATCAAAAAAAACAAAGAGCATCAAAACGACGAGACAGCGCCTTACGCCCCCCTCGTCGAATTTTTCTACGGCAAGGCCAAGCTGTGGGACCTCGACTGATGCGCCGTTTTCTCTTGCTCACCTGCTTGCTGTTAGCGGCCTGCGATAGCCGCAGCACCTTTAACTATATGAAGAAGGACCCTCATGTGAAACCTCTAACGGAAATCAAAGCGAACCTGGCGTTCACCTGTGCCCACGAAAATATCCCGGAGGCCAGTGCCGAAGCCGACGTGCTGTTCCACTACGCCCGCTGGTTGCAAAAAAACAATCAGCTCATACCGGACAAAACTGTCGATGTCGAAATCGAGCGGTTGTACCGCATCGCCGCCGAGAATGGGCATTACAAAGCCAACATCAACCTGCAAAACGGGTCGATGCGCCAACGGTTCCAGTTGCGTGGCGCCGAACACCTGCGCTTGAGTCAGCAACTGATCGATAGCGGTGTGGCGACAGGTTACTACTTTGTGGGGATCTTTCTTCAGCAGGGTTCGGCCGGGCTTAAGCAGGATCCGGAGATGGC
>NZ_JBWKOF010000034.1:3304-5057 GCF_059415945.1 Pseudomonas sp. GW821-FHT09H03 | reverse complement strand
CGCAAATTGCTTGGGTGTTATATGGTCAAGCCTCACGGGCAATTAGTATTGGTTAGCTCAACGCCTCACAGCGCTTACACACCCAACCTATCAACGTCGTAGTCTTCGACGGCCCTTCAGGGGACTCAAGGTCCCAGTGAGATCTCATCTTGAGGCTAGTTTCCCGCTTAGATGCTTTCAGCGGTTATCTATTCCGAACATAGCTACCCGGCAATGCCACTGGCGTGACAACCGGAACACCAGAGGTTCGTCCACTCCGGTCCTCTCGTACTAGGAGCAGCCCCTCTCAAATCTCAAACGTCCACGGCAGATAGGGACCGAACTGTCTCACGACGTTCTAAACCCAGCTCGCGTACCACTTTAAATGGCGAACAGCCATACCCTTGGGACCGGCTTCAGCCCCAGGATGTGATGAGCCGACATCGAGGTGCCAAACACCGCCGTCGATATGAACTCTTGGGCGGTATCAGCCTGTTATCCCCGGAGTACCTTTTATCCGTTGAGCGATGGCCCTTCCATACAGAACCACCGGATCACTAAGACCTACTTTCGTACCTGCTCGACGTGTCTGTCTCGCAGTCAAGCGCGCTTTTGCCTTTATACTCTACGACCGATTTCCGACCGGTCTGAGCGCACCTTCGTACTCCTCCGTTACTCTTTAGGAGGAGACCGCCCCAGTCAAACTACCCACCATACACTGTCCTCGATCCGGATAACGGACCTGAGTTAGAACCTCAAAGTTGCCAGGGTGGTATTTCAAGGATGGCTCCACGCAGACTGGCGTCCACGCTTCAAAGCCTCCCACCTATCCTACACAAGCAAATTCAAAGTCCAGTGCAAAGCTATAGTAAAGGTTCACGGGGTCTTTCCGTCTAGCCGCGGATACACTGCATCTTCACAGCGATTTCAATTTCACTGAGTCTCGGGTGGAGACAGCGCCGCCATCGTTACGCCATTCGTGCAGGTCGGAACTTACCCGACAAGGAATTTCGCTACCTTAGGACCGTTATAGTTACGGCCGCCGTTTACCGGGGCTTCGATCAAGAGCTTCGCGTTAGCTAACCCCATCAATTAACCTTCCGGCACCGGGCAGGCGTCACACCCTATACGTCCACTTTCGTGTTTGCAGAGTGCTGTGTTTTTAATAAACAGTCGCAGCGGCCTGGTATCTTCGACCGGCGTGGGCTTACGTAGCAAGTACTTCACCCTCACCGGCGCACCTTCTCCCGAAGTTACGGTGCCATTTTGCCTAGTTCCTTCACCCGAGTTCTCTCAAGCGCCTTGGTATTCTCTACCCAACCACCTGTGTCGGTTTGGGGTACGGTTCCTGGTTACCTGAAGCTTAGAAGCTTTTCTTGGAAGCATGGCATCAACCACTTCGTGTTCTAAAAGAACACTCGTCATCAGCTCTCGGCCTTAGAATCCCGGATTTACCTAAGATTCCAGCCTACCACCTTAAACTTGGACAACCAACGCCAAGCTGGCCTAGCCTTCTCCGTCCCTCCATCGCAATAACCAGAAGTACAGGAATATTAACCTGTTTTCCATCGACTACGCTTTTCAGCCTCGCCTTAGGGACCGACTAACCCTGCGTCGATTAACGTTGCGCAGGAAACCTTGGTCTTTCGGCGTGGGTGTTTTTCACACCCATTGTCGTTACTCATGTCAGCATTCGCACTTCTGATACCTCCAGCAAGCTTCTCAACTCACCTTCACAGGCTTACAGAACGCTCCTCTACCGCATCACTTACGT
>NZ_JBWKOF010000034.1:1902-3209 GCF_059415945.1 Pseudomonas sp. GW821-FHT09H03 | reverse complement strand
CGTGATACCCGTAGCTTCGGTGTATGGTTTGAGCCCCGTTACATCTTCCGCGCAGGCCGACTCGACTAGTGAGCTATTACGCTTTCTTTAAAGGGTGGCTGCTTCTAAGCCAACCTCCTAGCTGTCTAAGCCTTCCCACATCGTTTCCCACTTAACCATAACTTTGGGACCTTAGCTGACGGTCTGGGTTGTTTCCCTTTTCACGACGGACGTTAGCACCCGCCGTGTGTCTCCCATGCTCGGCACTTGTAGGTATTCGGAGTTTGCATCGGTTTGGTAAGTCGGGATGACCCCCTAGCCGAAACAGTGCTCTACCCCCTACAGTGATACATGAGGCGCTACCTAAATAGCTTTCGAGGAGAACCAGCTATCTCCGAGCTTGATTAGCCTTTCACTCCGATCCACAGGTCATCCGCTAACTTTTCAACGGTAGTCGGTTCGGTCCTCCAGTTAGTGTTACCCAACCTTCAACCTGCCCATGGATAGATCGCCCGGTTTCGGGTCTATTCCCAGCGACTAGACGCCCTATTAAGACTCGCTTTCGCTACGCCTCCCCTATTCGGTTAAGCTCGCCACTGAAAATAAGTCGCTGACCCATTATACAAAAGGTACGCAGTCACCCAACAAAGTGGGCTCCCACTGCTTGTACGCATACGGTTTCAGGATCTATTTCACTCCCCTCTCCGGGGTTCTTTTCGCCTTTCCCTCACGGTACTAGTTCACTATCGGTCAGTCAGTAGTATTTAGCCTTGGAGGATGGTCCCCCCATATTCAGACAAAGTTTCTCGTGCTCCGTCCTACTCGATTTCATGACTAAGAGATTTTCGCGTACAGGGCTATCACCCACTATGGCCGTACTTTCCAGAACGTTCCGCTAATCTCAAAGCCACTTAAGGGCTAGTCCCCGTTCGCTCGCCACTACTAAGGGAATCTCGGTTGATTTCTTTTCCTCAGGGTACTTAGATGTTTCAGTTCCCCTGGTTCGCCTCTTGCACCTATGTATTCAGTACAAGATAACCATCTTATGATGGCTGGGTTCCCCCATTCAGACATCTCCGGATCAAAGTCTGTTTGCCGACTCCCCGAAGCTTTTCGCAGGCTACCACGTCTTTCATCGCCTCTGACTGCCAAGGCATCCACCGTATGCGCTTCTTCACTTGACCATATAACCCCAAGCAATCTGGTTATACTATGAAGACGACATTCGCCGAAAATTCGAATTTCTCAACTAAGAGAACTCACAAATTTTACCTTAGCCTGATCCGTTACCAGTGAAAGTAACGTTCAGTCTATCTTTCTATCACATA
>NZ_JBWKOF010000033.1:3574-5669 GCF_059415945.1 Pseudomonas sp. GW821-FHT09H03 | reverse complement strand
AAGACGCTCCAGTCACCGGCAGCGTCCTGAGTGGAACGAGCAGCGTCGATGGCCCGGTCAGCGTGGTCAACTTCACCGTCGAAGGCGTCACTGGTGCGTTCACCGCAGGCACCACCGCCACCATCGCCAACGTCGGTACCCTGGTCATTGGTGCCGATGGCGCGTACAGCTTTACCCCGGCCGCCAACTACAACGGCACAGTGCCAACGGTTACCTACACCGTCACTGACGGTTCCGGAACCAACGACACTTCGACCCTGAATATCAGCGTCACACCTGTTGACGACAGCTTCACCGACGCCAGCGAAACCGTCACGATCAACGAAGACACCACAGCCAGCGGCAACGTATTGGCGGGAACTTCAAGCGTCGACGGCCCGGTCAGCGTGGTCGACTTCACCGTCGCCGGCGTCACTGGCACGTTCACCGCCGGTCAGACCGCCAACATCGCTAACGTCGGCACCCTGGTCATCGGAGCGAACGGGGCTTACACCTTTACTCCGGCCGCCAATTACAACGGCACCGTGCCAACGGTTACCTACACCGTCACTGACGGCTCCGGAACCAACGACACCTCGACCCTGAACATCAGCGTCACACCCGTCAACGACAACTTCGTCGATGCCAGTGAAACCGTCACGATCAACGAAGACACGGTGGCTACCGGCAATGTACTGACCGGTACTTCGAGCGTCGACGGCCCGGTAAGCGTGCTCAACTTCACCGTCGCTGGCGTCACTGGCACGTTCACCGCCGGCCAGACCGCGACCATAACCAACGTCGGTACCCTGGTGATCGGAGCGAACGGTGCCTACACCTTCACCCCGGCCGCCAATTACAACGGCACTGTGCCGACCGTGACCTACACCGTCACCGACGGTTCGGGAAGCAACGACACCTCGACCCTGAAAATCAGCGTCACGCCGGTCAACGACAACTTCGTCGATGCCAATGAAGCCGTCACGATCAACGAAGACACTTGGGCGACCGGCAACGTGCTGACCGGCACTTCGAGCGTCGACGGCCCGGTCAGCGTGCTCAATTTCACCGTCGGGGCGACCACTTACGCGGCAGGTGTCCCGGCAATTATCGCCAACGTCGGGATCCTGGTGATCGCGGCGAACGGTGCGTACACCTTCATTCCGGCCCCCAATTACAACGGCACGGTGCCAACGGTGACCTACACCGTCACCGACGGTTCGGGCAGCAACGACACCTCGACCCTGGACATCAGCGTCACACCGGTCAACGACAACTTCATCGATACCAGTGAATTCGTCTCGATCAAAGAAGACTCTGTGGCTACCGGCAACGTGTTGTCCGGCACTTCGAGCGTCGATGGCCCGGTCAGCGTGCTCAATTTCACCGTCGCTGGCGTCACTGGCACGTTCACTGCCGGCCAGACTGCGACCATCGACAACGTCGGCACCCTGGTGATCGGAGCGAACGGTGCATACACCTTCACCCCGGCCGCAAACTACAACGGCACGGTGCCAACGGTGACCTACGTCGTCACCGACGGCTCGGGCACCGACAACACCTCGACCTTGAACATCAGCGTCACGCCGGTTAACGACAACTTCATCGATGCCAGTGAAACCGTCACGATCAACGAAGACACCACGGCCAGCGGCAACGTATTGGCGGGGACCTCGAGCGTCGACGGCCCGGTCAGCGTGGTCAATTTCACCGTCGAAGGCGTCAATGGGACCTTCACAGCTGGCCAGACCGCGACCATCGCCAACGTAGGCACCCTGGTGATCGGTGCGAATGGTGCTTACACCTTCACCCCTGCCGCCAATTACAACGGCACTGTGCCGACCGTGACCTACACCGTCACCGACGGTTCGGGAAGCAACGACACCTCGACCCTGAAAATCAGCGTCACCCCGGTCGACGACAGCTTCACCGACGCCAACGAAACGGTTTCAACCCTGGAAGACACCGCCCTTACCGGCAGCGTTCTAACTGGTACGACCAGCGTCGATGGCTCGGTCAGCGTGGTCAATTTCACCGTCGAAGGCGTCAATGGGACCTTCACAGCTGGCCAAACCGCGACCATCGCCAACGTCGGCACCCTGGTCATCGGAGCGAA
>NZ_JBWKOF010000033.1:0-3476 GCF_059415945.1 Pseudomonas sp. GW821-FHT09H03 | reverse complement strand
AACGGTGCGTACACCTTCACCCCGGCCGCCAATTACAACGGCACTGTGCCGACCGTGACCTACACCGTCACTGACGGTTCAGGAACCAATGACACCTCGACCCTGAACATCAGCGTCACCCCGGTCGACGACAGCTTCACCGACGCCAACGAATCGGTCTCCACCCTGGAAGACACCGCCCTCACCGGCAGCGTCCTCACTGGTACGACCAGCGTCGATGGTTCGGTCAGCGTGGTCAACTTCACCGTCGAAGGCGTCAATGGGACCTTTACAGCCGGTCAGACCGCCAATATCGCCAACGTCGGCACCCTGGTCATCGGAGCGAACGGTGCGTACACCTTCACCCCGGCCGCCAATTACAACGGCACTGTGCCGACCGTGACCTACACCGTCACTGACGGCTCTGGAACCAATGACACCTCGACCCTGAACATCAGCGTCACCCCGGTCAATGACCCGAGTGTGCTGATCGCGGACACCAACACCGTCGATGAAGACCACATTGCAACCGGCAACGTGCTGGGTAATGACAGCGATGTCGACAACGCTCTGAGTGTCGCGACATTCACTGTGCAAGGCGCCACCGGTTCCTTTACCGCGGGCCAGGTCGCGACTATCGCCGGAGTCGGTACTGTGACTATCGCCACTAACGGCGACTACAATTTCACCCCGGCCGCGAACTGGAACGGCAACGTTCCACAGATCAGCTACACCACCAACACCAACTCCACCAGCACGCTGGATATCACGGTCAATTCGGTCAACGACGCTCCGACCGTCAATTCCACTTCGGCCCACGGCAATGAAGATCAATTGATCGCCGTGCAGCTTGGTGGCAATGACATTGACGGCAGCGTCAACCACTTCAGCCTGACCAGCCTGCCGGCCAATGGCAGTTTTTACGCCGACGCCGCCGGGACAATCGCATTGACCGCCAGCAGCGTGATCTCCGCTACCGCCAACGGCGCAACGATTTACTTCAAGCCAACCGGCGACTGGAGCGGTACCACCAGCTTCACCTATAACGCGACCGACAACGGCGGTTTGCCTTCCGCGTCTTCCGCGACCGGAACCATCGTCGTTGCGCCAGTAACCGACACCCCTAGCCTGTCACTGACCGGTGGCGGTGTGGTTGCTTCGACCGACTTACAGGAAGTCGCTGTTAACGGCTCCTATAACAGCAACGTCAATGTCAGCAAGCTCGGCAATGGTGCCTGGCACACTGACAACAGCGGTGGCATGGTCGAAATCGGCAAGGCCAGCGTCTACGGTGCCGGCGGCGATAACCAGGTCATTGAACTGGAGCGCAATACCGGTGATGCGAGCAACCTCTACACCACTATCGATGCCAAGGCCGGCACCACTTATAACGTGTCGCTCGACTATGCACCGCGTGCCGGCGTGGATAATTCGCTCATCAATGTGTACTGGGGTGGTCAACTCATTGGCACTCTGAACACCTCGGCCACCGGCATGAAGCACTACAGCTTCGACGTTCCGGTCACTGCCGATGGCAATCAGAAGCTCGAGTTCCGCGCTGGGGACAGCAATAGCGTGGGCGGCCTGCTGGACAACATCAATGTCACTCAGGTGCTCAACTCGGGCCTCGAAGACAACGCGATCCTGCTATCGACCATCCAGGCCCACACCAATGACGTCGACGGTTCGGAAACGCTCGCTCTCACTCTGAGCGGCTTGCCGGCGGGTTCCACGCTCTCCGATGGCACTCACACCTTTAACGCTGCCGACGGCTCGACGTCGGTGGACATTACGGGTTGGAACCTGTCCACGCTCAAGCTGACACCGCCAACGAACTTCAATGGCGACATCCCCCTGACCGTAACGGCCACCGCCAAAGACGGCGATGCCCAAAGCGCCAGCACCTCGCTGCCACTGGTGGTGCACGTTGCGCCCGTCAATGACGCAAGCGTACTGCAAGCAGACCAGAACACCGTCAGCGAAGACCACAACGCAACCGGCAACGTGCTGCACAACGACCACGATGTCGATAATGCCCTGAGCGTCTCCAGCTTCAGCGTGAATGGGGTCAACGGCAGCTTCACGGCGGGTCAGACCGCAACCATCACCGGTGTCGGAACGCTGATCATCGCCAGCAATGGCGACTACAGCTTCAAACCGGCTGCTGACTGGAATGGCAACGTTCCACAGGTGACGTACACCACCAATACTGGCTCGAGCAGTACGCTGAACATCAGTGTTACGCCGGTCAACGACAACTTCACTGACGCTAATGAAACCGTCTCCACCCTGGAAGACAGCGTGGCCACCGGCAGCGTGCTGTCCGGAACTTCGAGCGTTGATGGCACGGTCACTGTGGTCAACTTCACCGTCGAAGGCGTCAATGGCACCTTCACAGCTGGTCAGACCGCCAACATCGCCAACGTCGGCACCCTGGTGATCGGAGCGAATGGTGCATACACCTTTACTCCAGCTGCCAACTACAACGGCACTGTGCCCACGGTCACCTACACCGTCACCGACGGCTCTGGACCCAACGACACCTCGACCCTGAACATCAGCGTCACGCCGGCCGACGACAGCTTCATCGATGCCAGCGAAAGCGTGACCACCGCAGAAGAGACTCCAGTCTCCGGTAGTGTGTTGACGGGTACCTCTAGCGTCGACGGCACGGTCAGCGTGGTTGACTTCACCATCGCTGGCGTTACTGGTACGTTCAACGCCGGTCAGACCGCCACCATCGCCAACGTCGGTACCCTGGTCATTGGTGCGAACGGTGCTTACACCTTCACCCCAGCCGCCAACTACAACGGCACGGTGCCAACAGTCACCTACACCGTCACCGACGGCTCGGGAACCAACGACACTTCGACCCTGAACATCAGCGTCAGCCCGGTCGATGACAGCTTTACCGATGCCAACGAAACCGTTACGGTCAACGAAGACACCGTGGCGACCGGCAATGTGTTGTCCGGTACCTTGAGCGTTGACGGTCCGGTCAGCGTGGTCGACTTCACCGTCGCGGGCGTCACCGGTACGTTCAACGCCGGCCAGACCGCGAACATCGCCAACGTCGGCACCCTGGTGATCGGAGCGAACGGTGCTTACACCTTCACCCCGGCTGCCAACTACAACGGCACGGTGCCAACGGTCACCTACACCGTCACCGACGGCTCGGGAACCAACGACACCTCGACGCTGAACATCAGCGTTACACCGGTCGACGACAGCTTCACCGACGCCAACGAAACGGTCTCCACCCTGGAAGACACCGCCCTCACCGGCAGCGTTCTCACTGGTACGACCAGCGTCGACGGCTCGGTCAGCGTGGTCGACTTCACCGTCGCGGGCGTCACTGGGACGTTCAACGCCGGCCAGACCGCGACCATCGCCAACGTCGGCACCCTGGTGATCGGAGCGAACGGTGAATACACCTTCACCCCGGCTGCCAACTACAACGGCACGGTGCCAACGGTCACCTACACCGTCACCGACGG
>NZ_JBWKOF010000032.1:0-6760 GCF_059415945.1 Pseudomonas sp. GW821-FHT09H03 | reverse complement strand
GAACTCAGCAGTGAAACGATGCATCGCCGATGGTAGTGTGGGGTTTCCCCATGTGAGAGTAGGTCATCGTCAAGATTGAATTCCGAAACCCCTGTCTGCTGACGCAGACAGGGGTTTTGTCGTTTCAGGGCCCTGTAGGTTACTTCGAGGTCTTTCTGGCCTGAGCTTCAGGGCTGTCTAGGTAGCGTGTGATGACTTGCACCGCACGGTTCAGGTGGAGCTCCAGCAACTGAACAGAGCGTTCCACATTCCGCTCCCGGGCTGCATGCAATAGAGCTCTGTGGTCGTCCTGGGATATCTTGCCGAGGCCCATGGCCTCCAGGTTGAAACGCAGGAAGCGCTCCTCTTCATTCAACCCGTCCTCAACCAGCTGCAACAGCCGGCGATTGGGCGCCCTGCTGTACAGCATCATATGGAAGAGACGGTTGAGACGGCCGATTTCGGTGTAGTCGTGTTCTGTTTCGAGTTCTTCGATGTATCGTTGGGCCTGTTCGATGTCCGCATCCTGGAGCAATGGGATCGACAGGCGTAGCGCTTCCGACTCCAGGAGAATGCGCAAGGCGTAGGTTTCCACGGCATCACCCTGGACCAGCGGAGCGACGACGGCACCTTTATGGGCTACAACATTAAGCAGTGCTTGTGCCTCGAGCTGGCGCAGGGCTTCGCGCACCGGCATGCGACTGACGCCGAACAGGTCAGCCAGGTCTTGCTGACGCAGTGCAGCACCACAAGGGATGCGCCCGTCCAGGATGGCCGAGCGCAGGGTTTCTTCGATCACCGAACGCGCCAGATGTGCGGGAATCGGCCCGTTGATCTTGATACTGCTAAGAGGGTTGGGCTTTTGTGTCACTACAACGCACCCTGATTCAGAGGTTTTGGATCCAAATGACACTAGTGACTGCCTGACGGGAAGTCAAACAAGCAGTAGCTCACCTGTCTTTAGTTTAGCGCGACGCCAATGATCTCATCGTGCCATTGTTTTTTTTCAGGCTAACCTTCACCATTCAATCGACTCCTTCCTGTCCACCCTGGATGCCTTTGCATTGACGGCACCTATAGCGATTCCCCGGATTCTAAGTTGGCTGTGCAGTGCATTACTGCTGGCTGGCGTGATGCTGGGCAGCCTGAGTGCCGACTGGGATTTTTCCCTGATCAGCCGGAAGGCGCAGGGGTTGTACGGGCCCTTGGGCCAGGGGCAGCAGCGCATTGACGACTGGCAGCAGCTATTGGCCAGCCAGAAGCAGCTCGGCGAGCTGGAGAAGCTTAATGTGGTTAACCGCTTCTTCAACAAACAGTTGCGCTACGTTGAGGACATAGACCTGTGGCACCAGGTGGATTACTGGGAAACCCCGATCGAGGCGCTGTGGAAGGGCGCCGGCGACTGTGAAGACTACGCTATAGCCAAGTACTTCAGCCTGCGCCATCTCGGTGTCGCCAGTGACAAGTTGCGTATCACCTATGTAAAGGCTCTGACCCAGAATCGCGCGCATATGGTGCTGACCTACTACTCCAGCCCGGAGGCCATGCCGCTGGTGCTCGACAGCCTGATCGACGTGATTAAGCCCGCCAGCCAACGAAAGGATCTGCTGCCGGTCTACTCTTTCAACGCAGAAGGGTTGTGGTTGGCTGGGGCCAAGGGCAACCAGAAGGTTGGTGATACCAAACGCCTTTCGCGATGGCTGGATGTACTGAAAAAAATGCAGGCCGAAGGTTTCCCGCTCGAGACGACTAATTAGGAGCACGCGCTCAGATGTCTTTGTTCAAACAGCTGTTGATTGCTATCTGTCTGTTCCTGGTAGTCGCTTTCACCGGCAGCTTCATGGTCAGCCTGGAAAGCTCGCGCACCCAATACGTCAATCAACTGCGCTCCCACGCTCAGGACGCGGCTACGGCACTGGCGTTGTCCTTGACGCCGAACATCGACGACCCGGCGATGGTCGAGCTGTTGGTCAGCTCGATTTTCGACAGCGGCTACTATGCGAGCATCCGCGTAGTCGACGTGAAGACTGATCAGACGCTGGTTGAGCGTACGGGCATCCCTGCAGTCACCAACGTTCCGGACTGGTTCGTCAAGCTGATAGGTCTTGAGGCTGCCGGTGGTGACGCGATAGTCAGCCGTGGCTGGGAACAGGCGGCGCGGGTCGAAGTGGTCAGCCATCCGATGTTTGCTCTGGCCAAGTTGTGGCAAAGCGCGTTGGGTAGCCTTGGCTGGCTGCTGATCTGCGGCGCGGTGAGTGCAGTGCTGGGCGCGCTGTTGCTGCGTCGGCAACTCAAGCCGCTCGATTATATGGTCCAGCAGTCCCATGCCATCGCCCGGCGGGAATTCCTGAGTCTGCCGGAATTACCGCGCACTCCCGAATTGCGCCGGGTGGTGCAGGCCATGAACCAGATGGTAGAAAAACTCAAAGCGCTGTTCCAGGAACAGGCCGAGCGCAGCGAAAAACTGCGAGCCGAATCCTATCAGGACACCTTGACCGGATTGGCCAACCGGCGCTATTTCGAGATGCAACTGAATGCGCGGGTCAGCAATCCTGAACAGGCCAGCTCCGGTTATCTGCTGTTGTTGCGGGTCAAGGATCTGGCTGGACTCAACCAGCGACTCGGCGGCCAGCGCACCGATGAAGTACTTAAAGCAGTCGGCGAGCAACTGTCGCGCGAATGCGCCAAATACCCGGAAACCCAGAACCTGGTCACTCGTATCCGTGGCGGTGAGTTTGCTGTGCTGGCACCGGGTCTGGTACGCGAAGAAGCCCTGCATCTGGCCCAAAACCTCGACAGCGCCTTGGCGAGTCTGCACGCCACTGGTGCTACAGATGTGCCGGCAGTGGCCTCCATTGGGCTGGCACCATTCGCCCATGGCGACTCACCGCAATCGGTGTTGAGCCTCGGCGATCAAGCATTGGCGCAAGCGGAAGGCCAGGGCGAGCAGAACTGGGCCTGCCTGGACCACAGTCTTTCGGCCAGCGTCGGCGACGATCACCACGCCTGGCACCGCTTGCTCGACCAGGCACTGAGTCAGCAGCGTTTCGACTTGTATTTCCAGCCGGTAGTGGCTGCCCAGGACACGCAGATGGTGCTGCATTACAAAGTACTGTCGCGTTTGCTCGACGAACAAGGCCAGACCATTCCTGCCGGGCGTTTCCTGCCATGGCTGGAGCGCTTTGGCTGGACCGCACGGCTCGATCGGCTGATGCTCGAGCGCGTGCTGGAGCAGATGCACGGACACGAAGAGTCACTGGCGTTGAACCTGTCATCGGCCACCCTGGCCGACTCCCAGGCGCTGAACAAAGTCTTCGAGATCCTGCGCGCTAACTCCAGCCTCGGCCCACGTCTGACCCTGGAAATCGGCGAAGAGCAACTGCCCGAACAGGCGGTGCTGGAGCAACTGACCCGACGCCTGCGAGAGCTTGGCTTCTCCTTGAGCCTGCAGCGCTTTGGCGGACGCTTCAGCATGATTGGCAACCTGGCACGACTTGGACTGGCATACCTGAAAATCGATGGCAGTTACATTCGATCGATTGACCAGGAGAGCGACAAGCGTCTATTCATCGAGGCAATTCAGCGGGCGGCGCACAGTATCGATTTGCCGCTGATTGCCGAGCGGGTCGAGACCGAAGGTGAATTGTCGGTGATTCGCGAGATGGGGCTTTATGGGGTGCAGGGGCAGCTGTTCGGTGAGCCCAAGCCCTGGGGATGAGCTGATGCCTGAAAAGATCGTTCGCGATACGGACGATCTTCATGGGTACCGGGAGGTCAGATCAACCCGGCTTCTTCTTCATCGATCAAATGGCTCAGGCCACCCAATGCTTCACGGGCTTGGGTCCGGTCCATGAGTTTTGCCTGGGCCGCCGGTGGCAGATCGGTGACGCGGATTACGCCTTTCTGGGTCAGCACCTGAATCAAGTCGTCGAGTACCCGGATCATTTCCAGGTCGCTCTGCTTTAGCTGCTTGAGGCTAGTCTCCACGGCCTCGTTAGCGTACCAGTCCTGGATTTCATGGTGGTCGGCCGGCAGCGTCTCCGTGGCCTCGGCGTAAGCCGCAGCTTCCACGCGAACCAACAGGCCCTGCGCATCGCGTTGCACGTAAAACATTGAGCATCCCTCGGAAATTAACCAGCATCATGCCGTCAGCAGCATAGGACAACTGTACGCGAGTATGCGGTGCGCCGACGAAATCGTCATCGGGCGGTAGCCGCAAACGTGACGACCGCCCCATAAGGGCGGTCGTTTTTACGCATCAGCTGTTGTTGTGGTCAACCTTGATGGTCGGGTCGCTACCGGCAATCAGGCTGTGCAGGTTGGCGCTCGACCAGTTGTTGCCTTCCAGTTTGATCGTCACATCCGGTGTGGCCGCTGCCGCGTCGCCGGAGTTGAACTTGCCGCCCGAGCTGACCTGCAGCGACGACACGCCATCGACCGTAGAGATCTTCAGGAAGTTGTCGATGGTGCTGCCGGTTTCGCCCTGCAACAGATCGCGCAGGTCGATGCGGTCGCCTTCGCTGGCCTTGAAATCCTTGATCACGTCGCTGCCGGTGTCGCCCGCCTTCCAGACGAAGGTGTCGCCACCGGATCCGCCGATCAGGATGTCATTACCCTGGCCACCGGTCAGCGAGTCGTTGCCGGTACCACCCAGCAGGATGTCATTGCCTCTGCCGCCGTCGAGCAGATCGGTACCGCCTGAACCGAACAGGATGTCATTGCCCGCGCCGCCCAGCAGGGAGTCGTTGCCATCATGGCTACCCGATACATCGAACGCTGTGTAGTGCTCGGTGATGTACTGGTGCACATTGCTGGTGGTGACTTTGCTGACGTCTACGCCGGTCTCTTTGGCGACGAACGCCTGCATCGCCGGATAACCCTCGCCGGCGATGCCGTTGAAGCTCACCAGGTCGCCGAACAGGATGTCGTTGCCATTGCCGCCATTGACGATGTCGTTACCCGGCATGGTCGCTTCGGTATGACCGATGATCGAGTCGGCAAGGTTCTTTGGATCGATGTCGGTCTGCGGCGTTCTATCCGAGTCGTACGGCCTCAGGTCGCTGAGCGTAACGTCCTTGTTCAGGCCGATAGCTTCCACCGCCGACACCTTGGCCAGGAGCGCGAAGCCATCGGAGGAGTTGTCGATGGCGTCGGAACCGGTGCTGTTGCCGGTGCCGTCGCGACTGGACAGCTCATAGGTGCCGTTGCCCTCGGCGCGAATGGTACCCAGATCATCACTGCTCCAGTAGTTGCCAAGCCATGAGGACTTGTACGTCTGCAGCGTGACCGTGCCATCGCTATCGATGGACAGTTTGTGAGTACTGTCCAGAGTGGCGCTGTAGGTCTGCCCCAGTTTGTAATTGCTGGTGGTGATAACGTCGTCGAGCTTCACATTGCCGTACAAGGTCGGGTTGGTCAGCTCACCGCTCTGGTAGTAAGTCGGTTTGCCGTCGGTGATGAAGTACGTGAGGTTCGTCGCCCCGGTGTTGGCCTTCGCCTCGGTGCTCTGGAACCAGTTGGCCGTGGTTTTGAACACGTCCTCGTAGTTAGTGCCGCCGCCGGAAGCCATCGAATCCAGCACCCCTTTGAGCAGGGTCAGGGCATTTGGATCGTTCAGGTTGACCGAAACAGACTTGTTGACCTGGCTATCGAAGTCCGCGAGGAAGATGTTCACGGTGCCCGAGTTTCCACCCATGCTCTGCTTGAGCGTGTTGAACACCGACGTCAGCGAGGTCTTGGCCGCGCTGATCGACGACGCGCTCATACTGCCCGAACTGTCGACCATGAACGCAATGTTGTAGTTGGTGCCCGGCACCACCGTCAGCCCGCCGATGTCGGCGATCATGATGTCGTTGCCGTCGGTGCCGACGATATTGTCATTACCGGTGGTGCCAGTGACCGAGTTATAAACCGCCGGATTAATCGCGATCGGAATCTGAGTGGTATTGCTGGCCGAACCACCTTGGCTTTCGGTCGAGACTGCCGTGACTGTCAGCGTGTTGGTACCGGTGGCGTACGGTGCCGGGGTGTAGCTCAATTTGCTTACATCCCACCCGCTGAGGTTCACGACGGTATTACCGAGCGTGCCGGTAAAGGTGTGCGTGCCGTCGGTCAAGGTCGCACCTGCCGGGATGCCGCCGATCGAGGTAATGGTCTGTGTTTCAGAGCCATCAGTGTCCGCGGACGTTACCGTCAAGCCCAACGCAATGCTGCCGTTTTCGGCGACCTGAGTCGTGGTGGCGGACACGATCGGTGCATCCGCGACCGCGGTCACACTGATGTCTAGCGTGGAGTTTGAACCGGTGCTGGTGATGTAGGTGACAGTCGGAACCTTGCCGCTCCAGTTGTTGGCGGGGGTAAAGCTGTATTCACCGTTGGCACCGAGAGTCAGCTTGCCGACGTTCAGTATCGTGGCGGTACTCCCTGCCGTGTACTCCACGCCACCCACCGTGAACTTGGCCACGCTGAGGGCGTTATCCACATCGCGGTCGTTGGTCAGTACGTTGCCGGTGGCGATCGTGTCCTCAAGGGTAGTTTTGAGGTCAGCAGCCAGCACGCTCGGGTCATCGACCGGTGTAACGCTGATGTTCAGGGTCGAAGTGTCGTTGGTGCCCGAGCCGTCGGTGATGGTGTAGGTGACCGTTGGTACCGTGCCGTTGTAGTTGGCGGCCGGGGTGAAGGTGTAAGCACCGTTCGCTCCGATCACCAGGGTGCCGACGTTGGCGATGGTGGCGGTCTGGCCTGCGTTGAACGTGCCGGTGACGCCAGCGACGGTGAAGTT
>NZ_JBWKOF010000031.1:0-24128 GCF_059415945.1 Pseudomonas sp. GW821-FHT09H03 | reverse complement strand
GGCCTGCTGCGCAGTCCAGCGGGGGCAAGCCCCCTCGCCACACAAGCCCCGATAGCCCCCCCTCACCACAGATCAGACTTGTGATTGAGCGCCTTCAAACCACGCCAGTTTCTCGCGCAGTTGCACCACCTCACCCACGATCACCAATGTCGGCGCATGCACTTCATGCTCCGCCACCAACCGTGGCAGGTCGGCCAGCGTGCCGGTAAACACCCGCTGGTTGACCGTGGTGCCCTGCTGGATCAGCGCCGCCGGGGTATCGGCGGCGCGACCATGCTTGATCAACTGTTCGCAGATGCTCGGCAAGCCCACCAACCCCATGTAGAACACCAGCGTTTGCGCCGGGGCCACCAGATCGGCCCAAGGCAAATCGCTGGAGCCGTCCTTCAGGTGCCCGGTAACAAAACGCACCGACTGCGCGTAATCGCGGTGAGTCAGCGGAATCCCGGCGTACGCCGCGCAACCGCTGGCCGCCGTGATACCCGGCACGACCTGGAACGGGATGCCATGGGCCGCCAGTTCCTCGATCTCTTCACCGCCGCGACCGAAGATGAACGGATCGCCACCCTTCAACCGAACCACGCGCTTGCCCTGTTTGGCCAGGTCCACGAGTTGCTGGTTGATCTGGTCCTGCGGCACCGCGTGATCGGCGCGACGCTTGCCGACGTAGACCCGCTCGGCATCGCGACGGCACAACTCGAGTATCGCCGGTGCCACCAGACGGTCGTACAACACCACGTCGGCCTGCTGCATCAGGCGCAAGGCGCGGAAGGTCAGCAGGTCGGGATCACCCGGCCCGGCGCCCACCAGATACACCTCACCGGTGGCCACCGTCGCTTCACCATCGATCTTGGCTTGCAGCAGACGCTCGGCTTCACCACCCTGCCCGGCCAGTTGACGGTCGGCAATCGGCCCCTGGAAAACGTCCTCCCAGAATGCGCGACGTTGCTGCACATCCGGGAACAGCTTTTTGACCTGATGGCGAAAACGCGCCGCCAAGCCAGCGAGCTGACCGTAGGTAGAAGGAATCCAGGTTTCGATCTTGGCGCGAATCAGGCGAGCCAGCACCGGCGCATCGCCGCCGCTGGACACCGCAATGATCAATGGCGAACGGTCGACAATCGCCGGGAAGATCACGCTGCACAGGGCCGGCGCGTCCACCACATTGACCGGCACGCAGCGCCGATGGGCATCGGCGGACACCTGCGCGTTCAGCGTTTCGTCATCGGTGGCGGCGATGATCAGGCCACAGCCGTCCATATCCGCCTCGACGTAACCGCGCACAAGGCACTCGCCACCGCTGCCGGCAACCAGCTCACGCAGTTGTGCTTCGATTTCAGGTGCAACCACTCGCAGCAGCGCACCGGCATCGGCCAGCAGGCGGGACTTGCGCAAGGCAATCTCCCCCCCACCGACGACCAACACACGACTGCCGCGAAGGTTGTGGAACAGCGGCAGATAGTTCATTTAGCCGATGACCTCAAGGCCACCCATGTACGGCTTCAGCACCTCTGGCACACGGATCGAACCGTCGGCCTGCTGGTAGTTTTCCAGCACAGCCACCAGGGTACGACCGACTGCCAGGCCGGAACCGTTGAGGGTGTGTACCAGTTCCGGCTTGCCGGTTTCCGGGTTGCGGAAACGCGCCTGCATGCGGCGGGCCTGGAAGTCGCCGCAGTTGGAGCACGACGAGATTTCGCGGTACTTGTCCTGGCTCGGAATCCACACTTCCAGGTCGTAGGTCTTGACCGCGCCGAAGCCCATGTCGCCGGTGCACAGCGCCAGGGTACGGTAAGGCAGTTCCAGCAGTTGCAGGACTTTCTCGGCGTTGGCGGTCAAGCCCTCCAGCGCGTCCATCGACTGGGACGGCTCGACGATCTGCACCATCTCGACCTTGTCGAACTGGTGCTGACGGATCATGCCGCGAGTGTCGCGACCCGATGCACCGGCTTCACTACGGAAACACGGTGTGTGAGCGACGAACTTGATCGGCAGCAGTTTCGAGTCGACGATTTCGCCGGCAACGATGTTGGTCAGCGACACTTCGGCGGTCGGGATCAGGTACAGGTCGGCTTCGCCTTCACGGGCGATCTTGAACAGGTCTTCTTCGAATTTCGGCAACTGACCGGTGCCTTGCAGCGCCGGGGCCTGGACCAGATAAGGCGTGTAGGCCTCTTCATAGCCGTGCTCGGTGACGTGCAGGTTGATCATGAACTGCGCCAGGGCGCGGTGCAGACGGGCGATCGGGCCGCGCAGCAAGGCGAAACGTGCGCCGGACAGCTTGGCGGCGGTTTCGAAATCCAGCCAGCCGAACTTTTCGCCCAGAGCGACGTGGTCCTGAACCGGAAAATCGAAGGCAGTCGGGGTGCCCCAACGGCGCACTTCGACGTTGTCTTCTTCGTCTTTACCGACCGGCACGGATTCGTGCGGCAGGTTCGGGATACCCAGCAGGATCGAGTCCAGTTCGGTCTGGATCGCGTCCAGCTCGACTTTGCCGGCACTCAATTCGCCCGCCATGCGCTCGACGTCCGCCATCAACGGCGCGATATCTTCGCCGCGCTGCTTGGCCTGACCGATGGATTTGGAGCGCGCATTACGTTCAGCCTGCAGTGCTTCGGTGCGGGTCTGGACGGTCTTGCGCTGTTCTTCCAGCGCTTCGATGCGCGCAACATCCAGCACATAGCCACGGGATGCCAGGCGGTCCGCTACGTCCTGAAGGTTGCTACGTAACAGTTTGGAATCGAGCATGTCGGTTTCTCGTTTATCAAAGTTTGGTCAAGGACAGGCCGGCCCAGGTGGCAAGCAGCCCGCCGAATACGCTGAGCGCCGCATAGCCCAGGGCCAGCGGCACTTGCCCGCTTTCCAGCAGGCGCACCGTATCCAGTGAAAAGGATGAAAAAGTCGTCAGCCCCCCGAGGAAGCCGACGATCAACCCGGCACGCACCTCAATCGGCACCTCCGGGCGTAGCAAAAACAGACCGTATAGAACGCCGATCAGCAAACAGCCCACGATATTAACGGCCAGCGTCGCGGTATAGAAGTGCCGCGGCCAATTAGCGTTGATCCAATTGCCCGTGGCAAAGCGCAACAGCGTGCCGGCAACTCCGCCGACGGAAACCGCAACGATCAAGGGAAGCACTATTTTCTCCGCTGTCTTGGGCTTAAACGGTCGAGTTTCGCCAGGTGATTGAGCTTTTCGCCGATCTTCAACTCCAGGCCCCGGGGCACCGGCTGATAGAACGGGATCGGTTCAAGTTCTTCCGGGAAATAATCTTCGCCAGCGGCATAAGCGTCCGGCTCATCGTGGGCATAGCGGTATTCATCGCCGTAACCCAATTGTTTCATCAGTTTGGTGGGCGCGTTGCGCAAGTGCAGCGGCACTTCCAGCGAACCGTGCTCGGCGGCGGCGCGCAATGCCGTCTTGAAGCCCATGTACACCGCGTTGCTCTTGGGTGCGCAGGCCAGATATGTAATGGCCTGGGCCACCGCCAGTTCGCCTTCGGGGCTGCCAAGGCGCTCCTGCACTTCCCAGGCGGCCAGGCACAGGCTCAGGGCGCGCGGGTCGGCATTGCCGATGTCTTCGCTGGCCATGCGCACCACGCGCCGGGCCAGGTACAGCGGATCGCAACCGCCGTCGATCATCCGCGCGAACCAGTACAATGCGCCATCGGGGTTGGAGCCGCGCACCGATTTGTGCAGCGCGGAGATCTGGTCGTAGAACGCTTCGCCGCCCTTGTCGAACCGTCGGCGGGTGTCGCCGAGCAGGCTTTGCAGCAGGTCTGTGCCGATCTCGCTGTTGTCTTCGGCAAGGTCCGAGGCGTTTTCCAGCAGGTTGAGCAGGCGTCGGCCATCACCATCGGCGGCCGACAACAACATCTGGAAGCCTTCGTCGCTGAGCGTCAGGTTGCGCTTGCCCAGACCGCGCTCCTCACTCAGCGCGCGGTGCACCAGTTTGCGCAGGGCCGCTTCGTCGAGGCTTTTGAGCACATAGACGCGGGCCCGGGAGAGCAAAGCGTTGTTGAGTTCGAACGAGGGGTTTTCCGTGGTCGCGCCAATGAAGATCAGCGTACCGTCTTCGACATACGGCAGAAACGCATCCTGCTGGGACTTGTTGAAGCGGTGCACTTCATCGACGAACAGAATGGTGCGCTTGCCGTACTGCCCGGCCTGCTGCTTGGCGATTTCCACCGCCTGACGGATTTCCTTCACGCCGGCCAGGACCGCCGAGACGGTTTCGAAGTGCGCGTCCGAGACTTCCGCCAGCAAGCGCGCCAGGGTGGTCTTGCCCACGCCCGGCGGGCCCCAGAAAATCATCGAATGCAGGGCACCCTGCTCCAGGGCTTCGCGCAAAGGCTTGCCGCGAGCGAGCAGGTGTTCCTGTCCGACGTACTCGTCCAGGTTGGTCGCGCGCAGGCGGGCGGCCAATGGTTGAGCGATCGGAGCGCTGCGAAACAGGTCCATGACTATCTCTGATACCTCAATTGAACACGCCCCCCCCTGTAGGAGCGAGCATGCTCGCGATGGACTCAAGGACACCGCTGGGTGTCAAGCTGCCAACGTTATCGTTGTCGACCATCGCGAGCATGCTCGCTCCTACAGGTACAGGGGTCGCATGTTATTCCTGGATCACATCGGCACCCTTGGGGATGTCGAACTTGAACCGGGAAGCCGGGATCGGCTCGTTGGCCTTGACCCCGGTGAACAGGATATTGGTGCGCTGGCCGACGCTGTCGATCATCTGCATGTCATTGACCAGGCCGTTACGGAACGAAAGGCGCAGGCTGTCGAACAGTGTGTCCTTGGTTTTCGGCTTCAGGGTGAAGTCGATCACGCCGCCGGCTTCCTTGGCGCTGATATCGAAGCTCTGGCTGATCTTCGACACGTCACCGGACAACAACAGGGCCGGGGTCTGGGTCAGGCGCTGATCGAGGTTCTTGATGGTCGCCTGCTCAAGATCCGGGTCCCACAGGGTGACCTTCTTGCCGTCCGAGACCATGGTCTGCTCGGCCGGTGCATTAGTGTGCCAGTAGAACAGCCCCGGACGCTGCAAGGACATTTCACCGGCGGTTTCCTGCAATTGGGTGCCGGTGCCGTCAAGGGTCAGCTGGGAGAAACGCGCGCTCAGGGTCTGGGATTTTTCCAGCAGTTGAGTCAGGCGCGCCACGTCCTTGTCGTCGGCGTGAGCCTGGAGCGTGGTCAAAGCCAGTACCGGCAGCAACAGCATGCGGATCAGACGCATGGGAGTCCTCATAACATTCGTGGGAGTGCGGCAGGTGCCTGAAGACACCTGCCCTTCAATATCAGGTCAGTCGCGCACCGGGCCGGGGGCCAGGACTTCACGCGAACCGTTGGTGTTCATGGAGGTCACGACCCCGGCCATTTCCATGGCTTCGATCATGCGCGCAGCGCGGTTGTAGCCGATCTTCAGCTTGCGCTGCACCGCGGAGATGGACGCGCGACGACTTTCAAGAACGAACTGCACCGCTTCGTCGTACAGCGCGTCAGCCTCAGGATCGTCGCCATCGCCACCGCCGCTGCTGCCTTCGAAGCCACTGCCGGCCTCTTCGACACCGTTGAGAATGTCGTCGTTATACTCCGGCGCACCACGCAACTTCCAGGCTTCCACCACGCGGTGAACCTCGTCGTCGGACACGAATGCACCGTGCACACGGATCGGCAGGCTGGTACCCGGCGGCATGTACAGCATGTCACCGTGGCCCAGCAGTTGTTCGGCGCCACCCTGGTCGATGATGGTCCGCGAGTCGATCTTGCTCGACACCTGGAACGCCATGCGGGTCGGAATATTGGCCTTGATCAGACCGGTGATCACGTCCACCGACGGCCGCTGGGTCGCGAGAATCAAGTGGATACCGGCGGCTCGGGCTTTCTGGGCGATACGGGCGATCAGCTCTTCAACCTTCTTGCCGACGATCATCATCATGTCGGCGAATTCGTCCACCACCACCACGATGGTCGGCAGCTTTTGCAGCAGCGGCGCTTCGTCGTGGATGCTTTCGCGCTTGTACAGCGGATCGCTCAACGGCTCGCCGGCGTCCTGGGCTTCCTTGACCTTGGCGTTGAAGCCGGACAGGTTACGCACGCCCATCTTCGCCATCAGCTTGTAGCGCCGCTCCATCTCGGCAACGCTCCAGCGCAGGGCGTTGGCCGCGTCCTTCATGTCGGTGACCACCGGGCACAACAGGTGCGGAATGCCTTCGTAGATCGACAGCTCGAGCATTTTCGGGTCGATCATGATCAGCTTGGCGTCTTCCGGGCCGGACTTGAACAGGATCGACAGAATCATCGCGTTCACACCCACCGACTTACCGGAACCGGTGGTACCGGCCACCAGCAGGTGGGGCATCTTCGCAAGGTCGGTAATCACCGGCTTGCCGCCGATATCATGGCCCAAGGCCAGTGTGACCGGGGACTTGAAGTTGTCGTACTCGGGGGTCGACAGTACCTCGGAGAAGCGCACGATCTGCCGGTCTTCGTTGGGGATCTCGATACCCACCGTAGTCTTGCCCGGAATCACTTCCACCACGCGCACGCTGGTCACGGCCAGGGAACGTGCCAGGTCCTTGGCCAGGTTGGAGATACGGCTGACCTTGACCCCTGCCGCCGGCTGGATTTCGTAACGGGTAATCACCGGGCCCGGGTGAATCGAGTCAACCGCGACTTCGACACCGAATTCCTTGAGCTTGATTTCCAGCAGATGGCCGACCGCAGCCAGGGATTCAGGCGAATAATTGAGTTGTTTCTTTTCCGCCGGGTCGAGAATCGAGATTGGCGGCAAGGTGCCTTCCACGGCGCTGTCGACGAACAGCGGCGCCTGTTTCTCTTTTTCCACACGTTTGCTTGGCGCGGCCGGCTTGACCGGAGCCGGGGCAATCACCGGCGGCACCTGCTTTTCGCGTTCGGACATGTGCTTACTCAGGGCCTGCTCACGCTCGATCAGGCGTTCCTTGACCTTGGCCTGTTCGCGCTTGTCGGTGACGGTCGGTGCGACCACGTCATGCACACGGTCATCAACCTCTCGCAACTGGGCGACCAGTTGCTTGCGTTCGGCACGGGCGGCCCACCAGCGATTGGCGGCGCCCTGGAACAGTTCGAACAAGTCCAGGGTGATCTTGCCGGTAAGGTCCATCACCTTGAACCACGACAGATCGGTGAACACCGTCAGGCCGAACAGGAACAAGGCGATGAACAACAGCGTGCTGCCCTGGATGTTCAGGGCGGTCCTGGCCAGGTCACCGAGGCTTTCACCCAGTGCACCACCGGCACCGGCCGGCAGACCGGTTGCCGCGTGGAAATGGATATGCGCCAGCGCCGCACCCGAGAGCACCAGGAACACCAGGCCGATCAGGCGCCAGGAGAACAGCCAGCCGCTCCACTGCCACGGTTCGTGACGCTGACGAAAGATCTGATACGTCTTGATCGCCAGCAGCAGCGGGAAGATGTAGGCGAAGTAGCCCAGCACCATGAACAGGATATCGGCGCTGTAGGAGCCCGCAGGCCCGCCGAAGTTCTGCACGTCGTCGATCTTGCTGTTGTGGCTCCAGCCCGGATCATCCTTGCCATAGGTCAACAGGGCCATCATCAGGAACAGGCACAGGGCACCGATGGCGATCAGTGCACCTTCCTTGAGCCGGTAGTGCAGATGTTGGCGCCAGAGCGGAACGACGGCTGGTTTGGGTGCTGCGGTGGATTTCTTCAAAACGCTTCTATTCCTGCGCCAACGGCGCGTCCATCTGTTGATTGACTATAAAAAACTGCCCAATCCAGGCAGGTAAAAAAGTTGCGATGCGTAACCGGGACTACTTTTAACACTGCACAGCGGTTTTTATAAACACGGTATGCACTGCTTTTTAATACAAATGCCTTGATAGCGAGGCATTGTACGGGTTTGTGCGTGCGACGCCATGTTTGCGACCCTTGGGTGTAGCATAGTCAACAGCACATGACATGCAGTTCAATTTGAGCATGCATTCTCTTTTGTGACAAAGGCTTATGAGGTGTTTTTATGAGCACAGCGAAGCATTCCCGCCTGATCATTCTGGGTTCCGGCCCTGCCGGTTACAGTGCGGCCGTGTATGCCGCCCGCGCCAACCTCAAACCGGTCGTCATCACCGGCATACAGGCAGGAGGCCAGCTCACCACCACCGTTGAAGTCGATAACTGGCCGGGCGACGTAGAAGGCCTGACCGGTCCGGTGCTGATGGAGCGCATGCAAAAACACGCCGAGCGCTTTGCCACAGAGATCGTTTACGACCACATTCATACCGCCAAGTTGCAACAACGCCCGTTCGAGCTGACCGGAGACGGCGGCACGTACACCTGCGACGCGCTGATCATTGCCACCGGCGCGTCGGCGCAGTATTTGGGCCTGCCCTCTGAAGAAACCTTTGCCGGCAAAGGCGTTTCCGCCTGCGCCACCTGTGACGGCTTCTTCTATCGAAATCAGGTAGTGGCCGTCGTTGGCGGCGGCAACACGGCGGTCGAGGAAGCCCTTTACCTGTCGAACATCGCCAGGGAGGTGCATCTCATCCATCGCCGCGACAAGTTGCGCTCCGAGAAAATTCTCCAGGACAAACTCTTCGAGAAGGCCGCCAACGGCAATATCCGCCTGCACTGGAACCAGAACCTGGACGAAGTGCTCGGTGATTCCAGTGGCGTCACCGGTGCCCGCTTGCGTGACAGCCACACCGGCGCAACCAGCGAATTGTCGCTGGCCGGGGTGTTTATAGCCATCGGCCACAAACCTAATACCGACCTGTTCGTCGGCCAACTGGAGATGCGCGACGGCTATCTGCTGGTCAAGGGTGGCAGCGAAGGCGATGCCACCGCCACCGCCATTGCCGGCGTGTTTGCTGCGGGCGACGTGGCCGATCACGTCTATCGCCAGGCCGTGACCTCTGCCGGCGCGGGCTGTATGGCCGCACTGGACGCCGAGAAATACCTGGACGACATTCCTGTCGTTTGAAGGCAAACTCAACGGCGGGACAACACCCGCCACTGCCCTCCCCTTCTGCAAGCCCGGATGCCATGCTGACTTGGTTACAACGCAACTCCCTGAACTTTCCACCACTGGAAAAAGCCATGCGCGACCCCAACGGGCTGCTGGCTGCCGGTGGCGATTTGTCCGCCGACAGGCTGATCAACGCCTATCGCCATGGTTGCTTTCCGTGGTTTTCCGAAGGCCAGCCGATTCTCTGGTGGTCGCCCGACCCGCGCACGGTACTGTTTCCTGACGAACTGCACGTCTCGCGCAGCCTGAACAAGCTGCTGCGCCAACAACGCTATCAAGTGACCTTCGACCAGGACTTTGCCGCCGTCATCCGCGCCTGCGCCGCGCCACGGGAATACGCCGACGGCACCTGGATCACCGACGCAATGCAGGACGCCTACATAGAGCTGCACAGGCGTGGTCATGCGCATTCGGTGGAAGTCTGGGACCAGGACGAACTGGTCGGTGGGCTGTACGGACTGGCGATGGGACAGCTGTTTTTTGGCGAGTCGATGTTCAGCCTCGCCGACAATGCCTCGAAATTCGGCTTTGCCACCCTGGTGCGGCATCTGCAAGACTCAGGCTTTGTCCTGATCGACTGCCAGATGCCCACCGATCACCTGCACAGCCTCGGCGCCCGGGCGATTCCCCGCCGCGAATTCGCCGCCTACCTTGCCAGGCATCTGGATCAACCCAATGGTGCCACCTGGGTTTGCTGAGCGACTTTTGCCGCCGTGGCTTACACTTAATCAAAAGCTTATTCCCGAGGGTTGATCATGACCGAGTTGGCGCGTCTGAAGTTCTATGCCACTCAGCCGCACTCTTGCAGTTACCTGCCCGAGGAGCAGGCCACCACCCTGTTCCTGGACCCTAGCCAGCCCATGGACGTGCATGTCTATGCAGACCTGTCGGAGATGGGGTTTCGTCGCAGCGGCGATCATCTCTACCGACCGCATTGCCAGCATTGCAATGCGTGCGTTCCGGCGCGCATTCCCGTGGCTCAATTCACGCCGAACCGCCAGCAGAAACGCATCCTCAAGCGCAACGCGGATCTGCAGGTACGCCCGGCCAAGCCGGGGTACAGCGAAGAGTACTTCGACCTTTATCAGCGCTATATCGAGCAACGCCACGCCGATGGCGATATGTACCCGCCGAGCCGCGATCAGTTTTCGACCTTCCTGGTACGCGACCTGCCGTTCTCCCGATTTTACGAATTCCGCCTGAACGGCCAGTTGCTCGCGGTTGCCGTCACCGATTTACTGCCCAACGGTTTGTCGGCGGTCTATACCTTCTACGAACCCGCCGAAGAGCGTCGCAGCCTGGGACGTTTCGCGATCCTGTGGCAAATCGCCGAGACCCGCCGCCTGGAACTGGAAGCCGTCTACCTTGGCTACTGGATAAAAAACTGCAAAAAAATGAGCTACAAGACTCAATATCGCCCTATCGAGCTGCTGATTAACCAGCGCTGGGTGGTTCTGAACTAGAGCATTCCCTAAACCCCTTGGCTTGAACCCCACTTTTCGGGCACAATGCACGCCGCTTTTGCCTGGCGCAGTTGCACCGGGCCATTCATTGGACACCGAGGGCTTTACTGCATGTCGAAAGAAGACAGCTTCGAAATGGAAGGCACTGTCGTCGACACCCTGCCCAACACCATGTTTCGTGTGGAGTTGGAAAATGGGCACGTCGTAACCGCGCACATCTCCGGCAAGATGCGCAAGAACTACATCCGTATTCTTACCGGCGACAAAGTGCGCGTAGAGCTGACTCCCTATGACTTGAGCAAAGGGCGCATCACTTACCGCGCCCGTTAATCAAGTCAATACAAGACGCCCGGCCTATGCCGGGCGTTTTTGTTTGCCTGGGATTTGATGCAGCACACCAGGTCAATGTGGGAGCGGGCTTGCTCGCGAAGGCGATCTGCCTGACACAGGGATGCTGAATGTGCCGACGCTTTCGCGAGCAAGCCCGCTCCCACACTGGATTTGTGTATGACCTGCAGACAGCAAAAAGGCGCCTTTCGGCGCCTTTCTGTTTTGTTGCGGCTTAACGTCAAGCCATCTCGGCCGTGGTCTCGAACTCGAAGGTCAGCTCACCATCCTTGATGTCGATGTGCACCACACCACCATGTTCGGCCAGTTCGCCAAAGAGGATCTCCTCCGCCAGCGGACGCTTGATCTTGTCCTGGATCAGGCGAGCCATCGGACGAGCGCCCATGGCCGAGTCGTAACCACCGGCTGCCAGCCAGCTGCGGGCGGCATCGGTGACTTCCAGCAACACACGTTTGTCTTCCAGCTGCGCCTGAAGCTCGGTGAGGAACTTGTCCACCACGCTCTTGATGACCTCATGACTGAGGCGACCAAACTGGATAATGGTATCCAGACGGTTGCGGAACTCTGGCGTGAAGCTCTTCTTGATCACTTCCATCGCGTCGGACGAGTGATCCTGGAACGTGAAACCGATCGAAGCTCGGGCTGCGGTTTCGGCACCGGCGTTGGTCGTCATGATGACGATCACGTTACGGAAATCCGCCTTGCGCCCGTTGTTATCGGTCAGGGTCCCGTGGTCCATGACCTGCAGCAGCAGGTTGAAGACTTCCGGATGCGCCTTCTCGATTTCATCGAGCAACAGCACGCAGTGTGGCTGCTTGGTGATGGCTTCGGTCAGCAGACCGCCCTGATCGAACCCGACATAACCCGGAGGCGCACCGATCAGACGCGATACGGTGTGGCGCTCCATGTACTCGGACATGTCGAAGCGAATCAGCTCGACGCCCAGCGCCTTGGCCAGTTGACGCGCCGCTTCGGTTTTACCGACACCGGTCGGCCCTGCGAACAGGAACGAACCGACAGGCTTGTCAGGCGACTTCAGGCCAGCGCGCGACAATTTGATCGCGGTCGCCAGCGAGTCGATCGCCGCGTCCTGACCGAACACGGTCAGCTTCAGGTCACGCTCAAGGTTACGCAGCAGTTCCTTGTCGGAACTGGTGACGTGTTTTGGCGGAATTCGCGCAATTTTCGCGACGATATCCTCGACTTGCGGCACTTCAATGCGCTTGACGCGCATTTCCACCGGCTGCAGGCGCTGATAGGCACCCGCCTCGTCGATGACATCGATGGCCTTGTCCGGCATGTGCCGGTCATTGATATAGCGCGAAGCCAGTTCGGCAGCGGCGCGCAGAGCCTCATCACTGTATTCGATATTGTGATGGGACTCGAAGCGCCCCTTCAGTCCGCGCAGAATGCCGATGGTGTCTTCCACCGAAGGCTCGGACACGTCGACCTTCTGGAAGCGCCGGGCCAGGGCACGGTCCTTCTCGAAGATTCCGCGAAATTCCTGGAACGTGGTCGAGCCGATGCAACGGATATCACCCGACGACAGCAACGGCTTGAGCAGGTTCGAGGCGTCCATGACGCCGCCAGAGGCGGCACCGGCACCAATGATGGTGTGGATTTCGTCGATGAACAGGATCGCCTGCGGGCGTTTTTTCAGTTCATTGAGCAACGCCTTGAAGCGCTTCTCGAAATCACCGCGGTATTTGGTACCGGCCAGCAAGGCTCCCAGATCAAGGGAATACACCACACTGTTGGCCAGCAGGTCCGGCACCTGGTTGTCGACGATGCGCTTGGCCAGGCCTTCGGCAATCGCGGTTTTACCCACGCCCGCCTCGCCAACCAGCAGCGGATTGTTCTTGCGCCGACGCGCCAGGATCTGCGCTACGCGTTCGACTTCCAGCTCACGCCCCACCAGTGGATCGATCCGACCCTGGCGCGCGAGTTCGTTGAGGTTGCTGGCATAAGCATCCAGAGGATTGCCCGAGGAAGAAGATTCACCGCCCTCGTCGTCCTGCATATCCTGCTCACCTTCAGAGTGATCGCCATGCCCCGGCACCTTGGAAATGCCATGGGCGATATAGTTGACGACATCGATGCGCGCAACGCTCTGCTGTTTAAGCAGGAACACTGCCTGACTCTCTTGCTCACTGAAGATCGCGACCAGCACGTTGGCGCCAGTCACTTCGCGTTTGCCCGAGCTCTGTACGTGAAACACGGCACGCTGCAGTACACGCTGGAAGCCCAGGGTTGGCTGGGTTTCGCGGTCCTCGTCATGAACGGGGATCAGTGGCGTGGTGGAGTCGATGAACTCCTGCAGGTCATGCTTGAGTTTGTCGAGGTTCGCGCCGCACGCACGCAAAACGGTGGCGGCAGCCTCATTGTCCAATAGGGCCAGCAGGAGATGCTCGACGGTCATGAATTCATGACGCTTCGAGCGTGCTTCCTTGAAGGCAAGATTGAGGGTGACTTCGAGCTCGCGGTTTAACATAGCTTCACCTCATACCCAAGTGTCCGGCGATTAACCGTCCTTCTCGATTTCACAGAGTAGCGGATGCTGGCTTTCCCTGGCGTACTGGTTGACCTGCATGGCCTTGGTCTCGGCGATGTCCCGGGTAAACACTCCACATACTGCCCGCCCTTCTGTGTGGACGGCCAGCATGACCTTGGTCGCCAGCTCGCGATTCAGGTTAAAAAACACCTCGAGCACTTCGACGACGAAATCCATCGGTGTGTAGTCATCATTGAACAAAACCACCTTGTACATCGGCGGTGCCTGTAAAGCAGGCTTGGCCTCCTGAACAGCAATGCCTGCGGAATCGTCGTCGTGTTCCTCCGGGCGATCCTTCTGGAGAGTCGGGCGATCCTGATTGAATGTTAGTCGAATCTGGCTGATTGCATGCATGGAAAGAAAGGTTCGTCTGTTGTTCAATTACAGTGGTGGGGGCGGCTATCAGCGTTTTCAACTCCGAGTGCCGGGTCTGCTTGACTATCGGCAAAACGGTGTTACAACCAATAGAGCCCACAGTGGGTAAAAAAGGTCCGCGGAGTCAATCTTATTTTCAGATACGACTGCGGATGTACTGGATGATACTCCAGTGATGGAGTCTGTTGCAGAGGGAGTTGGTATGTCAGGCGTCAAGGTCAGCGGCAAGGTCAAATGGTTCAACAACGCCAAGGGTTACGGTTTCATAAATGAAGACGGCAACACAGACGATCTGTTTGCCCACTTTTCCGCCATCCAGATGGATGGCTATAAAACCCTGAAAGCCGGTCAAGCTGTTGTATTCGAGATTATCCAGGGGCCCAAGGGCCTGCACGCAGTCAACATCGGCAACCCCGTGGACAGCCTGAATTCCACGGCACCCGCTGCACAACAGACCGTTACGGCTTAAGACCACACCGTCATCCCAGTCATAAAAAAACCGCCCGGCTCGATTGAGCCGGGCGGTTTTTTGCATGACTGCCGCTCGCTTACATGTGCGAGATCAGCGCATCGCCGAAGCCGGAGGAAGAAACCAGCTTGGCTCCGTCCATCAGGCGCTCGAAATCATAGGTCACGGTCTTGGCGGAAATCGCCCCGTTGGTGCCCTTGATGATCAGGTCGGCCGCTTCGGTCCAGCCCATGTGACGCAGCATCATCTCTGCCGACAGGATCAGCGAACCCGGGTTGACCTGGTCCTTGCCCGCGTATTTCGGTGCAGTACCGTGGGTGGCTTCGAACATGGCCACGGTGTCGGACAGGTTGGCGCCCGGCGCAATACCGATACCGCCCACTTCCGCCGCCAGGGCGTCGGAGAGGTAGTCGCCGTTGAGGTTCAGGGTCGCGATGACATCGTATTCAGCCGGGCGCAGCAGGATCTGCTGGAGCATGGCATCGGCGATGGCATCCTTGACGACAACGTTCTTGCCGGTTTTCGGGTTCTTGAACTGCATCCACGGGCCACCGTCGAGCAGGGTCGCGCCGAACTCTTCAGCCGCCACTTCGTAGGCCCACTCTTTGAAGGCACCTTCGGTGAACTTCATGATGTTGCCTTTGTGCACGATGGTCAGCGAGTCGCGGTCGTTGTCGACCACATACTGCAGCGCCTTGCGCGCCAGACGCTTGGTGCCTTCCAGGGACACCGGCTTGACGCCGATACCGCAGTTTTCATCGAAACGGATCTTGGTGACGCCCATTTCCTCTTTAAGGAACTTGATGACCTTGGTCGCCTCCGGCGAACCGGCCTTCCATTCAATACCGGCGTAGATGTCTTCGGAGTTCTCACGAAAGATCGTCATGTCGACGTCGCCTGGCTTCTTGACCGGGCTCGGCACGCCTTCGAACCAGCGCACCGGGCGCAGGCAGACGTACAGGTCCAGTTGCTGGCGCAGTGCCACGTTCAACGAACGGATGCCGCCACCGACCGGAGTCGTCAGCGGGCCCTTGATCGAAACCACGTAATCCTTGACTGCGTCCAGGGTTTCCTGAGGCAGCCAGGTGTCCTGATCGTAAACCTGGGTCGCTTTTTCCCCGGCGTACACTTCCATCCAGGAAATCTTGCGCTCGTCGCCGTAGGCCTTTTTAACGGCAGCATCGACAACCTTGATCATGACGGGGCTGATATCAACGCCAATACCGTCGCCTTCGATGAAGGGAATGATCGGGTTATTCGGAACATTGAGAGAATGGTCTGCATTGACGGTGATTTTGTCGCCGACAGCTGGAACCTGAATCTTCTTGTAACCCATGCTGAACTCCATTGATTGGATTGAACATCTGGCTTGGTTCGAGCGTAACCCAGTTAAATCGGCGCGCAAACCCTATGTTCCTGTCATCTGCGGTAAAGCCTTGCAACGGGCGCACTACAAGCTTGAAAGCAAAGGCAAAAATACCAAAACCCGGGATAAGCATTGACCTTGCACCGACCCCGCTCCTGCGACCTTTAGACCAATGGACGAGAATCATTGCATCTGAAGCATCGGCAGAATGCCAGCTACCTATGTATAATGCGGCCGCTGACTAAAGGGTCACGACGGCGGAACGGCTCTACGACGACAGTTTCCGCCCGGCAAGCCGGCCTGCTACAGCAGCCCGGCCACTTGACGCCCTACTGATGCACCCAACATCACAGCAACGAAATCTCGATATTCGGCTCATGGATGACTTTGAACGAACGCGCTTACCCGGCGCCCCTCGAGTTTCTGCGCACGCTTTAGCAAAGAAGAGAGAGTTAATCCGAATATGCCCACCCGCTCGAAGATCATCTATACCTTCACCGACGAAGCTCCTGCCCTCGCCACCTATTCACTGTTGCCTATCGTAGAGGCTTTCACCGCCTCGGCTGATATCGCCGTGGAAACCCGCGATATCTCTCTTGCAGGACGCATCCTGGCCAGCTTCCCCGAGCAACTGGGTGACAAAGCCGTAGCCGACCACCTCGCCGAACTGGGCGACCTGGCCGTTACGCCTGAAGCCAACATCATCAAATTGCCGAACATCAGCGCCTCGGTACCGCAACTGCAAGCCGCGATCAAAGAGCTGCAAGCTCAGGGCTACGCACTGCCGGACTACCCGGAAACCGTCACCTGCGACGCCGACAAAGACGTCAAGGCGCGCTACGACAAGATCAAGGGCAGCGCCGTGAACCCGGTTCTGCGCGAAGGCAACTCCGACCGTCGCGCCCCGCTGTCGGTGAAGAACTACGCTCGCAAGCACCCGCACAAGATGGGCGCCTGGGCCAAGGACTCCAAGTCCCACGTCGCGCACATGAGCACCGGTGATTTCTACGGCAGCGAAAAAGCCGCCCTGATCGACGCCGCTGACGCCGTGAAAATCGAATTGATCGCTCAAGACGGCACGACCACCGTCCTGAAGGCAAAGACCAGCGTTCAGGCTGGCGAGATCCTCGACTGCGCCGTGATGAGCAAAAACGCCCTGCGTAACTTCATCGCCGCTGAAATCGAAGACGCCAAGGCTAATGGCGTACTGCTGTCGGTTCACCTCAAAGCCACCATGATGAAGGTCTCCGACCCGATCATGTTCGGCCAGATCGTTGCCGAGTTCTATAAAGACGCACTGGCCAAGCACGCTGACGTGCTGGCACAGATCGGCTTTAACCTGAACAACGGCATCGGCGACCTGTACGCTCGCATCAAGGCCCTGCCGGCCGAGCAGCAAGCAGCCATCGAAGCCGACATCCAGGCGGTCTACGCTGCTCGTCCGTCGCTGGCCATGGTCAACTCCGACAAAGGCATCACCAACCTGCACGTGCCGAGCGACGTTATCGTCGACGCCTCGATGCCGGCCATGATCCGTGACTCCGGCAAGATGTGGGGCACCGACGGCCAGCTGCACGACACCAAGGCGGTGATCCCGGACCGTTGCTACGCCACTATCTACCAGGCTGTGATCGCTGACTGCATCGCCAACGGCGCCTTCGACCCAACCACCATGGGCAGCGTGCCGAACGTTGGCCTGATGGCTAAGAAAGCCGAAGAGTATGGCTCCCACGACAAGACCTTCCAGATCAAGGCTGACGGCGTGGTTCGTGTGACCGACAGCAAAGGCACCCTGCTGATGGAACAGGCTGTTGAAGCCGGTGACATCTTCCGCATGTGCCAGACCAAAGACGCGCCGATCCAGGACTGGGTCAAGCTGGCCGTCAACCGTGCCCGCGCAAGCAGCACCCCGGCCATTTTCTGGCTGGACCCGATGCGCGCCCACGACGGCGTGGTGATCGAGAAAGTTCAGGCTTACCTGAAGGATCACGACACCGCCGGCCTGGACATCCAGATCATGGCGCCAGTCGATGCAATGAAGTACACCCTGCAGCGCACTCGCGAAGGCAAGGACACCATTTCGGTAACCGGCAACGTACTGCGCGACTACCTGACCGACCTGTTCCCGATCATGGAACTGGGCACCAGCGCCAAGATGCTGTCGATCGTGCCGCTGATGAATGGCGGTGGCCTGTTCGAAACCGGCGCCGGTGGTTCGGCTCCGAAACACGTTCAGCAACTGCTGGAAGAGAACTTCCTGCGCTGGGACTCCCTGGGCGAGTTCCTCGCTCTGGCCGCGTCCCTCGAGCACCTGGGTGTTACTTACAACAACCCGAAGGCGCTGGTTCTGGCCAAGACCCTGGATCAGGCCACCGGCCAGTTCCTGGACAACAACAAGTCGCCATCGCGTAAAGTCGGCAACATCGACAACCGCGGCAGCCACTTCTACCTGGCGCTGTACTGGGCTCAGGCCCTGGCTGCCCAGACCGAAGACACTGCACTGCAAGCGCAGTTCGCGACCCTGGCCAAGACTCTGACCGAGAACGAAGCAACCATCGTTGCCGAGCTCAACGCCGTTCAGGGCAAGCCAGTGGACATCGGCGGTTACTACCACGCCAGTGCCGAGCTGATCAGCAAGGCCATGCGCCCGAGCGCAACCTTCAACGCAGCGGTTGCAGCGTTGGTTTAAGGTTGTAAGGGAACATCACAAACCCCGGCCATGTGCCGGGGTTTGTGTTTTTGGCCCCACCAAAGATCCAATGTGGGAGCGGGCTTGCTCGCGAATGCGGTTTATCATTGAACATCTCCATTGACTGAACCGCCGCTTTCACGAGCAAGCCCGCTCCCACATTGACCGTGTTTCAATATTCAGAATTTGAGGAAACTTCATGGACTGGAAACCCCACATCACCGTCGCCACCATCGTCGAAGACAACGGCCGCTTCCTGATGGTCGAGGAACTCAAGCACGGCCGCGTGGTGCTCAATCAGCCTGCCGGCCATCTGGATCCGAATGAAACCCTGACCGAAGCCGCCGTACGCGAAACCCTCGAAGAAACCGGCTGGGACGTCGAAGCCACCGGCGTGGTGGGAATTTATCTCTACTCCGCCCCAAGCAACGGCGTGACTTATCAGCGAGTCTGCTTCATCGCCAAACCGCTGCAACACCGCCCCGATTACCAACTGGACGACGGCATCGTCGGCGCCAAGTGGCTGACCCGCGACGAATTAATCGAGCAGCGCGACCATTGGCGCAGCGAGCTGATCATCCGCTGCATCGACGATTACCTGGCCGGCCATCACTTCGGCCTCGAACTGATCCGTCCTTCTCTTTAGCCTTGCAGGCTTGAGCCTGTTAGAATCTCGTCCTTTTTCAAGACACTCATTGAATCCCTATGCGTGATCCAGCCCCTTCTGACACACAAAAGAAGCGCGTCATTGTCGGCATGTCCGGCGGCGTGGACTCTTCCGTTTCCGCCCTTCTGCTGATCGAGCAGGGATATGAGGTGGAAGGCCTGTTCATGAAGAACTGGGAAGAAGACGACGGAACCGAATACTGCACCGCCATGGATGATCTGGCGGACGCCCAGGCCGTGTGCGACAAGATTGGCATCAAGCTGCACACCGCCAACTTCGCCGCCGAGTACTGGGATAACGTGTTCGAGCACTTCCTGGCCGAATACAAGGCCGGCCGCACGCCGAACCCGGATATCCTGTGCAACCGCGAGATCAAGTTCAAGGCGTTCCTCGACTACGCCATGATGCTTGGCGCCGACCTGATCGCCACCGGTCACTACGTGCGTCGCCGCGACATCGACGGCCGCACCGAACTGCTCAAGGGCCTGGACGCGAACAAGGACCAGAGCTACTTCCTGCACGCCGTCGGCGGCGAGCAGATCGCCAAGACCCTGTTCCCGGTCGGCGAACTGGAAAAACCCGAAGTGCGCGCGATTGCCGAGAAATACGAACTGGCGACCGCGAAGAAAAAGGACTCCACCGGAATCTGCTTTATCGGCGAGCGCCGCTTCAGTGACTTCCTCAAGCAGTACCTGCCGGCCCAGCCGGGCGAGATCAAGACCACCGAAGGCGAGATCATCGGCCGTCACCACGGCCTGATGTACCACACCATCGGCCAGCGCCAGGGCCTGGGCATCGGCGGCTTGAAAGATGCCAGTGACGAGCCGTGGTACGTATTGATCAAGGACCTGGAACACAACGAGCTGATCGTCGGCCAGGGCAACGATCACCCCTGGCTGTTCTCCCGCGCCCTGCTCGCTTCGGACATCTATTGGGTTAACCCGATCGACCTGAGCCAGCCGTGCAGGCTGACCGCCAAGGTCCGCTATCGCCAGAGCGACCAGCCCTGCACCCTGGAAAAGACCGCCACCGGTTACCGTGCGACTTTCGATGACCCGCAGCGCGCAGTCACCCCGGGCCAGTCCGTGGTGTTCTACGACGGCGAAATCTGCCTGGGCGGCGGCGTCATTGAAGTGGCAGAGCCATGGACCAGTAAAGGCCAGGCGCAATGACTCCCACCCAGGAACAACTGACGGCGCTGGGCGGCGTGTTTCTCGCCGCCGTGCTGGTCGACAAGATCGCCAAGACCGGCCAGACCAACGAAGCCGGCCTGACCTGCATGCTGGGTAGCCTGTTGATTCGCGATCCCAAGGACACCCTGGAAGTCTACGGCGGCGACGATATCAATCTGCGCGAAGGCTATCGTGCCTTGATCGGCGCCCTCGAACGCGATCCAAGCGCCCTGCAGCGCGAACCCTTGCGTTATGCCCTGGCCATGCTTGGCCTGGAGCGTCAGTTGACCAAGCGCGGCGACATGCTCGACGTGATCGGTAAGCGCCTGCCGCAAATCCAGTCCCAGGTCGAACACTTTGGCCCGGCTCACGAAAACGTGATCGCCGCCTGTGGCGCGCTGTACCAGGATACCCTGAGCACCTTGCGCCAACGCATCCAGGTGCACGGCGACATGCGTAACCTGCAACAACCGAGCAATGCCTCGAAAATTCGCGCCCTGCTGCTCGCCGGTATCCGTTCGGCACGCCTGTGGCGGCAGCTGGGCGGGCATCGCTGGCAGCTGGTGGTCAGCCGGCGCAAGCTGCTCAAAGAGCTTTATCCGCTGATGCGCAGCAGCTGAACCGCGCCCGCAACATGCTTTTGTAATCTGTAACGCGTAATACGCCGGTCAGTTGGCGACGGACCGGCGGATTTTTTCATGTATGATACGCGCCCCATTTCGTTGCCCGACTGTCCGAGAACACCCCATGCAGCTTTCTTCGCTCACTGCGGTTTCCCCTGTTGACGGCCGCTACGCCGGCAAAACCCAGGCCCTGCGCCCAATTTTCAGCGAGTACGGCCTGATCCGTGCCCGAGTCCTGGTTGAAGTGCGCTGGCTCCAGCGCCTGGCCGCTCACCCTGCCATCAGCGAAGTGCCGGCGTTCTCCGCGCAAGCCAACGCGGTGTTGAACACCCTGGCGGAAAACTTCTCTCTGGAGCACGCCGAGCGCGTCAAAGAGATCGAGCGCACCACCAACCACGACGTCAAAGCCATCGAATACCTGCTCAAGGAGCAGGCGGCCAAGCTGCCGGAACTGGCCAAGGTCAGCGAATTCATCCACTTTGCCTGCACCAGCGAGGACATCAACAACCTGTCCCACGCCCTGATGCTGCGCGAAGGCCGTGATGATGTGATGCTGCCGCTGATGCGCCAGACCGCCAACGCCATCCGCGAACTGGCCATCCGTTTCGCCGACGTGCCGATGCTGTCGCGCACCCACGGTCAGCCGGCCTCGCCGACCACCCTGGGCAAAGAACTGGCGAACGTGGTTTACCGCCTGGAGCGCCAGATCGCTCAGGTCGCTGCCGTTCCGCTACTGGGCAAGATCAACGGCGCTGTCGGCAACTACAACGCCCACCTGTCGGCCTACCCCGAGATCGACTGGGAAGCCAACGCCCGCGCCTTCATCGAAGACGAGCTGGGCCTGGGCTTCAACCCGTACACCACGCAGATCGAACCGCACGACTACATCGCCGAGCTGTTCGACGCGATCGCGCGCTTCAACACCATCCTGATCGACTTCGACCGCGACATCTGGGGCTACATCTCCCTGGGTTATTTCAAGCAGCGCACCATCGCTGGCGAAATCGGTTCGTCGACCATGCCGCACAAGGTCAACCCGATCGACTTCGAAAACTCCGAAGGCAACCTGGGCATCGCCAACGCACTGTTCCAGCACCTGGCGAGCAAACTGCCGATCTCCCGCTGGCAGCGCGACCTGACCGACTCCACCGTACTGCGCAACCTCGGTGTCGGCTTCGCCCACAGCGTGATCGCGTACGAAGCCAGCCTCAAGGGCATCAGCAAGCTGGAGCTCAACGAGCAGAAAATCGCCGCTGACCTGGACGCCTGCTGGGAAGTCCTGGCCGAGCCGATCCAGACCGTGATGCGCCGCTACAACATCGAAAACCCGTACGAGAAGCTGAAAGAATTGACCCGCGGCAAGGGCATCAGCCCGGAAGCGTTGCAGACTTTCATCGACGGCCTGGACATGCCGGCCGCCGCCAAGGCAGAGCTGAAGTTGCTCACCCCGGCGAACTACATCGGTAACGCTGTAGAGCAAGCCAAACGTATCTGATCGACCGCAAGACCCCTTTGAGACGCCCGGCAGCGCCGGGCGTTTTTATTCCCGTATGAAAAGTGCATTTTTTCAATAGGTTACACATGAATCCTGACACTCCTCTGCAACTTCTCGGCGGTATCACGGCACGGGAATTCCTGCGCGACTACTGGCAGAAAAAACCACTGCTGATCCGTCAGGCAATTCCTGATTTCGAAAGCCCGATCGACGCCGACGAACTGGCCGGCCTGGCACTGGAAGAAGAAGTCGAATCGCGTCTGATCATCGAAAACGGCGAACGCCCGTGGGAATTGCGCCGCGGTCCGTTTGCCGAAGACGAATTCAGCAAATTGCCGGAGCGAGAGTGGACCCTGCTGGTTCAAGCCGTGGACCAGTTCGTACCGGAAGTCAGCGAACTGCTCGAACATTTCCGCTTCCTGCCGAGCTGGCGCATCGACGACGTGATGATCAGCTTCGCCGCCCCGGGTGGCAGCGTGGGTCCGCACTTCGACAACTACGACGTGTTCCTGCTGCAAGGCCATGGCAAGCGCAACTGGAAGATCGGCCAGATGTGCGATTCCGATAGCGCCCTGCTGCAGCATGCCGACCTGCGCATCCTCGCCGACTTCGAAGCCACCGATGAGTGGGTCCTGGAACCGGGCGACATGCTGTACCTGCCACCGCGCCTGGCCCACTGCGGCGTTGCAGTCGATGACTGCCTGACCTATTCGGTTGGTTTCCGCGCACCGAGCGCCGCTGAAGTACTGACCCACTTCACCGATTTCCTCAGCCAGTTCCTGCCGGATGAAGAGCGCTACACCGACGCCGACGCCCTGCCGGTGGCGGATCCGCACCAGATCCAGCATGACGCCCTCGACCGCTTGAAAGGCCTGCTGGCCGAACACATGAGCGACGAGCGCCTGCTGCTGACCTGGTTCGGCCAGTTCATGACCGAGCCGCGTTACCCGGAACTGGTGGTCGGGCCGGAAGATCTGGAAGAAGACGACGTGCTCAGCGCACTGGAAGAAGGCGCCGTGCTGATCCGCAACCCGAGCGCACGCCTGGCCTGGTCGGAAGTCGACGACGACCTGCTGCTGTTCGCCAGCGGCCAGAGCCGCTACCTGCCAGGCAAGTTGCGCGAACTGTTGAAGATGATCTGCGCCGCCGACGCGCTGCACATCGACAACCTCGGCGCCTGGCTGAGCGACGAAGACGGCCGCAGCCTGCTGTGCGAACTGGTCAAGCAAGGAAGCCTGGGGTTCGCCGATGAATAAGATTCACGTAAGTGTCGCAGACTGGCAAAAGGACAACGCCGAGATCCGGCGCATTCGTGAGACGGTGTTCGTCGCCGAGCAATGCGTGCCACCCGAGCTGGAATGGGACGCCGATGACGCGACCGCCGTGCATTTCCTGGCGTTCGAAGGCGACTTTCCGATCGGTACCGCCCGCTTGCTGCCCGACGGGCACGTTGGCCGGGTATCGGTACTCAAGGACTGGCGCGGCCTGAAAGTCGGCGATGCACTGATGCATGCAGTGATCGGTGAAGCCGAGAAGCGCGGGCTCAAGCAGCAGATGCTCAGCGCCCAGGTGCAAGCCACGGCGTTCTATGAGCGCCTGGGCTTTCGCATGGTCAGCGAGGAGTTCCTGGAAGCCGGGATTCCTCATGTGGACATGGTTCGCCATTCGGCCTGAGCCCTGTGATGAAGAGGTCCTGCGTCATGGCGGGCCTCTGTGTCATGGAGGGCTTGTGTGTCACAGAAGGCTTGTGTGCCATAGAGGGCTTCTGTGTCATAGAGGGCCTTTTTGTCATGGAGGGCTTGTGTGCCTATAGGGGCCGCTTCCGGCCTAGAGTGAGCTGATTATTCCTAGTAAATACAGGCCTGTAGCGGACTGGAAAGCT
>NZ_JBWKOF010000030.1:0-25500 GCF_059415945.1 Pseudomonas sp. GW821-FHT09H03 | reverse complement strand
ATCGCGGCGGGCCCACGGAGCAGGACCGGAGCGAGGGCATGCCGAGCCTAGGCGAGGCACCGAACGTCAGGGGCAAGTGCCCTTGGTTACTTGGGGCTTTTCCAAGTGACTCGCTGTAAGAGCGAAACCATAAGTGGCCGTTACCGCAGGGATGGATATACACCTAATCCAAATATCCACCTGGAGCCCTCTAACCCAAAGTGAACAGCATTACGCTCCCACAGGGGATTTTCACTGGACCGGCAGGAAATTGAGGAACAACAGGCTCTGCGCGTAATTCAAGCCAATGCGCCGATAACGCTCGTCGAGCATCTGGGTCAGCAAGTCCAGGCGCGCGACGATCTTGCCGAACTCCACGGCAAAACTCAGGTTGCTGCCCTCCTCCGAGATTTCATTGGAGAACAGCAAGGGCTGGCCCTCCCTGTTTTGCCGCTGGCTCAGAATCCAGGTGGCTATCTCGATATTGCGCGCGGCGTTACTGACGAAGGTCGGGTTGATCGCGTCTGTCATGTAAAACTCAAGGCGATTGCCGTGGGCCGTGACCAGCATGCTGCCGATGGCATAGATGAAGGCCCCGACCCGGTCACCGAGAAACTCCGGGCTCATGGCAAAGCGCAGGGCCGCCAGGTCCTTTTTGCCACCCAGGGTGGGCAGCGGTTGCTCCTGCTCGATGGCCAGGCGCACTTGCTTGACTGCGGTGCGGACATCGAGGAAACCGGATTTTTTCAGCTCGTCGGGGTTGCGCAGGTAAAGCTTGCCCATGATCCGGTAGAGGCTGTCGAGATTGTCGCGCATCGCCAGGGTCGCCATGCGGTCGACGCTGGTTTGCAGAAACTCCTGGGGCTTGCCTTCGCGCATCTGAGTGAAGATATCGCTGCCCTGCTGCTGGCTGCAGCCGGCAAAAAGCAAGATCGCCAGGCCGGCCGGCAGCCAGCAATGCTTTCGCAACAGAGCGCTGATAACAGGTAAAGCTTGAGCCATGGGGTCTTGAACTTGGCATGGGCCAACGGTGGGGATCGCCGCAGGCTGCCCATGGATAGAGCCGCTCAATTCAAAAAAGTGCAGTGTCGGCAAGCATCAATCGATCATCGGTGACGCCGGCACCGATAGCGCTGGCCTGGATTGTGCGTCAGGATGGAGTGATCGCCATCCCCAAGGCGGTCAGCCCCGAACATGTACGACTCAACGCCCACGCGGCGGATTTTCAACTTGAGGCCGGGGATCTGGAGGCGCTGGACCAAGCTTTTCGTGCGCCACAACGCAAACAGCCGTCGGCCATGGTCTAAGCCAATACAGCCTGTCAGAGAGCTTCGTCATGAGAAGCACCGATCCGCTGGACACCTTTAACCTGCAACGCTTCATACAGGCGCAGGACCCGGTATTCGACCGGGTCCAGGCCGAGTTAGGTACCGGTCACAAGCGCAGTCACTGGATGTGGTTCATCTTCCCGCAGTTTGCCGGGCTGGGCGGCAGTGAGATGTCCCGGCACTTTGCCATTCACTCGCGGGAAGAAGCCCAGGCCTATCTGGATCATCCCTTGCTGGGTGCAAGGTTACGCACTTGCACTCAGGAAGTGCTTAACATCCAGCAGCGCTCGGTTGCAGCGATTTTCGGCCATCCGGATGACCTGAAATTTCACTCATCGATGACGCTGTTCGCCGAGGTAGCAGTCCGGGATAGTCCGTTCCACCAGGCTCTGGACCGCTATTTTCACGGCATTCTGGATGCCTGGACGTTGTCGTTGATGGACTTAAAACAGGCCCAGTTGCCCACCAATCAGGGTTGAGAAATCGTCGTCGACAAACGGCAGAATCGCGTCCGCCACCGGTTGCAGCTGCCGGGTGATGTAGTGGTCGTAATCGATGGGTGCGCTGCGAATTTCCAGCGGCTCGGGGCCCGCGACGGTGATCACGTAGCTGATCCATCCGCCGTTCTGGTATTGACGCGGGCGGCCCTGAAGATCGTTGTAGTCGTCGGCGATCCGCGCCGCGCGCACGTGGGGCGGCACGTTACGCTGATAGTCGTCCAGGGTACGGCGCAGGCGTTTGCGGTAGATCAGCCGGTCATCGAACTCCCCGACCAGCGTCTTGCGCACGTAGTCGCGCACGTAATCCTGATAGGGTTTGCGCTGGAAGATCCGCGAGTACAGCTCCTGCTGGAATTGCCGGGCCAGCAGCGACCAGTCGGTGCGCACGGTTTCCAGGCCCTTGTAGACCATTTCTTCGCTACCATCGGCGCGCGTCACCAGCCCGGCATAGCGCTTCTTGCTGCCCTCTTCCGCGCCGCGAATGGTTGGCATCAAAAAGCGTTTGTAGTGGGTTTCGAACTGCAATTCCAGGACGCTTTGCAGGCCGTACTCCTGCTGCACATGTTCGCGCCACCACTGATTGACGTGGTCCACCAGCGCATGACCGATCTGTGCGGCTTCCTGCTGACCGTGAGCGCGACGCAACCAGACAAACGTCGAGTCGGTGTCGCCATAGATCACCGCGTGGCCCTGGGCTTCGATCAACTGGCGGGTACGCAGCATGATCTCGTGACCACGCAAGGTGATGGACGACGCCAGCCGCGTATCGAAGAAGCGACAACCGCTGGAGCCGAGCACGCCGTAGAACGCGTTCATGATGATCTTCAGCGCTTGGGACAGCGGTGCGTTGTGCTCGCGCTTGGCGGTTTCCCGACCCTCGGCGACCCGCGCGACGATGGCCGGCAGACAATGTCGGGTGCGCGAAAACCGCGCCCCGCGAAACCCCGGGACCGACTCGCTGTCATCCGGAAGCCTGAGCCCTTCGATCAGCCCCACCGGGTCGATCAGGAAGGTGCGGATGATCGACGGATAGAGGCTTTTGTAGTCAAGCACCAGCACCGATTCGTATAACCCCGGTTGCGAGTCCATGACAAAACCACCGGGGCTGGCTTGCGGTGGTTTGCCGCCGAGGTTTGGCGCGACAAACCCCTGGCGATGCATCAACGGCATATACAGATGAGTGAACGCCGCCACCGAACCACCGCTGCGATCGGCCGGCAGACCGGTGACGCTGGCGCGTTCCAGCAGGAAGGTCAGCAACTGGGTCTTGGCGAAAATCCGTGTCACCAGTTCGCAGTCCTTGAGGTTGTACTTGGCCAGCGCCGGTTTGTCCTCGGCGAACATGCGGTTGATTTCGTCCATGCGCTGGTACGGCGTGGCGATCGACTTGCCCTCGCCGAGCAGGGTTTGGGCGACGTTTTCCAGGCTGAACGAGGGGAAGCTCCAGGTCGCCGAACGCAGGGACTCGATGCCGTCGATGATCAGCCTGCCTGCCGCCGAGGCGAAGTAATGATTGCCGCTGCCATGTTCGCGCCACTGCATTTCCTCGCCGCCACGCCCCAGTTTCAGGGGCACGGCCAGGCGTCTTGCGTGCTCATGCAGGATGCGCAGATCGAACTGCACGACGTTCCAGCCAATGATCGCGTCGGGGTCGAAACGGGCAAACCATTGGTTGAGCTTTTTCAGCAGCAAGGTACGGGAGTCGCAGTACTCAAGCTGGAAATCCACCTCGCTATCGTCACCATTGGGCGGACCGAGCATGTACACCTGACGCTCGCCGCAGCCTTCCAGGGCAATGGAGTACAACTCGCCCTGTGCCGTGGTCTCGATGTCCAGGGAGACCAGTTTGAGGTTCGGCCGATAGTCGGGGTCGGCTTTCATCTGGGCGTCGAGCAGCACGCCCTTGTCGTTCGGTGTACCGGTAAAAACCACGGGAGCGGTGATGAATCGCTCCATCATGTAGCGCTCCGGCGGCCGCACGTCGGCCTCGAACACCTCGACACCGGCCCTGCGCAGCGCAGTTTCCAGGCGCATCAACTGTCCATGCTGCTGGCAGTACAGGCCCAGGACGGGACGATGTTCGAAATCCTCCAGGGCCAGGGCTTTGAGTTCGACATTCTTCTCGCCCTGCAACAGCGCCTCGGCCTGCTGCCGTTGCTGGGCCGGGATGAACGCCACCGACGGTTGATGAGGCAGGCGGATGCACCGGGGACCGGCATCGGTCGCCAGCCAGAACTCGACTTCGGTGCCGGCCGGGGTATCGCGCCAATGCCGGGTCAGGACGAAGCCCTGCTGTAAATCCACCACTGCAACCTCAGATTTGATTCAGAGGGGGATTCTACCTGTCATGGACCGCAATAGCGCGCAGGTCGATCCCCTGTGGCGAGGGGGCTTGCCCCCGCTTGAGTGCGCAGCACTCACAAGATCTTTGGTGCTGGGACATTTTAGGGGGCTGCTTCGCAGCCCGACGGGGGCAAGCCCCCTCGCCACAGGCAAGCCCCCTCGCCACAGGCAAGCCCCCTCGCACAGGCAAGTCCCCCTCGCCAATGGGCGGTTTACTGCAGAAAAACCGCTGAATGCCGTTTTTTGCGTGTTATCTGCCGCTTTCGCCCTTGCCCTCAGCGCCTGTGTCTACGATTCTTCATGAACAACGACAACACCCGAGTAACCACCATGAAAACCGTCGCTCAATTGCTCAAGCTCAAAGATCAGAAGAATCAGGAAGTGCACCAGATCAAACCCGATCACATGGTGCTCGAAGCCCTGATGAAGATGGCCGAGAAAAACGTCGGTGCCTTGCTGGTGGTTGAAAATGACGAGGTGCTGGGCATCATCAGCGAGCGCGACTATGCGCGCAAACTGGTGCTGCATGGCCGCTCTTCGGTGGGCACGCCGGTGCGCGATATCATGGTATCGCCGGTGATCACCGTCGATACCCATCAAACCGTGGACACTTGCCTGGGCATCATGTCCGACAGACGCCTGCGTCACCTGCCGGTGGTGGAAGGTGGCAAGCTCATCGGTCTGCTGTCGATCGGCGACCTGGTAAAGGAAGCGATTGCCGAACAGGCCGAATTGATTCGCCAGCTGGAACAGTACATCCGCGGCGAATGACACGCCCCCTCTGTAATTGAATGGCCTCGCCCAAGCCGAGGCGTCTACGCATGGGTCAGCCACAGCCGTTATCTGATCGTTCCCCTGTGGCAGCTGGCTTGCCAGCGATGGCGATCTTGCACATGCCATCGCCGGCAAGCCGGGCTCCTACAGTGGTTTCATGCTGATCAAGCGGGCCAATGCCGGGCAAACACCGGCGCCAATACGGGATGGCGGTCGATTCGCTCAAGCCAGGCGAAAAAACCCGGCCGGGCACTGCGCAAATGCTCGCGGCTACCGGCCCACCGCGATATCACCGCCGCCAGCACATCCAGCGCCCCGGGTGTCTCGCCCCCCAGGTACAACTCGCCGGAAAACTGATCGGCAAACACGTCCCAACTCCAATGCAGGCGTTTGCGCGCACCGGCCATGAGGTTTTGCCTTGACGCTTCATCCGTCGTGGACAGCCAGCGCTCCGGGTAATCGATCACGCCAATGGCCGCATAGCAATTGCTGACGATGTAGGCCATGCCGCGGATGGCCTGGTCGCGTTCGGCGGGATCTTGCGGCAACAGCCCCGAAGCGGGAAATGTCAGCCCGAGGTGAATCAGGATCGCCGCACTCTCGGTCAGGACGCTGCCGTCGGGGAGCTGTAACGTCGGAATCTGCTTGAGCGGGTTGAGCTTCTCCAGCGCCTGTGCCGCCTGCACAGATGACTCGACATCGATAAAACGATAAGGGATTTCACACAGCTCCAGAGCTGCCTCTATCGCCGCGGCGCCGGAATTCTGATGGCCGTAGAGCTGATACATAAACCTCTCCTTGCAGACTGCGGTCGCGCCAATGCCGATCAGTGTAGAAGGCCCCATCGGCCCTGCCCTGGCCATCCGACGACCGCATCATCATCGCCAGGTGCGCCAAGGCATGGGTCCTATCATTGCTGTCGATGGTCACCATCAGCGCAATGAAGTTCTCATAAAAAATCCGCGGCGTAACATCTGCTCCATACCAACCCATAACACCCCGGAGCACACCATCATGAAACGCCAGGTCCTTCTCTGCATCGCTTTCTCGGTTTTTGCAGTTAACGCTTTCGCCGCTACCTCTGCTCAACCTGTGGTCGCTGAAGGCGGCTCGGATCGTCTGATTGAAAGCCGTGTGGCTGAAGGTGGTTCTGATCGCCTGATCGAGAATCGTGTGGCTGAAGGTGGTTCTGATCGCCTGATCGAGAATCGTGTGGCTGAAGGTGGTTCTGATCGACTGATCGAGAATCGTGTGGCTGAAGGTGGTTCTGATCGACTGATCCAGAACCGCACTGCCTGAATGTGGGGCTTCACTGCGGCACTCAAGGAAAACCCGGCTTTATCAGCCTGATGCTGTCCACTTATGCTGGGTACACACTTGTGGCGAGGGGGCTTGCCCCCGTTGGGCCGCGGAGCGGCCCCAAAACCTGCCACCGTGGTGTATCAGGTACACCGCGTGTAATGGTTTTACGGCTGATCCGCAGCCCAACGGGGCGGTGCGGCGGTCCGACAAGCCCCCTCGCCACAAGTGTGTACCCAGCTTAAGTGAGCAGCATCAGCCTCATCAGCCGGGTTTTTTACGTCTGCAACTAGCTAATGTCACTTCGCCCGCGCCATACAGCGCTGATAACGCTCATCGACCCGCTTGGCGAACCAGGCCGTGGTGAGTTTGCGGGTGATCTTCGGGCTTTTCAGCTCGATTCCCGGCAATACCGCCCGTGGCAGTGATCGACCTTCGGCCTTTTCGGCCAGCGCAAAGACCCGCTGATACAGCTTCGTGTTCTCGAACGCCAGACTATTGCCCTGCTCCAGTTGCGCGCGGATCGTCGGATTGCGCATGTCCAGTTGCTTGCCAAGACTGCGCACGGCCAACTCCGTGGTCCCGGGCATGATTGAACCATGGAGCACCAGATCGCCATCCAGTGCCAGGGTTTTGCCCGAAGCCCGGCTCACCGCACTCTGGAATGCGGCATTGCGGCTGGCGTACCAGCCGGCATTGAAATCGGCGAAACGATACAACGGCTGCTGGTAGCTCACCGGGTAACCGAGTAAATGGGCGATACCGAAATACATGCCACCGCGTCGGCTGAACACTTCCTGGCGGATCGAGCCGTTCACCGGATACGGATAACCCTTGGCTTGCTGTTCGGCGAAATCGATGCTGACCTGCATCGGCCCGCCGGTATGCACCGGGTTGAAACCGCCAAACAGCGTCTGCCCCATGGGCACCATGTTGATGAAATCATCGAAAATCCTGCTCAATTCCTTCTCACTGCGTGCCGCATTCAGGCGATCGCTATAGCTTTTGCCGCCGGGAGCCTTCAACTGCAACGCTGCGCTGACCAGCAGGCCAGGAACATGCGCCTTGGCCGCACGGCGGTCGATCTCGTCACGGGCGATCTTGCCCAGCCCCGGCACCGACGGGTCGACCTGAAAGGTCGACTCCTGCTCGGTTACGGCCAGCACCGAGCAGAGGTTTTGCGTGGTCGGCGAGATGTTCTGCGCAGCAAATGCCGCCTGAATGTCGGTGGCCCAGCCTTGGCGGTCGACCGTCTTGGCCGGCAGCAGGCGGACGATTTCGGCCTTCACTTCGGCCGGATTGCGCACAGCGGCCTCCTGGGTCCGTTGGCTGCCGCAGCCGGCCAGTACCAGTAATACGGCGACGCATGAAATAAATCGTTTGGCTTGCATGTCGTTCCATCAAATCCGTTGAGCCAGGTAAACCATACGACCAATGGTATGGCGCAGGCTATGACCGTGCCCAAAGTTTGCCGTTCATGCCGCTGAAATTGCCCAGCCACGGTTCCTCAGGTTTCTGCGCTGGCAGAAATTGCCCCTATACCTCGCAGAAAACGCATTTCGCGACATTATTGATAACGACTATCATTTGCGCGTGGAGTCGTATTTGCGCAAGGAGTCCCGCGCCGGCCCTTTATTTTTTCATCGGCGGCGCGCCGCCAGGACCATGCATGAAACCTTTCGCCCGACTCGGCTTTTTTTTTCGCCCGACGCTACTCACCCTGTTTTGCTCCCTCAACGTGACGGCTCACGCCGCACCTGCCGATACATCCCAGGCTGAAGGCCAACCGCTGGTGCTGGGCAACGTCAACATCGACGCCCAGGCTCCCACACCGTCACAATTACCCCCGGTGTACAGCGGCGGTCAGGTCGCACGCGGCGGCCAACTGGGTGTGCTGGGCAACCAGGACATCATGGACGTACCGTTCAGCATGACGTCCTACACCGAAGAATTGATCCGCGACCAGCAAGCCGAAACAGTCGGCGACGTGCTGCTCAACGATTCATCGGTGCGTCAGGCCTCCGGGTACTCCAACCAGGCCCAGAGCTTCATGATTCGCGGCCTGCCCCTCTACGGCGACGACATTTCCTTGAATGGCCTTTACGGCATCCTGCCGCGGCAGATCATTTCCACCGATGCCGTGGAGCGAGTGGAAGTCTTCAAGGGGCCAAACGCCTTCATCAACGGCGTCACCCCGACCGGCTCCGGTATCGGCGGCGGCGTCAACCTGCAACCCAAGCGCGCCGGTGACGTGCCGTTGCAGCGGTTCACCACGGACATCAGCGACGACGGGCGCATCGGCCAGCACCTGGATATCGGCCAGCGCTTTGGCGAGGACAACCGCTTCGGTGCACGTATCAACCTGTCACAACGCGAAGGCGACACTGCCATCGATGACGAGAACCAGCGCTCCAAGCTTTTCGCCCTCGGCCTTGATTACCGCGGCGACGCCCTGCGCCTCTCCGGCGACTTCATCTATTCCAAAGAACGGGTCAATGGCGGGCGCAGCTCGGTCAATATCGGCGACGCCACCGACATTCCGGATGCACCATCGGCCGACACCAACTATGCGCAGAAGTGGGGCTTCAGCGAGATCGAAGACACCTTGGGCATGCTGCGTGCCGAGTACGACCTGAACGACAGCTGGACCGCTTACGCCGCCGCGGGTGCCAAGCACACCCGAGAAGTCGGCAACTACGACTCCACCACCCTGGTGGGCAACGATGGCAGTTCGGTGACCAGCGGTTCTTACATTCCCCATGAAGAGGACAACACCAGCGCCATGGCGGGTCTCAATGGCACCTTCAACACTGGAGCCGTCAGCCACCGGCTCAATTTCGGCCTGGCCGGGATCTGGACCGAACAGCGCAACGCCTACGATTTCGACCAGAACGATTACCCGAACAACATCTACGACCCGATCGACGTTCCGGCGCCTGGGGGCGGTTACTCTGGCGGGGACCTGGGTGACCCGGGCATCACCGGTAAATCCTTCATGCGCAGCGTCGCAATGTCCGACACCCTGGGGTTTATCGATGATCGCCTGCTGATAACCCTTGGCGTACGCCGCCAACAGCTGGTTGTGCAAGGCTATGACTATGACACCGGAAGCCGTACTTCCAACTACGATGAGTCGATCACGACTCCGGTGTACGGCATCGTGTTCAAACCATGGGACCACGTGTCGTTCTACGCCAACCGTATCGAGGGTCTGACCAAGGGGCCGACAGCACCGACCACCTCCGGCTCGCGAGTCGTGGTCAACGGCAATGAAGTCTTTGCACCGTCGCGCACCAAGCAGGTCGAAGCCGGCGTAAAAGTCGACATGGGCACCTACGGCGCGACCCTGGGCGTGTACCGCATCGAACAGCCGGCCGATGGTTATACCCAGGTCATCGACGACAGCACCGCCGTGTTCGTACACGATGGCGAACAGATCAACAAAGGCGTTGAATTGAATGTCTTCGGCGAGCCGATTGACGGTCTGCGCCTGCTCAGCGGCGTAACCGTGATGGACACCGAACTTAAAAACACCCAGGACGGCCTCAACGACGGCAACCAGGCGGTTGGCGTTCCCAGCTTCCAGTTCAACGCTGGCGTGGATTGGGATGTGCCCGGCATGCAAGGCGTAGCGCTGAGCGGTCGGATGTTGCGCACCGGCGGCCAGTACGCCGACGCGGCAAACAACCTCAGCCTGCCGACCTGGAACCGCTTCGATGTCGGCGCCCGTTACGCCTTCAAGGTCCAGGAAAAAGACGTGACCGTACGCTTGGGTGTCGAGAACGTGGCCAACAAGGACTACTGGGAGTCGGCCCAGGGCGGCTACCTGACCCAGGGCGAACCACGCTCGGCGAAGCTGTCGGGCACTATCGACTTCTGAAAGTCCCCTGCGGGCAGATAATGCCGTTCACTTAAGCTGGGCAACACACTTTGTGGCGAGGGGGCTTGTCGGACCGCCGCACCGCCCCGTTGGGCAGGCGAACTGGCTCCCATGCGCGACTGGACCATACTGATGCACAAGCAAAGAGGACAGGCCCATGCAGCGTAGCGACGTGTTGATCATCGGCGCCGGCCCTACCGGGCTGGTCCTGGCGCTGTGGTTGAGCAAGCTGGGGGTTCGCGTGCGGATTCTCGACAAGACCTCCGCGCCCGGCACCACGTCCCGGGCGCTGGCCGTGCAGGCGCGGACACTGGAGTTGTACCGCCAGCTCGGCCTGGCCGAGGCCGTGGTGGAAAATGGCCATCGGGTGGCAGCCGCCAACTTCTGGGTCAAGGGCGAGCCGCTGGCACACCTGCCCCTGAGCCGCATCGGCGAGGGACTGACGCCATACGCATTCCTCGAAATTTTTCCCCAGGACGAACATGAACGGCTGCTGATCGAACGCCTGGAAACCTTCGGCATCACCGTGGAGCGCAATACCGAACTGCAGGGTTTCGAGCAAACCAATGACGGCGTCACGGCCACACTGCGCCTGCCTGATGGCCAGCAGGAAATCTGCCAGGCCTGCTACCTGGCCGGTTGCGATGGTGCCCGCTCGAGGGTGCGCAAGACCCTGGACACCGGGTTTCCCGGCGGTACCTACCAACAGATTTTCTACGTTGCCGATGTGCAGGGCAGCGGCCCGACGTTCAACGGCGAACTGCATGTGGATCTTGATGAGGCAGACTTCCTCGCCGTATTCCCGCTGGCGGGTGCGGGACGTGCCCGCTTGATCGGTACCGTTCGTGATGAGCGTGCCGAACACGCCGAGACCCTGCGTTTCGAAGATGTCAGCAGCCGCGCCATCGAACATATGAAAGTGCAGATCGAGCACTTGAACTGGTTCTCCACCTACCGGGTGCATCATCGGGTGGCGGATCACTTTCGCGGCGGCCGCGCGTTCCTGTTGGGCGATGCCGCCCATGTCCACAGTCCGGCGGGCGGCCAGGGCATGAATACCGGGATTGGCGATGCGATCAACCTGGCCTGGAAACTTGCGGCGGTATTGACTGGCGGTGCCGAAGCCAGACTGCTCGACACCTATGAAACCGAACGCATGGCGTTTGCCCGCAAACTGGTGGCGACCACGGACCGGGTGTTCACCTTCGTCACCGCTGAAGGCCCCGTCGCCGACCTGTTACGCACACGCCTGGCGCCCTTCGTGATTCCGAAAATGGCGTCGTTCGAAACCTCCCGCGAGTTTCTCTTTCGAACAGTGTCGCAAATCACCCTGAACTATCGCGCGATGCCCCTGAGCGCGGGCGTTGCCGGCCACGTTCATGGAGGCGACCGCCTGCCCTGGGCCCACGACGGCGAGGGGGATAATTACGAATCGCTGAAGTGCCTGACCTGGCAAGTGCACGTCTATGGCGACACCAGCGACGAGATGATCGCCTGGTGCAATGAACACCATCTGCCACTGCATGTGTTCGCCTGGCGGCCGGCATTTGAAGCGGCAGGACTTGGGCGCAACGGGTTTTACCTGTTGCGCCCGGATACCTATGTGGCGAGTGCCGAAACCTGCTCGGACCCCAAGGTGATCGAGCGGTATTTCAAACACCACGGCATTCGGCCGTTCATTGCCTGAGCAGAGTCCCCCTTGTGGGAGCGGCGGTGTCAGTTAGAGACGGGTTTGGGAATTTCCAGACCGCGTATCACTGCCGGCCGCGCCAGGAAACGCTGCAGCACCCGCGTGACGTTAGGGAAATCCTGGATACCCACCAGATCGCCAGCCTCATAGAAGCCGATCAGGTTACGCACCCAGGGAAAGGTTGCGATGTCGGCAATGGTGTAGCGCTCGCCCATGATCCAGTCGCGCCCTTCGAGGCGACCATCGAGGACTTTGAGCAGGCGTTTGCTTTCATCGACGTAGCGGTCGCGGGGGCGCTTGTCTTCGTAGTCCTTGCCGGCAAATTTGTTGAAAAAGCCGAGCTGGCCGAACATCGGGCCGATCCCGCCCATCTGGAACATCAGCCACTGAATGGTTTCATAACGCGCTGCCGACTCCTGGGCCAGCAGTTGCCCGCTCTTGTCGGCCAGATAGATCAGAATCGCCCCGGACTCGAACAATGCCAGCGGCTGATCGTCCGGGCCATGGGGATCGAGGATCGCCGGAATCTTGTTGTTGGGGTTCAGCGAGAGAAACTCGGGAGACATCTGGTCGTTGGTGTCGAAACCTACACGGTGAGGCTCGTAAGGCAGGCCGATCTCTTCGAGCATGATCGAAACCTTGACGCCGTTGGGGGTGGGCAACGAGTACAGCTGAATCCACTCCGGGTAGCGGGCTGGCCATTTGCTGGTGATGGGGAATGCGGACAGATCAGGCATGGGATGGATCCACGAAGACATTGAGATGGATGAGCATAATGTAGCTGCCTCATTCGCACGACCTTTTGGCGTTATCAACATTACTGATGAATAGAATCAAAAGATCGCCGCCTTCGGCAGTTCCTACTGGTGTACCTTGTCCATAATTTCGCAACATCCTGTCAATAACCTGTGCTAGAACCCATTGAAGGTTACCGGTAAATTGCGCGCTCGGCCGGGCATAGAACCAAATGGGTTTCATGGGCTCTAATTGACCGCTTCAACGACATGGAAAACACGCGACGCTGGAAGTTCGCCGTGTAAAGGTTTGTCAGCCTTAACAGAATTGCGCTGAAGACCGACATCCAATGATCAACTTTTTCAAATTCGCCAAGCGCTTCAAACATCGCGCTTACTTCTTTTTGCCTGCACTGCTGGTGACCACCGCGTTGTTTCTGGCGCTGGAGTCCAGCAAGACTCGCGCGCAACCGATGGATGGCACCCAGACCCTGGTATTCCTGCGCCACGGGGAGAAACCCGCTGGCGGCCTGGGCCAGCTCAATTGCCAGGGCCTGAACCGCGCCATCGACCTGGCTACCTTGCTGCCGGAAAAATTCGGCAAGGCCAATTACGTGTTCGCCGCGAACCCGACGCGCAATGTCGAGGAAGGCGAGCTGGACAATTCCTACAGCTACATTCGCCCACTGATGACCATCAGCCCCGCCGCCATCAAGCTCGGGTTGCCCGTGAACATCAACTTCTCGGCCAATGACACCAGCGACCTGGCCGATGAACTGCTGCACGACAAGTACCACAACTCGGTCATCTATACCGCCTGGTCCCACGGCTATCTGCCCGACCTGATCAACAAGGTCGCCGGTGAAGCCGTTGGCAAGGAAATGATAATCGCCGAGGACTGGGAGTCCAGCGACTACGACTCGCTATACGTGCTCACGCTGACCTGGCAGAACGGCAAGGCCAGCCTGCAAAGCCACATCTACAAGCAAGGCCTGGATAATGGCCAGGAAACCTGTCCGACCTGAGTCCTGCGGCGCATCTTTCGTCGGATCGCCGCCCGGAACAAGCTCGCTCCCACAGGGTCAGCGTGTGTGATCAAAACCCACGGTCACCCAATAAACCACTGTGGGAGCCTGCTCGCGATGAGGCCGGCACATCCAACATCGATGTCGTCCGACACGCCGCCATCGCGAGCAGGCTCGCTCCCACAAGGGATTGCGCCGGCAAGACCACCATCACTCCCGCCGACTGCCCCGCTCACGCAAGTATTCCAGAACCGCCCCGTGCTCCCCCGCGAACTCGATCCGCATGCCTTTCTTCTCGCGTTGAAACGCATACATCGGGTCGTAATACTCGCTCAGCAAACCTTCGATCCAGCCCCGATGCAGGTCCACCGAACCACTCCTGGCCTGCTCCGCCAGCGCGTCCTCCATCAACACCAGCATGCGCCGATGACGTTCACCGCCCAGGCGCTTCTGCACATTGTTCAGGCTTTCAAGCAAACGCTCTGAGAACAGCGCAAAACCTTCCTCGCCATGTACACCGATGAACTCGGCACTCAAGTCCACCACGTAATCGCGCAAGATCCGCTCGACCCGCCCTTGCAAGCTGTCTTCCAGCCAGACCATCGGAAACTGCTGCATGCCCTGATACAACGGCAGCGGCAACGCGCAACTGCCGACCGCGCGGCTTTCGTCTTCCAGCACGAATTGGCCAATGCCCTGGGCGCGCTTCTTCAGCACGTCTATCGCCAGACGGTTTTCGAAGTCGATATTGGAAGGTTGGCCGGTAGCCCGCTTGCCGAAACTGGAGCCGCGATGGTTGGCGTGCCCTTCAAGGTCCAGGCCGTTACGCAACTGCGTGAGCACCTCGGTTTTGCCGGTGCCGGTCATGCCGCCCAACAAGACGAAATCGCACTGGGTAATCGCTTGATCGAGGGTATCGAGCAGGAACGTACGCATCGCCTTGTAACCACCACCGACCCGCGGATAGTCGATGCCGGCCTCGTCCCTCAGCCATTGCTGAACGATCTGCGAGCGCAAGCCGCCACGAAAACAGTACAAAAGCCCATCGGCATGGGCGCGGGTAAAGTCTGCCCAAGCCTGGATGCGTTCAGCCTTGATCTGCCCGGACACCAACTGATGCCCCATGACGATTGCCGCTTGCTGGCCGTGCTGCTTGTAGCAGGTGCCGATGCGCTGCCGTTCGTGGTCGTTCATTAACGGCAGATTGACCACCCCAGGGAACGAACCTTTGAGAAACTCGATCGGCGCGCGGGCATCCATCATCGGCCGATCGTTGAGGAAAATGTCGCGGTAATCGGTGCAGTCGACAGACATCAGGACACCTCGACCGCGTTGCTCTGTCGCTCGACCAGTTCACCGATCGGCTCAAGCGCCAGGCCCAGTTCGGCGGCGACCGAGAGGAACTGCGCATTGCCTTGTGGCGTCACCGCAATCAGCAGCCCGCCGCTGGTCTGCGGATCGCACAGCACACGTTTGTGCAGTTCCTGCAGACGCCCCAGCTTACTGGCGTAGCTGTCGAAGTTGCGCAGCGTACCCCCCGGCACGCAACCCTGTTCCAGGTAATACTCGACCCCCGGCAGGCGCGGAACGCGGTCATAGTCGATGCGTGCGGTGAGCTGGCTGCCATCGGCCATTTCCACCAGGTGCCCGAGCAGGCCGAAACCGGTGACGTCAGTCATCGCGGTCACGCCGTCGAGCTTGCCGAAACGGCTGCCGGGTTTGTTCAGGGTGCACATCCAGTCGCGGGCCAGGCCGATATCGGCATGGCGCAACTTGCCCTTCTTTTCGGCGGTGGTGAGGATGCCAATACCCAGGGGTTTGGTGAGATAGAGCAGACAACCGGCAGTGGCGGTGTCATTGCGCTTCATGTGACGTTTTTCCACCAACCCGGTGACGGCCAGACCGAAGATCGGTTCCGGTGCGTCGATGGAGTGCCCACCGGCCAATGGAATCCCTGCCGCATCGCACACCGCACGCCCGCCACGAATCACCTCCCGGGCAACCTCCGGTGCCAGTACGTTCACCGGCCAGCCGAGAATGGCGATCGCCATCAGTGGATCACCGCCCATGGCGTAGATATCGCTGATGGCATTGGTGGCGGCAATGCGGCCGAAATCGAAGGGGTCGTCGACAATCGGCATGAAGAAATCAGTGGTCGAGACCACGCCGCGCTCTTCGTCGATGGCATACACCGCCGCATCATCACGCGAGGCGTTGCCGACCCACAGCCTCGGGTCCAGGTTCTGCGCCCCGCTGCCGGCCAGAATCACCTCCAGCACCTGGGGGGAAATCTTGCAGCCGCAACCGGCGCCATGGCTGTATTGGGTCAGGCGAATCGGCTCGCTCATGGAACACACCTCGTGAAGTCAGTGCCATGGATTCTACAGCAAGCCCATGCGGGGTATTACACCTAACCGGTGTGGGAGCGGGCTTGCTCGCGAAGGCGGTGACCCGATCGACATCTCGATTGGCTGACACACCGCTTTCGCGAGCAAGCCCGCTCCCGCACACAGATCGGGTCAGGGCAGCAGGATCACTTTGCCGCCCGAGCCCTGATTGACCTCGCCATAGCGCTCCAGCCCTTCGGCCAGTGGCGACTCGACCAACCCCTGGGGCAACGGCAGCAAGTCCTGATCAAAATACCGGCCGAACTGATCGAGCATCGCCGCGCAGGCTTGCACGCCATACAGCAAGGTGTTGACCCCCACCACCGAACCGCCCTTGCGGTACAGCGCTAGGGCCGGCAATTGCACATGGCCATCTACGGGCGCGGCAATGATCGCGATGCGGCCGAAGGTGGCCAACGCCGCCACCGAAGCCGGCAACCAGAAACCCGTGGTGTCGAAAATCACCTCGGCGCCGCCGGCATACACAGCATTGACTTGCGCGCCCAGGTCCTCGGGTTTATCCAGCTGGATAGTCGGGTACCCCTGCTCCTGCAAATCCTTGACCTGCTCCGGGCGCCGTGCCGCCGCCAGCACCTCGGCACCCCTTACCTTGGCCAGCGCCAGGGCTGCGCTGCCGACCGCACCACCGCCTATGACCAGCAAGCGGGTTCCGGTAGTTACCAGGCTGCGCTCCAGTGCATCCCACGCCGTGGTGTACGGCACGCCGATGCTCGCGGCCTGGGCAAAGCTCAGGTTGCCGGGCTTTTGGGCCACGCCGCCTGCCGGCAGCTTGACGAACTGCGCATGGGAACCGTCGGCGAAGAACCCCAACTCCCGACCGGTGCCCCACACCTCCTTGCCGATCAATGCGTCGGGACCCGCCACGACCACACCGGCAAAATCCCGACCGGGAATCCGTGGCAAGGTGGTGTAGGGAAAACGTCCCAGCACATTCTTCACATCGCTGGGGTTGAGTCCGGCGGCCTTGATCTCGACCAATACCTCATCGGCACCGGGAACAGGAGTAGCAACTTCTACATAGCGCAGGGCCGAGAGATCGCCGGTCCTGTCAAACTGCAGTGCTTTCATGGCATTTCCATTAAGTTGATGAAGGTCTCAGGAGATCCAGCCAGCGGCCAGCTGTCGGCCCATCGGCCAGAGCTTTTCGCCGGCAAGCATGCCGAGCAGGCCGACCAGCGCGATGGCCGGTGGTGCCGGGGAACGAAAATCCAGCGCGCCGTACAGCAACCCGACGCCCAGACCAATGGCCAGTGAGATGAGGTAGCTCATGGCAGACTCCTTGGGGCAATTGAAGTTGCGCTGAGTCTAAAGGGTGAGAACCGTGTGCATCGGCCAAGTGCTTCTGAATTTCGGCCAAAGCCGGGGGGTCACCCTTGGCGTTGCCCTGTGGAAAACTGCGAAGGCGCGACGCCCAGTTCACGGCGAAACATGTCGCTGAAGCTGCTAGGTGAATAGCCCAGCTCCCGGGCAATCCCGCTGACCGGCACACCCTGGATCAATTCGGCTACCGCTGTCGCCAGCTGCACCTGGCGCCGCCACTCGGCAAAGCCCATGCCCAAACCGTCCTTGAACAGCCGCGCCAGGGTGCGCACGCTGGCACCGGCATTTTCCGCGTGCTGTTCAAACGGTACGTCGAGGGACGGCGCGGCCATCACGGCCTGGCACAGGTTCATCAGTCTTCGATCGGAATCATCCGGCAGCGGGATTCTCAGCAGCGATCGCTTGGCCCGCTGCAGCTCCAGCAGGGTCAGGCCGACCAAGGCTTCGTAATACTCGGGCGCCCCGTCGCTCCCCTGCTCCACCAACCCGAGGATCAATTCACGCAGCAACCCGCCCACCTCGATCACCTGCACACTGCCATCCAGCGTCACCGCCAACGCCGGTCGCAGGTAGATGTTGCGCATTTGCAAATCGGACACCACGCGAATCCCGTGAGGCACCCCCGGCGGCAACCATACCGCCCGCTGCGGCGGCACCACCAACGCCTCGTGTGGCGTCTCGACCCACATCACCCCGCTCATCGCGTACAGTAACTGGCCCCAGACATGCTCATGGGGTTCGATGTACAAGCCGCGCGGATACGTCCGTGCCAGCGGTTGCACGGGCACATCGAAATCGCTCAGGTCTGGCGGCACGGCAAGGGCCATGGTCAATATTCATTGGAGGTGGGAGATGTCTCATGGTAACGGGACATAGAACTTGTCGCCAGCAACCGTAACCGCCCGCCAATTCGAATGAATTTTCCGCGCAGGCCGCGATCCTTCTATGTACCACAGGGAGGAACAAGGGCTTTATGAACAGCGCAAAACTTTTCGTCATCGAGTACACCCTTCATGGCGTCCCCAAGTCATTCATTATCCGTCTGGACAAAATGGATAATGCCGAGGCTTGGCACTGGGCGAGCTGTGATGCGGGGGTTGGCCGTATCCCTCGCTTTGGCCGTGAAAAGGTGCAAAAAACCAGCAAGCCGATGGCAGAGAAATTCGGCGTGGAGAACGTCAAGTGGCGGCCGGCGAACTGACGCCTGGCTTCGCATGATCGAGGGGGGGATTGAAGACCAGGACTGTGGTACTGCGCGTCGAAGGCCGGCGCTTGCAGGGCACGGTGCGCCGCCGCGATCGGCTGGACAATGACAGCTTGAGAATGGAAGTGGAGCCGAATCAGGCTCCACTTTTTCCTGCAAGGTTGCTATCCGCCATGGGCGCACTTGCAGCCTTTATGGGTGCATTCCTCGCCGTGCTCATGGTGCTTGGCGCAGGCTTCACAGCAATAATGCTTGCCGTGGCGGGCAATCGGATGCTCACCGAGTTTGCAGGAACATTTTGGACAATCGCAGACACTTTCGCTGTCGATCATGACTCTGACTCCTTCGGTATGTGTATGTGCAGGATTGATGTTACGCCTCTCGGGTGCTGCTGCGGTACATGAACAGCAGTGCCAGGGCCAGACACGCCATCGCCAGAATGCGGTTGCCCGACAACTCGATCGGCGGATTGCCCAGCCAGCCGAAATTATCGATCAGCATGCCCATTCCCAGTTGCCCGACAATCACCGCCACGGTCGCCACCGCCGTGCCCACCCGTGGCACCGCGCCGACCATCACCATCATGTAGACCACACCGAAAAACGCCCCGCCGAGCTGCCATTTCGGCACATCGAGCAAACTGACGGCGTGGGCCGGTTCGAAAAACAGGATCAGCAACCCGGTGGTCACAGTCCCGACCACAAAGGTCAGCAAACTGCTGCGCAACACGCCGACCGTTTCACCGAGCCGGCCATTGATCGCTGCCTGCACACTCAACACCGCACCGGCGGCAACCACCAAGGCCAACAGAATAATCAGATTCATCATCAACCCCGAGCAATCAAGACAAGTGCCGCGACAATCAACAGCAAGGCCAGCCAACGTTGCCCGTTGACCTTCTTGCGGGTGGCGCCGAACCAGCCGAAGTGGTCGATCAACACGCTTTTACCAACCTGCCCGGACAGAATCGCGATCATGGTCATCGCGATACCGATGTGCGGCGTGGCCAAGGTCAGCACGACCACGTACATCGGCCCGAGAAAGCCGCCGATCAATTGCCAGCGGGGCAGTTCGCTGAGGGCCGGGCCGCGTTGCGGGCCGCTGAACAGCAACAACAAGAACAGAATCGCCGAACCGACGCCGAAGATGCTTAAGGTCGCCCACAGATGGCCGACCTGCACACCCAGGGGCCCGAGCAAGCCGGCCTCCACGGATAGCCCCATGCCGGCGAGAATCACCAGAGGCAACAGCAGCAGGCGCAGCCCCGGCCGGGTGGCGGGCATCGTGTCGACGCCCGCGGGATCAATGGAAGAAGATTGCATGCACAGAACCCATGTAATCGCTCGAACTGTGGAAGCCGGCCTTCCGGCGATGGCGATTCCGGCAACGCCATCGCCGGCAGGCCGGCTCCCACAGGGTTGAGCGCTGGTTATTAGAGAGGTGTGCATTATCGTTTGGCGCCGCTGTGCGATAAATGGGAGCATGTCAACAACACTTTTGCGTAAAACGCACAGCGGGACTAATCATGCACGGCCTCAATGAACTGGGATTCAAGGCGCTCCGGCTGTTTGTCGCAGTGCTCGATCACGGCAGTTTTTCCGAAGTGGCCCGCCGCGAAGGCCTGGCGCCCTCTTCGATCTCCCGACAGATCCAGTTGATGGAGCAGGCCCTGAGCCAGCAACTGCTTTACCGACATACACGCGCCGTCACCCCCACCGAAGCCGGACGCATGCTCGGCCACCATGCACGACTGGTACTGGTTCAACTGGAAGAAGCCGAACAGGCCTTGCAGGAACAGCAAAGCGAACCCGGCGGGCTGGTGCGGATCAACGCGCCCGTGGTGTTCGGTCAACGGCACCTGACGCCGTGGCTGGGTCGCTTGTGCGAGCGCTACCCGAAACTGCAACTGGATATCCAGCAGACCGACCATTATGTCGACCCCTTGCAGGAAGGCGCCGACCTGTTGTTTCGCATCGGCCCGTTGCCCGATTCGAGCATGCAGGCGCGGATTCTGGCACCCCATCGCTTTCAGGTGGCGGCGAGCCCGGCTTATCTTGCGCGATACGGGATACCGCAACACCCCGCCGATCTCGTGGCTCATCAATGCCTGGCCTACAAGGGCGCGGCCGGCCAGCAGCGCTGGTTCTTCCGTCAAGGTCAGCAGGCCTGGACACCCTATTCGGTGACGGGGCCTATAACCGGCAACCATGCCGACACCCTGACCCAGGCCGCCGAACAGGGCCTGGGGCTGGTGATGTTTCCGTCATGGCTGATCGGCGACGCCGTGCGAAACGGCTCGCTGGTGCCGGTGCTGGGGGATTATCAGGTATCCAACAGCCTCGAACCGCAGCAGATCGCCGTGCTCTGGCCGGGCAGCCGACGGTTGTCGGTGAAGGTCAGAACGGTCATCGATTTTTTCGTCGAATGTTTTGGCGAAGTGCCCTATTGGGACAGACCGTAGCACCTGTGGGAGCGGGCTTGCTCGCGAAAGCGGTGTATCAGCCAACAAAGATGCCGACTGGATCACCGCTTTCGCGAGCAAGCCCGCTCCCACAGGTCCTTGGTGTCGCGGATGTCGTTGTGCGCTTACTGCTGTTGCACCGAAACAACCGGTGCCACCGGCGTCGGCGAAACCAGTACCTTGGCATGCATCTGCTCGCTTCCGCCGCCCCGGCGCATGCCGCGCACCGGGCAGGCATCCAGGTAATCCAGGCCCACCGCCAGTTTCAGGTGCCGTTCCGGACGCGCCAGTTCATTGGTCACGTCGAAGCTGTACCAGGCGTCATCCAGCCAGGCTTCGGCCCAGGCATGACTGGCCAGGTGCTCGCTGCTTTCACTGTACAGATACCCCGACACATAACGCGCCGGGATGCCCAGGCTGCGGGTGCAGGCGAGGAACGCGTGGGTGTGGTCCTGGCACACGCCGCTACGGCCGGCAAAAGCCTGGGCGGCGCTGGTGTCGACTTCAGTGGAGCCGGGTGTATAGGTCATGTACTGATTCAGGCCATGCATCAAGTCGATCAGCGCCGTGCGATCTCGGCGTTGCTTGCATTGTTTTTGCGCGAAAGCGCGCAGGGCCTGGTCGGCTTCTGTCAGCCGGGTGAAACGCAAAAACGGCAATGCCGACTGGCTTTCGTGCTCGGCCTCCCGCAGCTCATCAATGTCCACCTGGCCCCGGGCGCCAATGATGATGGCCTCATGGGGTTCGTCCATGGTCAGTACATGCAGGATGTTGCCGAACGGATCGAGTTGCGCGCGCACCGGGCGCGGCAGGTCGAGCTGCCAACTGAGCACGTGCTGGCGCTCGCTGTCGTGAGGGGTCAGTCGCAGGTACTGGATGCTCGCCCGCACCTTGTCTTCGTATTGATAGGTGGTCTCGTGGCTAATGGAAAGTCTCATGCCGCCTCCAGGTAAGAACTGTGTATGGCATTGCCCAACTGGCGCACCAGCGGGATGAACTCGGTCAGCCAGGCGTGCAGGCCTTCTTCGAGAATTTCGTGGATGCCGGTGTAGCGCAGGCGCGCGTCGATCTCCGCGGCCAGGCGTTGCGCCGGACGGCCGTTGGCTCCAGGCAGCTGGGCGAGGATCTGGTCGATTTCTTCGGTGCAGGCGCGCAACGAACGCGGCACGTCGGCCCGCAGCAACAGCAACTCGGCAACCTGTCGGGCGCCGGGAGCGTCGCGGTAGATTTCGGTGTAGGCCTCGAACGACGACAACGCCCGCAACAAGGCACTCCACTGGTAATAGGCATGGGCGGTGCCGTCGCTGACCGCTTCAGCCTGATCGCCGGCCATTTCGTAGCGGGCATCGAGCAGGCGCAAGGTGTTGTCGGCCCGTTCGATAAATGTACCCAGACGAATGAAGCGGAATGCGTCATTACGCATGATGGTGCCGTAGGACGCGCCCCGGAACAGGTGGGAACGTTCCTTGATCCACTCGCAGAAACGGCTCATGCCGTAGCGACTCAAGCCTTGCTCGGCAATCCCGCGAATCTCCAGCCAGGTGGCGTTGATGTTCTCCCACATGTCGGCGGTGATGCGCCCGCGCACCGCATGGGCACTGGCCCGCGCTGCGCCGAGGCAGCTGTAAATGCTCGCCGGGTTGGCCGCATCAAGGGCGAAGAAATGCAGCAGCCGCTCTGCGTGCAAATCACCGTGCCGCTCGATGTAATCGTCCAGGGTGCCGGTAATCAACAGCGGCATGGCCAGTTCGTGCAGCCCGTCGCCACGGCCATCCTGTGGCATCAGCGACAGCGAATAACTGATGTCGAGCATCCGTGCGAGGTTTTCCGCCCGCTCCAGGTAACGTGACATCCAATACAGATCCGAGGCAGTTCTACTTAACATGACAGGCTTCCTTCAATCCTCGACCACCCAGGTGTCCTTGGTTCCGCCGCCCTGGGAGGAGTTCACCACCAGGGAACCTTCGCGCAGGGCGACACGGGTCAGGCCGCCGGGTACGACCCGGGTTTCGCGGCCGGACAAGACGAACGGACGCAGGTCGATGTGGCGCGGCGCAATGCCGTTTTCGACAAAGGTCGGACAGGTCGACAGCGACAGCGTCGGTTGCGCGATATAGGCATGGGGCTTGGCGATGATGCGCGCGCGGAAGGCTTCGATTTCCGCCGCCGTCGCCGCCGGCCCCACCAGCATTCCGTAACCACCGGAGCCCTGGGTTTCCTTGACCACCAGTTCCGGCAGATTGGCCAGCACATGGGACAGTTCAGAAGGATTGCGACACTGCCAGGTCGGCACGTTCTTCAGGATCGGTTCTTCATCCAGGTAAAAACGGATCATGTCGGTAACGAATGGATACACCGACTTGTCGTCCGCCACACCGGTGCCGATGGCATTCGCCAATACGACATTGCCGGATCGGTAAGACGACAGCAGCCCCGGCACACCGAGCATCGAGTCCGGATTGAACGCCAGCGGATCAAGGAACGCATCGTCGAGGCGGCGGTAAATCACATCGACGGCTTTCGGCCCGTCGGTGGTGCGCATGAACACTTTGTCGTCACGCACGAACAGATCCGCGCCCTCCACCAGCTCCACGCCCATTTCCCGGGCCAGGAACGCATGCTCGAAGAACGCACTGTTAAAGCGCCCGGGAGTCAGCACCACCACGCTCGGGTTGTCGATCGGGCTGGAACTTTTCAGGGTGTCGAGCAACAGGTTCGGATAGTGGTCGATGGGCGCGATGCGTTGCGCGGCGAACAGCTCGGGGAACAGGCGCATCATCATCTTGCGGTCTTCGAGCATGTAGCTGACGCCACTCGGTGTACGCAGATTGTCTTCGAGCACGTAATACGTGCCGTCGCCATCGCGCACCAGATCGACGCCGGAGATGTGCGAATAGATATCGCGGTGCAGATCCAGCCCTTGCATTGCCAACTGGTATTGCTCGTTGGCCAGCACCTGCTCGGCCGGAATGATGCCGGCCTTGATGATGCGCTGCTCGTGGTAGAGGTCGGCGAGGAACATGTTCAGCGCCTTGACCCGCTGGATGCAGCCGCGCTCGACGATACGCCATTCGCTGGCAGGGATGCTGCGGGGGATGGTATCGAAGGGTATTAGGCGCTCGGTGCCCTGCTCATCCCCGTAGAGCGTGAAGGTTATCCCGGCGCGATGAAACAGCAGATCGGCCTCGCGTCGCCGTTGGGCCAGTAGCTCGTCAGGCGTCTCGGCAAGCCAACGGGCAAACTCCCGATAGTGCGGGCGGACCTGGCCGCCGGCATCGTACATTTCATCAAAATAAGTGCGGTTCATGCCGTACTCCTTGTCACCCGGACATCCAGACCTTCGCAAGGCCCGTGCCATCGGCAGAATCGCTTTGATTTCAATCGGTTGGATAATCAACGCGAAAGCACCGCACCATTGCTGTGCGGCAAACGCCCCAACCCCATTGGCTGCGCTCCAATGCAAGGCACTGTAGTCGCCTGTTTCCAGCATAGTCAGAGTTGATCGCCCTGCCCAAGGCTGCGATCTTTTGCTCATAAACGAAAACGGCCAACCCAAAAGGTCAGCCGTTACTGATGCCTGCTACTGTTCATAAGCTTATGCGAGTCGCCCTCGTACCTCCTGTTTCACTCCCCAGCCTTCGATGATGCCGCCCAGTGGCTCGACCACGGCTTCGAACCCCTGCTCGAAATCGCCGATGTCGTCGTAGGTGGCATACATGACTTTGCTCAACTCCAGCGCCCAGGCGCCGTCATCACGCACACTGATCTGTGCATTCAGCGATTCACCACGGTAATGCCCTGCCGCCCTGCGTGCCCGCTCCTCGTCCGGGAAAATGGCGTAGAACTCGATGGGATGGAACCGGGAAAAGTCAAAACCGCCTTCTTTCATGCGGCGCAGCACGCTGCTGCTGATGTCTTCTTGATAGGCTGTGCTCATGAAACGTCCTCCTCAAATGATGGATAGACTTTCCGTACTCCCTGCGCCCGCAACCGAACGGTGCGAGCGACGGCAACCGATGTGCCGGCGGGAAACAAGCATGGAGCTACAAGACCAGACCTTAGCGATTCATTCGCTGATCTCGCTTGCAGAGTAGCCTCAAGTTAGAGCGTCTGCCAAGGTCTGGGCGTGAATGTCGCAAGAGTTGAATCAGACGGGAGTGATTCCGAGGATTTGAATGCTGTTCTGGGACTTGAGGCTTTTGACGCTGGCGTCAGCGGTTCGCCCTTCCAGATCGTTCAGATCCAGTTCGGCGGCAACAGGAAGGAGCCGGGCCTTGATGAGTTTGGCAGCGAGCTCATTATCCGGGCACTCGTCGCACTCAAAGACTTCGTCGACAGTTTCACCGTGATCATCCACGAAAGTGATTTTCCACTTTTGCATCGCAGCCTCCTAGATAAAACCCATGGGTGGGCTTACATGAATCTCGACCTTGATAGGTGGCTAAACGTTCCGCTGGATCAATTGAACTGAGGATAAAACCAATGTGGGAGCGGGCTTGCTCGCGAAGGCGGTGTGTCAATCGACCTATCTATCGACTGACGCACCGCCTTCGCG
>NZ_JBWKOF010000029.1:0-36166 GCF_059415945.1 Pseudomonas sp. GW821-FHT09H03 | reverse complement strand
GGTTAACGATGACGCGGGCATTCTGGATGCCCGCGGCGCTCTCGGGTTTTTCGCGAGCGTGCTCGCTCCTACAGGGGTCGGGGCTGTTCGCGGATTTTGTGGATGGCACAGATCAACTGTAGGAGCGAGCAGGCTCGCGATGGCGGTTAACTATGACGTGGACATTCTGGATGCCCGCGGCGCTCTCGGGTTTTTCGCGAGCGTGCTCGCTCCTACAGGGGTCGGGGCTGTTCGCGGATTTTGTGGATGGCACAGATCAACTGTAGGAGCGAGCAGGCTCGCGATAGTGGTTAACGATGACGCGGGCATTCTGGTTACTCGCCCGATCCAGTAGTACCCTCACCCTCCGGTACCACCTTGTTCTGCGTCAAATACCGCTCCAGCGTCTCGTTGGTCGGCGAGTTGTCCCCGGCCACCTGCCACAAGCGCCGCTCGATGCCCTGCGCCAGCATATGCCCCACCGCCGCCTCGATCGCCGACAGCACACACAATTGCGCCGGTTCGTTGGTGGTGTAGCCCACCTCGGCCTCCAGCAACTTCTTGAACTCGATGAACTTGAACACCCCGGCGCTGCGGGCCACGGAGTAGATCGTCTTGCTGGTCATCACGTTGGCCAGCACCTGGCCGCTGCGCACGTCCACCGCCCGCAGGTTCACCGTGACCTGATCCACGCGATACTCCCGGGCAATGTCGATACCCAGATAGCGCGCCCCTTCCCCGCCGCTGCGCACGTTGGTGTCATAGGCGATGATGCCGCCTTCGAGCATCATGTTCGCCGCCTGCAGCGGTGGCAGTTCCCCCATGATGTTCACCGGCGTATTGGGTTTCTTTTGCGAGGCGCGGATGATCTTGCGTTCGGTCAGCAGGTTCTGCAGCCCTTCGCGCTCAAGCACCACGAACCAGCCGCTGGCCTGCAACGCATCCATCAGCATGCTTGCCGCGCCCTGCGTGACACTGGTGGAGAATGAACTGGCCGGGGTCGGCTTGTACTGCCCGGTCTGGTCGCGGAAACCATAGACCACCGCCATCAACCGGCCCTTGGGCCGTGGCATGTTGAGCAAGTCGTAGTAGGTCGAAGCCCTGGGGGTCAGGGTCGGCGTTTCCGTGTCCTGTTCGGCGGACATCGGCTCGCGCAGACCACAGCCGCAAAGCGCCGCCAGCAACATCCCCAGCACGATTGTTTTTTTCATGTCTGTAACTCCCCATCAACCCGAATCCCCTTCAAGGGGCGATGCCATTCACCTGGATTTCCGACACTTCACCGGTCAAACGATCGGTGACATTGATGGTCAGTGCCCCGGAGTCGTCGATCACATCGACGATAAAAGCGTCCGTTGACAGGCTCCCCGTGTTGCCCGTGGAGATGTTGTCGAGCAATTGCCCCAGCAATCGCGATTGCAGCTGACTGGTAAAACGCTCCAGAGCCGAAGTCGCGGCCACCGTGGTGCGGTCTTTCAAGTCAGGGTCGTCGTAGTCGTTCTGTGACTGGGCGTTGTTGAGCAACCAGGTGCCGTTCAGCGGGTTGCCGCCAAACGACGGGTTGACGGGGGTGTACACCAGTTCGGTAGCCTGGACCAGGCCGCAACCGCCGAGGCCGAGCAGACACAGGCCGGTACGTTGCAAGAAAGTTTTTTCCCTCATAGTTCGTCCCTCTCAAGGTCGGTGGTGTCCTGCAACAGGGCTTCGAGCTTGCGCCGCACGATCTGCGCGCGGACCAGGTCGGCTGCCTCATAGGCCTCGTCTTTCAACTCCACGGTGTTCGGCGGCAGAAAGCGTCGATACACCAGGCGTTGCTGAAACTCCACGGTCACCAGGCTGCCCCAGCGCGCCGAAGGTCTTTCCCGTACCACCAGGTTGAAATCCATCGGGCTGGTGGCACGCAGGCGTTCACTGAACGAGTAATAAAAGTCATGGCCGATGTGCGAGATGGTGTCGTCGATGATGAAACCGAGCATCTCGTCTTCTTCGCCCCAGGCCAGGCTCGCGCTGAACATCAGCACCAGCGCCGCCAGCCAGCTGCGATTCATGGCTGCAACGCCTGGGGGGCATTGGACTGGCCTTTGGCGGGGCCGGAGGTGCCGTCGAGGAAGGCTTTTTCGGCGACGAACTGCCAGTCCTTGTAGCTGGCCATGCCGTTGAAGTCCGACCACTGACTGGGGAAGTCCGCCTGCTTCAGCGGCCTCTGCTCGGAGGGGCAGTACACCCCGGTAATACGTCCGTCAGTGCCGCGCATCAACTCCCACTCGCCGCCGCCGACAGGGTCCGGATACAACTGGCGGATATGGCGCTTGGCCGAGGGAAAACGCTCGTCCTGCAACAAGTCGGCAAGCTCTTTGGGGTACAAGGCCACGCCTGGCGAACTGCGGTAATAGCTGCGCAGCGCCTGGGCATACTGAGTGCCGACCCAAAGCAACTGGCGCTCGCGATCGCGGCGGGCGGCGGTGGCCCACAACTCCCCGGCACTGGCCAGGCCCATGCCCATCACCATGATCAGAAACAGCACACCCAGGTAGGTGAAGCCGTCCTCGCGCGCAGGCTTACCACTCGGAATAACGGCTGCCATCACGCGCCCTCCCTGTAGCGCCACTCTTGATATCGGCCACCCCGCCCGCCACGCCTTCGGGCGGTGCCACCAAGACCCAGGTGTCCTTGCGCTCGGCGATCGGGTCGGTCGGCTGAACGCGCAGGTAGCGCTGTTCGACCAGTTGATCAATGGAGTCGGGATACCGCCCGGTATCGCCGTAGTAGTGGTCCAGCGCCTCACGCATGGCCGACAGGCTCTGGCGCAGGGTGGTCTCTTTCGACGCCTCCAGGCTGTTGAAATAGCGTGGCAAGGCGATCGTCATCAAGGTGGCGATGATTGCCATGACCACCATCAGTTCCAACAGGGTAAAGCCCTTTTGCCGACGCATGATTTCACCACTCCCGATAGGTGACGCCGTTGAGCCCCTTGCCGCGGGCCTTGGAGTAAACGTCAAAGACGTCCTCGCCCTCCCGCGGGTTCTCGGCCGAACTGTCATAGGAGCGCAGGCCCCAGCCGCCTTCGTCGTCGCGCTTGACCACAGCCAGCGGGTCGCGGGGGATGCGCCGCAGGAAATAGAACTTGCCGCCCTTGGCGCTGCGCACGTCACGCACGCCATCGACCAGTATTTTCAGGTTCGGCGGGTAACCGCTGCTGTTCAGCGTCTTCTCGATGTAACCGGCGTCGAATGCCCGTTTGTAAGCGTCGATGGCATCGCGAATCTGGTACAGCGCGGTGCGCAGGTCCTGCTCTTTGCCCCGGCGCACCACGGTCTCGGTCAGCGGCGCGGCCATACCGGCCAGCAGGCCGATCAGGGCCAGCGTCACCACGACTTCGATCAGGGTAAAACCGCGTTGCGAGGCGTTCATGATCATGGCTTCTCGATGGTTACTGTGGTGGCGATCGGCGAGGCCATGTTCGGCGCCTGGACCGATGCACCCATTGAACGATCCGGTGCCTGGATGTGCATGCTGGTTTCGGTGCCGGTCGGGAATTCCATGTCCGACGGACTCTGGTACGGCAGGTTGCGCACAATGCGCGGGGTGATCGACAGCACCAGCTCGGATTTGATGACGTCGTCCCGGTTGCTGCCGAACAAACGGCCCAGGCCGGGAATGTCGCCAAGACCCGGGATCTTGTTACCGGTGCTGCCATGGTCGTTGCGCACCAGGCCGGCGAGAATCTGCGTTTCGCCGTCATGCAGACGCAAGGTGGTCTGGGCGTTGCGGGTATCGACCTGGACCGGAATGGTGCCCTGGCGGGTCGGTTCCAGTGGCGTGGCGTTGCTGACTTCCAGCGCGACCTTGATGGCGACTTCGTTGTTCAGGTGCACGGTGGGTTGCACTTCCAGTTTCAAACCGACATCGAGGTAAGTCACGCTCTCGGTGATCACCGGCCCCTGGGTCGAAGGCACCGAAGTGGCACTGATGATCGGCACCCGCTGACCGATGTGGATACGCGCCTGTTCGCGGTTGCTGACCCGTATCACCGGGCTTGCCAGGGTGTTGATGTCCTTGTCCTGGGCGTTGATCTTGGCCTGTGGCGAGGGGTTGATAGTGATCCGGCCGGAGTTGATGCCTTTGAGCTGATCGAGGAGGGTCACCGCCGATCCGTCGCTGTTGACGACACCAAAGGTGTTCGGCCATTGCAGGCCAAGGTCGAGAATGCGCTGGCGGGCCACTTCCATGACTTCTACTTCCAGCACCACTTCGGGGTTGGACTGGTCCTGGGACTGCAGCAGTTTCTCGGCCATGCGGATGGCATCGCTGCTGTCACGCATGGTCAGGGTATTGAGGCGTTCGTCGACGAACACGTCACGGGTCTTGAGCATGGTCTTGACCATGTTCAACGCAGTGTTGGCATCGATGCTGGTCAGGTAGAAGGTACGCATCACCAGCTCCTGATAATCCTTGAGCTTCTGCGGCGAGTCGGGGTAGATCAGCAAGGTGTTTTCATTCACCACTTTCTGATGCAGCTGGTTCTGTTGCAGCAGCAGTTCCACGGCGTCTTCGATGCGCACATCACGCACGAAGATGGTGGCTTTCATGTCCGGGCGCAGATCCTTGTCGAAAATGAAATTCAGACCGGCAACCTGGGACAGCACTTCAAAGATGGTCTTGAGGTAGGCATCCCGAAACTCCAGGGTCACCGGCCGGTCGAGACGGGTGCGCAACTGCGGGTACGCCACCACATTGCGGCTCTGTACCAGACGGATGTTGTCTTGCAGCTCCAGGGCGCCTTCATTTTTCGGATCCAGCTCAAGAATCTGTTTGACCTGGCGGTCGGCGCCGTAGATGTCGCCGCGACGCAGGTCGCCGCGGGCCAGTTCAAGCTTCTCATCCATGCTGCGCAGGTAGTCGAGCTGACGCAGGGAATCCTGGGCGCGACGGTTGTTCGGTTCAATGTTCAGCAGCCGGCTGTAGGACATGCGAGCCCCGGCGAAATTGCGCTGGGCCCGATCCATGTCGCCCTGGGTCATCAGCGCCTTCACCGCACGGGTGCGACCGTTGTTCAGGGCGATGTGCAGCTGTGTATCGCGCGGATTTTCACGCAACCCCTCTTCGATGCGAGCCAGACCTGCTTCATACTGGCCCGCCTCGATCAGCTCGGACGCTTCCTCGTTGGCGAGCTGCGCCGTACTGCACGCAGCCAGCCCTAAACAGATCGCAAGGCTCAACAGCAAACGGGATCGGTTCATTGCGTGCTCCCCACAGACAAGGTCTGCGATAAACGCAGCGGCAGGTAGACCAGGCTCAGTTCCGCATCGGAAATCCGCTCGATCCGCCAGGTTTCGTCGATCACATCCCCTTTGCGCACGACGTAGATCTTTTCGCCGCTCTGCAAAAACACCTGCAGATCGGAGCGGTCAGCCAGCCTGCCGACAAACTCGAAGGGCACTGGCGGTGCAGTGGGGACTTGCACCTCTGGAGTCACGTCTACCGGTTGTTCGATGACGGTGGCGAGTGCCGGCGCGGTTTTCCAGCTGCGGGTAACGAACAGATCGCCCGCCGGGCTCAGGTCCTTGATCGCCACCGGCAAGGCGCGGGCTGGCGCGGCAGTCTGTAGGGCAGTTTTTGTGCCTTTGGCCGGGGTGGTCACGCTGGCGACCGCCAGGTCGCTGTCATCATCACGTTTGAGCAATTCGGGAATCCAGGCCAGCGCCGCCGCCACGCCGAAGAACGCCAGCCAACTCACAACACGTTTGGTATTCATCATGACCTCGACAGGTAAAGGGTCATGCGGATCCGCCCGGTCAGGTCGGTATCGGCGATTTTCTTGCGCTGCAACTCCACGTCTTCAAGCACCACCGCCGGCAACTGGCCGAGCAAGGCGTGCAAAAAGCGCCGTAGTTGCGGATAGCTGCCGCGCACCGGCAACAGAATCTGGTACCGCGCCAGGTGGGTCTTGGGGTCGATGCCCAGGGAGTATTCACCCCGGGCCAGGGTGATGCGCTCCTGGGCGGCCAGGGCATATATCTTGTCGATGGCGACGGTGGCCTGGGGCTGTGACGGCAGCTTGCTGCGGAAGTCGTCGAGCTGACGCTGCGGCACCACCGGGGCGGTGACTGTGCCGTCCTCGACCCGGGCCAGGTACTCGCTGGCTTCGCGGGTCTGCTGGCTCAGGTGCTGCAGCGACTGCCAGTCCGGCAACAATCCGGCCAGGCCGTAGGTCAGCGCCAGCACTAGCATTGCCAACCCGGCGAGGCCTGGTACACCCAGGCCCTGCAGGTATTCGTGGACGATCAATTTAGGGATTTGCATCGCCGATCTCCCAGGTAGCTGACAGGTTGAACTGCACCGGGTGTTCCGGCACGTTGGCAACGATTTCGTGACTGAGCAGCGAGACATCGGACAGCTCGTCGCTGGCTTCGAGACGCCGGTGGAAGTCGAGCATGGCGTCCAGGTCGCGCGCCTCAGCGCTGATCCGCACCTGGCCCTTGCGAGCGTCCGGGGTCAGGGTCAGCAGGGCCACGTTTTCCCGTGGCATGGCTTCCAGCGAGGCGAACAAACGCTCCCAGGGCCGGCGCAGTTGCAGGGAGACCTTGCGCATTTCCGCAAGGTTTTGTGCCTGCTCGCGGGTTTGCGCCGGGGTCAGGCTGACCTTGCCGCCGGTGTCACCGGTGAGCACACGCTGGGCGGTTTGCAGGTGGCCCTGCTGTTGTTCGGCCTCGCCGCTCAAGTGCTGCTGCACCAGCAGGCAGGTCAGCGTCAGCACCACGCCACCGGCCAGCAGGCTCCAGCCCAGGGGACCGGCGCGGCGACGGGGCTGAAAGTCGAGCACCAGGGCGCGCATTTCAGGCCACCGCCCGAGACATGACGTACAGGCTATCGCGTACGGATGTCCGGTCTTCGTCAAGGCTGCGCAGGTGCACACCGGGCACTTCGGGGTGTGAGTCAACACGTGCCGGGGCATGCAGGTAAACGTTCAGTGGCCGCTCGCTGGTGGAGGCCTGCAACTGGGTTTCGCGGCCGATCAGCGCGGTCAATGCAGCATCGCTGTCGCTGCTGCCCACCGAGCGCACCGAACTCCAGCGCCCTTCCCGGGCCAGCAACAGTACGCTGCGCACCGGCTCGGCGACCACGAACAGGAAGTCGCCGGCGTCGAAGCTCTTATCGAAATGATTGAACGCTGCCATCAGGTACGGCTGCACCGAACGCAGGCGCAGGCCTCGATCGCTGGCCAGGCTGCGCAGACGATCGAGCAGGCCTTGCGGCAGCGCACTGGCCACCCGGTCGTAGCCCGCAGGCTCGGCCGACAACACCAGGCTCCAGGGTTGCGTCGGTGCTCCGTAGAGGTCCTCGAAACACAGCTGGGCAAAACCGAGCAGTTCGCTCGGGGTGCTGATCTGGTCGCTCCACGGCACCAGACAAAACCGGCTGAAGTGTCCGGAAATCACCACGGTCAGCTCCGCCCTGGTGGTGACATGTTCGGCCAGCAGGCGGTCGAGGGTGTCCAGCGCCACGGTCCAGGCCTGGAAGCCTTCGTCGATGTAGCCGACGCTGCCCAGCCAGTGGGTGGCGCTGCCCTGGCGCTGACCCAGGCCGACGCCACTGGCGCCGAGCACGGCGACGTATTGATCACGAGATAAAAGTGACACGATTGATCTCCTCGAGAGTGGTACGACCTTGTTCCACCAGTTCAAGCGCCGATTCGCGCAACAGACGCAAGCCACGTTTGCAGGCATGGGCCTTGATTTTCGAAATGGGCTGACGCTCGACGATCATTTGCCGCAGTTCGTCGTCCAGGTGCAGCAGCTCGGCAATGGCGCTGCGTCCGCGATATCCAGTGCCACGGCAATGGCCGCAACCCTTGCCGTGAACGAAGTGGTAGTGCGCGACCTGAAGCGGGTCGAGCCCCGAGGCCTGCAACTCTTCCTCGCTGGGGCTGTAGGCTGTGCTGCAACTGGTGCAGACCAGCCGAATCAGGCGCTGAGCCAGCACCGCATTGAGCGCGGAGACGAGACTGTATGGGTCGATTTCCATCTGGGTGAAGCGGCCAATCACGTCGAACACGTTGTTGGCGTGAATGGTGGTGAACACCAGGTGACCGGTGAGCGCCGACTGCACGGCGATCTGCGCAGTGTCCGGGTCGCGGATTTCGCCGACCATGATCTTGTCCGGGTCATGGCGCAGGATCGAGCGCAGGCCACGGGCGAACGTCAGGCCTTTCTTCTCGTTGACGGGAATTTGCAGCACGCCCGGCAGTTGGTACTCCACCGGGTCCTCAATGGTGATGATCTTGTCCACGCCGTGGTTGATCTCGGTAATCATCGCGTACAGGGTGGTGGTCTTGCCGCTGCCGGTAGGGCCGGTCACCAGCACCATGCCGTAGGGTTCGGCCGCCAGCCGGCGCAGCTGGCGCAGGGTGTCCTCTTCAAAACCCAGGGCCTGCAATTGCACGCCACAGACCTTGTCCGCCAGGTCCTGCTTGTCGAGCACCCGCAGTACCGCGTCCTCGCCGAAAATGCTCGGCATGATCGACACCCGAAAGTCGATCTGGCGGCCGCTGATACCGATTTTGAAGCGCCCGTCCTGGGGCACGCGTTTTTCGCCAATGTCCAGTTCGGCCATGACCTTGACCCGGGAAATCACTTGTTCGGCGAATTCGTTGCCCTGGATCTTGCTGATGTTGTTCAACACACCATCGATCCGGTACTTGATCACCAACCCGCTGCCGGTGGTACCGAGGTGGATGTCACTGGCGTGCATTTTCAGCGCGTCGTACAGCGTCGAGTTGACCAGCTTGACCACCACGCTGGCGTCTTCGCTGATGCTGGTCAGCGACAGGCTTTGCAGGGTGTCGATTTCGGCGCCGCCTTCGGCCTGGGCATTGAGCGATTCCACCGCGTGGAAGCTTTCTTCGTGGCGCGCCAGGTAGGCCTTGAGGTCGTCGGCATGCACCAGGTACAGCGGCGCCCCATGCAGGCAATCGTCGATCCAGGCCAGGCGTGCAGTGTCGAAGGGGTCGGCAAACACGCCGATGACCGCATCGTCGTGTCGCAGCAGGATGAATTCACGCTTGAGGCATTGGGCCAGGGTGACCCGATCGAAGACCGGGGTGGACTGGAACAGGCTGTCGGTGTCCAGTACCGGATAATGCAGGGTCGCACCGAGGCACTGAATGAACGGCATGGGCGCCAGTTCGGACAACTCTGCAAGAGCGTTCAGTACTCGCTCGCCGGAAGAGGCCGCCAGGGCCCTTGCCTGGGCCAATTGCTCACTGCAGAAGCGTGACGGTACAGATTCCAGCGGCGCCGGTTCTGCGGCAAGGGATAGACGGTCCATGGCTTGCTCTCCAACGCCCGGGGCTTTGAGCCCTGTCGGCGCGGCGAGCAATTACGGCGGGGGCCGAAACCTCTTGTCGCGCCATTACTCCCCGGTGAGCAATTGTTCGTCGTCTGGCGCCATGGAAGCCGATGAACTGCGTCGGCGATCTGCAAGCACCCAACTACCGTCGTACAACTGCAGCGGGAAACTCTCGGTCCTGCTCTGGCGTCGTTCGACAAAGCCTGCAGAAGTGCTCACGCCCGCTTTGGGTTCGCGCTTTACCCCTAGAAGATCACAGACTGCCCGGGCCAATTCCGCCATTGGAAAGGGTTTGAACAGGATATGGCTGACGCCCATTTGCCGGGCCCGCTCACAGACTTCAGCGGTTGGGTGCCCGGTAATCAGCACGAAATGACACTTCCCGTTCCGGCGGACGGCATCGAGCACCTCAAAGCCTTCGATATCGGGCAAGCGGTAATCGAACACCATCACATTGGGGTGGAATTCATCGGCCTCACCGATTCCGTCTACCCCGTTATGAGCAATTCTGACTTCCAGCCCTTGCGCCTGCAGGTAATCCTGGAGGTTATGTGCAAGCAGCTGTTCGTCTTCGACAACCAGTACTTTGTTCACCAAGGTGGACTCCTTGAAACCGCAGGTCCGGGATTTGAACCTGTCAGAGTGCGCGCCCTATCGGGACTAACGCACACTTCATGCCAGGCTGGTGCCGGTAATATCAGGTTTTCATGTCCTTGAATTTAAAAACAATGCCATCTGGTACGCAAGTTCCATCCCCCAGACTCGGGGAAAACCATCGGACTGGCATTGAAGTTTTTCCCCCACTTTCGGGGAATTCCCCTATTCATCGTCAATCCGCTCGATTCGATTGCTTGACCGCAACTGCGCCAGTGCCTGTAGACGAGCCTGCACCTGTTTTTGCCGGGCGAGGTACGCCCGAACCATGTCAAGTCCTTGCTCTTCTGGGACATCCGCCGCCTCCAGGTGGTTCTGTAAATTAATCAGATGCCAGCCCAGCGCAGTGCGAACCGGTTCACTGACCGCCCCCGGCGCCAGGGCAAAAGCCGCGGCCTCGAACTGCGGCAGCATACGCCCGCGAGGGAAGTAACCCAGGTCGCCGCCCGCACTGGCCGAAGCGTCTTCGGAGGCGCTGCGGGCCACCGTGGCAAAATCAGCTCCGGCGGCGATCGTCGCACGTAGTTCAACCAAGCGTAGCCGTGCGGCCTCGACGGTGGAAGCGTCTGCTGCGGGGGCAACTTTAATCAAAATGTGTCTGGCCTGGACTTCCTCTGGCCGACTCATCTGCGCGCGGTGTTCGGCATAAAAGTCCCGGACCTCCTGTTCGTCAGGCTCGCCGGCCTTGGTGAGATCGTTAAACACCTGCCGGGCCGCCAGTTCGCGACGGGTATATTCGATGTAGCCGGCCTCGTCGAAACCGGCATCTTCCAGGCGCCGGACGAACACCTGCGCGCCGCCCATCGCCTGCCGTGTCTGCTCGACCTGATCCTGCACAGCCTCATCACTGATCACCACACCGCGCCTGAGCGCCTCCTGCCACAACAATTCCCGGTCGATCAAAGCGTCCAGCGCCGCCCTGCGCAACTGCTCGTAGGCCTTGGGATTGCGAATGCTGCCCACCGCCCGGCCTTGATCCTCCAGGTACTCGGCGAAATAACGCTCCAGGCGCAACTGGGAAATTTCCTCGCCATTGACCCGCGCCACGGCCGGACCATTGCTGCACCACGCCACGGGCAACCACAGCGCCGACAGGACCAGCAAAGCGTTGAGTTTCATGATCGGCCTCCAGTCAGGGCGCGGCGACAATGGGTTTGTAGGGAGCAACCAGATAGAAGCGCTGGTCGGGCAGATCCACCGTGACGATATGCGCACCGCTCAAGCCCAGGCGCCGTCCCGGGCCGAAGCTGAGCAGCGGCGTCAGACCGGTGTCGAAGTCATGCAGGCCTTCGAGGGCATTGACCAGCTTTTCGCGGCTGGCATCGCGCCCGGCCTGCTTCATGCCTTCGCTAAGCAGCATCATCGAACTGAACGCGCCCACCTGCAGCACCCCGTACTGGCCACCGAGCCCCTGATGCTCGCGCAACTGGGTCAGGGCCAGGCGCCCGGCGTGGGTCCAGTCGCTGGGTACGAATGGATAGGCGAGAAATACCCGACGGGAAAAATCATTGGGCACCTGCAACAGATTCCCCGCCACCTGGTTCGACGCGGCGAACAGGTAGGGCACCTGCCCCGCCGTGCGCAAACGATCGGCAAGACTGCTGAAACCGCTGCCGCTGCCCAGGTAAAACACCGATCGCGAGCCCAGCGGCAACTCATCCCGGGTCGGGTCGTAGGCAAGCAGGCGCACGTCTTTCCAGGCGTGATCCTGCAAGTACTGACTGAGTTCCTGTGCTGCCAGCCGTTGCCCGGGCTCATCCGGGTAGGCAACCAGCGTCGGCCCCGGCAACACTCGCAGGCTGGAGCCGGCATAGTCGGCCAGGGCAATCATCTGTTCGCGCAACCCCGGCAACGGTTCGAAAATCTGCGGGCTGGCCTGCACCGTGCCCTGCATGGACAACGGCCCGATCAGGGGAATACCGGCCTTTTCCAGGCGTGCCGCAAGGTCCGGGTCGAGTGCCGGCGCCAGCGGAGCGATCATGGCAAAGACCTGTTCCTGCTCAATCAGGCGCTCCAGCGCCTGTTCGGCGCTGGCGCGGTCGGTACCGGGGTCAAGGATGGTCAGGCGCAAATGCCGGCCATGAATCCCGCCTGCGCCATTGATGCGCGCCACGCAGCCCTTGAGCACCGCGGCCACCGTGGCGCCCTCCTCGCTCAACGGTCCCGACCCTGGCAACAATGTCCCCAGGTGCAGGCTGTCGGGGGTCAGACCCGGATCGCGATCATCGGCCAGGCGCTTGAGGTAGGCGGTGAGGTTGCGCTGATCGTTGATCGAGAGCACGAACCTTGGCATCGTCGGGTCAAGCCGATTGTTGCCGGGGTCACGCCCCTCCTGTATCGCCCGCGCCACGCTGGCTTCGCTGTAGGCCGGGTAATTGCGGCCATTGATCTGCTGCTGGCCATGACTGCTGGTCAGCCGCGACCAGCTCAGGTCCGGTGGTCGCACCCCACCCTCCGGTCGGCCGAGGCCGTCAGCGCCATGGCAGTTGGCGCACGGCAGGCTGGTAGCGGGCAGTACCATGTCTGCCGCGCCGACCCGGGCCATGATGGGGGCACCGCTGGCGGACATACCTTCGCGGTACAGTCGCTTACCGGCACTTTCGCTGACAGTCAGCGGCAGCGCCTGCACGCTCAGGGTGATGCCGCCGAGCAAGAACAGGCCAAGGACGAGGGCAGTATTCATGGCAGGCACTCAGCGCCCGGCCACGGGCATTGTCAGCAACTGCAAGCGCTGGGCAATGGCGGCGGCCGGGGCATCGGGACGGATTTTGCTCCAGCGCTTGTTCGCCACGTCACCGACGATCAGTTGGGTCGAGTGTTGCTCGGGGGTCGGTACGATCTGGCCAATGCGCCCTAGAACCAGGTCCATTTGCGCCTTGTCACCGGTAAGAAAAAGCCAGTGGGGGTCATCAACACCCTGCTTCAAGGTATAGGCCTTGAGTACCGCCGGGGTATCGCGCAGCGGATCACTGGTAAGGGAAATAAAGGTGATGCCATCAGCCTTGTCGCCCAGCACCTCACGGACTTCCTTGAGCTTGCGGGTAATCAGCGGGCAGGCATCGTTGCAACTGGTGAAGATCACGTTGAGCAGCACCACGCGGTTCTCCAGCGCATCGCTGTAGAAGCGCAGGGTGTTGCCGTTCTGGTCCTGCAACGGCGTGTCGGTGAACCAGGTCTTTGCGTCACGGGTGCCGGTCGCCGGTTGCGCGTTCGCCGCCGCAGTTGCCGACGCCGGTTGCGCGGGTTCGTGCGCTTCGTGGGCCAACGCCAAGGTACTGACAAGCCACAGGCACAGGCTCAGGGCAATCCACTCGAGGTTTTTCATGGCTGATGCTCCATGGCGACGGCCGTGTGCTTGGCGTGGGCGTTGCGTTCACCGCTGATTTTCTCGACCGCGCGGGCCAGTTCCACCGGGTCGGTGAAGCCGTAATAGCGGGTCCAGAACCGGCTGTTGCCATCGCCCACCAGAATCAGAGGTGAATGGTTCTTGAAGTCACCGCTGTAGGCCCCCAGCCCCTTGAGGGTGGCGTTGACCGACTGGGGCGAGCCGGTCAACCAGCTCCAGCCCGGACCCTTCTGAAAGGTGCGGGCGTAGTCGTTCAGGCGCTCGGGATCATCGCGCTGCGGGTCGATGCTGATCGAGACCAGTTGCACCTCGGTGCCGACCCGGTGCCCCAGTTGTTTCTGCACCTTGCCCATGATCGAGGACACCACCGGGCACACCGTGGTGCAACTGGTGTAGATGAAGCCCATGACGACGATCTTGTTCCCCACCAGATCCTTTTCGAGGCTGACCGACTTGCCGTTCTGATCCACCAGCGCGACGTCGGCGAACTTGACCTGAGCGGTTTCCGGACTGGCTTTTTTGGCCGTCATGTCGTGCCCGGCGTGCTCATCCGCCGAGTGGGCCAGGGCTTGGCCAATACCGATGGCCAACAGGCAGAACGTCAGCAGGCCACGATGTGCGAATCGGTTCATGTCAGTTTCCTCTTAGTGGGCATGGCCGGGCTTGACCCGAACGCTGGCAAAAGTCTGGTCATCGAAACGCCTGCCCAGGGACGCTGCGCGCACGTGCAGGTACCAGGCACCGTTCTGGTCGAGGTTCACCGGGGCTTCGTATATACCGTCGGCGACTTCCACGGCGGCGACTTCCCGGGGGTGCGAAGTCGGGGCCAGGAAGTAACGCACCTGAACGTCCTTGACCCCACTGCGCTGCACCTTCTGCTTGCCCTGGACGATGCGAAAGCGCACCACGTAAGGGCTACCCAGCGCGGCGGTGGACTTGTCGAGCAGGAACTCCACCTTCGGCACCCCACGGTGCGGATCGAGGCTCTGGTCCGCCTCGACCACGGTGCTGAAGCAATGGATGATGTTCGGCTGGTTGAGCAGGAACGCCACATCGAAACGGCCGGCGGTCGGCAGCTTGATCCGCGAGCTGTACAGCCCCGGCTCGACTTCGCGCAGGCTGCGATCGATTACCAGCGCCGCCCGGGCCCGCTGCCCGCGATTGGGGTAGCCGGACATCGGTGCGTTCATCCCTTCGGCGTAGAAGTAGGTGGTGTTGTCCACCGGGTTGACCACGAACACCGCGTTGTCGTCCTTCGACACCGCCAGGCTTGACGCCAGCGGCAGGTCCCCGGCCAGCCGTGGTGCCTGAGGGCCGGCCTCGAAGCCCTGGATGATCGGCGTGCGGCCTTCACCGAGGGATGACAGGTTGATCATCGTGACCTTCGGCGAAGCCAGCCCGCGGACATAGGCGTAGGCCTTGGTGAACACCACTTGATAGGGTTCGGCGGAGACGTCCAGGTCATGGATCAACACATCGGTGGCGCTGTCGATCACCGAGGCCTGGTTCTCCAGGGTGTTGAGCACGATGCCGAAGCGCCCGTCGGCACTGAAGCCCATCGGCCCCAGTCCCTGCTTGAGCTGGATCACCCGGCGCACCGACTGGCTGGCACTGTCGATCACCGTCACCGTGCCGTCCTTGCCGTCCGTCACATAGGCTGCGCCGGACAGCGGCGAGTACATCACCGACAACGGGTTCGAACCGGTCTTGAGTTGTTTGCTGATGCTCAGGCTGGCGATGTCGACAATGCTCAGGGTGCCATCGTCGCGGTTGGTGACGAACGCCAGGCGACTGTCCTTGCTGAAGGCGATTTCGTGATGACCGCTACCGGTGGCCAGGTGCTTGAGGGGTTTGAGGCTGGCGGTGTCGATCACCGTGACCCCGGACTGCTCCGCCACCTGAGCATTGTTGCCGACCCACAGCAGGCGTTCGTCCGGTTGCAATGCCACGCGTACCGGGTTGCTGCCGGCCGCCACCGAGTCGATCAGTTTGAATTGCTCGCTGTCGAGCACCGCGACTTCCCCGGCGGTCGGCATCGACACAAACACGCGTTTGTTGTCCCGGGGAGTGACCCAGTCCATGGGTGGCTGCTTGAGTTCGACCCGGGTCATGGTGCTGGTGATGCCGCCCACCGATACCGATGGATCGACCACCGAGACGCTGGCATCGCGGTTCATGACCATCAGGAAGTAACTGTTGAGATCCAGCAGCGGCCGCGCCCCGATGCTCGATTTGAGGAATACCCCGACCCGCGACTTGCAACTCTGATCGCGACCCTGGGCCTGATCTGCGGCGATGGTTTCGGGGTCGAGCCAGGCTCCGGGGGCGACGCCTGCCAGCGGTTGGCCCGAGGCTTTGTCGGTCACGCGAAACTGCACGTCGGCGAATCCACCTTCGCGCAGCACGCCATCCTCGGCCAGCGGTTTGACTTCGAACGCCACCGAAATGCCGTCGCGTTCAAGGGGCTGGCCATTCGAGGTGTCTGGCAGTGCGACGTGACTGAGCCGGGTGGGTGGCGACGTGCGCGACCCCGCCAGGCCGATCAGCGCTGCGCCGACAATCAGGGCGCAACTGGCAAAAGTGATGGTCCTGTTCATTGTAAAAACTCCCCTTCAGATCTACGTCTGCCTTGCTCCCTGTGGGAGCGAGCCCTGTGGTGAGGGTGGTTAGCCCCATGGCGAGGGTGACTACCCTTGTGGCGAGGGGGCTTGCCTGTGGCGAGGGGGCTTGCCCCCGTCGGGCTGCGAAGCAGCCCCAAAAATCTCTGTTGCATCAAAGATCTTGTGAGTGCTTCGCACTCAATCGGGGGCAAGCCCCCTCGCCACAGGGAAAGCCCTTTGCCACAGGGATAGCCCTTCACCACAGGCAAGCTCCCTCTCCACAGTCAAACCCCTCGCCACAGTGCTCCTACAGGTGTTGCGTTGCTTCCCTAAGGTGCCGGTGCCGGCTCAGGCTCGTTGGTGACCCGCAGCAGTCCCCACAATCCCGAGGTATTCCCATAGGCTCCGTAATCGCGGAACAGGTAGTCCCCCGGTATCGCGTTGATACCCCCGGCGCTCGGCAGCATCAGACTGAAATGCGCGGCCGGCAGGATGCTTTCGCGGGCACCTATGTACATCGACATCGGGTTGTAGCCGAACTTCACCGACCCCACGCCAGGGCTGCCCATGGGGTAGCCACCGGTGTCGCTCTTCTCCGCCACGAACGGGTTGGTCGACCAGAGGTGACCGTCAAGCTGGAAGGTGCTGCCGCGACTGCCGCCGGTAGGCATCAGGATGTGGGTTCGGAACGGTTGCCCCGGCTTGGCGTACAGCACCGGGGTTTGCGGATCGCCGCCTACCAGCGCGTTGCTGTAGGCCATGTGCGCATTGACCATGTCGCCATAACCTGCGCCGTCGGCACGACCGAACGGAGCATCCGGGGCCAGGCCGAAGCGGTACCACATTGGCTCGGTCTTGTAGTTGATGGCCATGCTCGAGTTGTCCTGCGGATCGTTCGGCACACCGAACCCTTCCGCGGCAATCCCCTCTACCGGCCGCCCATTGGCCCAGCGCATGTTCAAGGCTTTCTGCCAGACCATCGCGAAATCGCGGTAGCTGGTTTGCCCCGGCGCGGTGACGGTCGCATTGACCTTGCGCGCATCTTCCACCCAGGTGGCGCCGGCCGGCAGGATGCTCATAGCCGCCGCCAGGCCTTTTTGCGACTGCTTGATCACGTCCGCCGGGGTGAAATTCAAGCCGCCGAATTCCACCGCCGTCGCGTTGATGTTGTCGACGCTGCGCCCCAGTTGGGTGATCGGTTTGCCTTCACGCTCCAGGTGCCCGGCGTAATACTGGTAAGTACGGGTCGGGTACGCGCCGCTGCTGCCGACACGGGGTGGCACAGTCTGGATGGGGTTGGCGCCGACGTTGGTGCCGTCGGACTTGGTGATGTCGTACGCCAGCAATTGTGCATGCAGACCCACATGGCTGGACGGCCGCATCAGGTTGTTGCTGAAGGTGGTCGAGCCGCTGCCGTTGTTGCGGTCGCGCTTGACCATGCCTTGCATGACCGCAGTCTGGGTGAGGTCCGGCATGACGGTCGGCAAACGGTTTTCCAGGGTGATGTTGATGCAATCACCCGCCGTTGCACGCAACACCAGCGGTTCGACAGGCACGCCGGGCTTGAGCTTGCCGGTGGCCGGATCGAGGTCGGCCTTGCGTACATACAGGATCGCGGTCGGGTCATGCAGCGGCCCGCTTTGCCCGCCGATGGTGATGGTTTCACCGTCTTCTGGGTCGAACACGGTGACTTGTGGAATGCTCACCGCCCGCGAGTTGAACACCAGGGTGCCGCCCGCCGGTTTCAGTGGCCCGCCCACGTGTTGCCCAAGCCCTGCCGGATCACCGATGGACAAGCCCAGTGGATTACTGAGGATGTCGTTGGCCAGCGCCGCCACCACTTCATAGTTGCGTTGCGGGGTTGGCCGGGTGCCGATGCCAGTGGGGTTGGCGCCGATCCGTGGGCAGGTGCCCTCAAACGCCACGGTGTTGCGCATGCCGGCCGGTTTCGGGTTGTTCGGCAGTGCGAAAAGGTCGTTGCGTTGCGCCGTGTAGTTGCGCATCACCCCCCAGATCCCGCTCCAGTAGCCTTCAATGGAAGCGTCCATCGAGTACAGGTAGTCACCCGTGGTCGCCGCCGAACTGGAGAGCATCGACACCGGAGCAATGAAGCCCATCTGCTCGGAGATACCGACCATCTGCGACGCGCGCCAGCCGGAGTTGGAGCTGTTGCCGAAACCGGAGCCGCTTTGCAGCCACTTCACGCCATGCAGGGTGACGTTGTGTTCCTCTTCATGACCACCGGCATGTACCCGCAGCCGCACGTTGTCACCGGTGTAGGTGCGCAGCATTGGGGTGAAGGGGTCACCCGGTTCGGCGCCACCGCGGTTGATATGCGGCGGGAACAGCGTGGTGCCGCCGGTCGGACCGGTCGCCGCGGTGATCAGGTTCGGCGCCAGGTTCATCGCCGGGATCGCTCGGTCGGTACGGCTTTGCATGGCGTATGCGAGGTCACCGCCGAGGCCGTCAGCCTGCATGCCGCGCTTGCCGTCCGGGCCGAGCCGATTCGGGTCGTACACCCGCAGGGCCAGCGGTTCATTGCGGTAATTGACCACGAACATGCCTGGGTCATCCACCGAGATCGCCTGTGGGCACGGCCGGGTCGGGCAGCCGGGCTTGATCCCGCCCTGGACTTCGACAATCCCGTCCAACAAGTTGCTGGCGTTGTTGCGCACTGGTGGGTTGATCGCGTAGCGGAAGCTGTCCGCCGTGGCCGGGAAGGCTTGCGGATTGGGCTTGCCGTCGGGACCTGCGCCTACGTACACACCCGCTTCATAGGCGTGCTGGAAGTCGCTGTATTCGAGGAAAAACTCCCGGAAGCTGTCGTTCTTGCCGTCGCCATCGATATCACCGGTGGAAATCACCGCTTGCCAGGAAGTCGGTCCGCCGTCCTGGCGGGCACCGCTGTACAGCGGCTCGCCGGTTTCGGCATGGAACCAACTGGAGCCGGCCGGCTCAGCCAGCACGGTGGCGTACAGACCTATCTGCTGGTGAGTCGATGGGCCCAGGTGGTCGTGGGTAAAAATAGTCCCCAGGCCACGATCGACGCCCTTGCTGTTGACCACCGGATCGACGAACCAGCGCTGCATCGCCGTGCGCGCCCCGACCCAGTCGGCCCGGCCGTACTGACCGAAGAACGGGTGGTTTTTGGCTTTCGGGCAGGCGGGTGTGCCGTCACGCGGATCGGTTTCTTCGCACTGGTTGAACTGGCGAATGGCATGGATGCGCTCTTGCACCGCACCCGGGGAAAGCACGCCGTCTTCGTAGTTCCAGCCGTTGGACGAACCATCGGCCGCGGTCAGGTCCCATTTCGGCAGGTGAATGTGCTGGCCGATCACATCGGTTGGCGTGCGCACCTGATAGTCGTCCATCTCATAGGTGGCCGGCACCAGGTTGGTTTGCATGTACTGCACGCAGTCGAAGGTGTTCATGCGCATCACCAGAGGCTCTGGCGGACGCTGCTTGGTAATCACCGGCCAGGCGTCTTCCCACAGTGCGAGGATGCGTGCTTGCGGGAAGTGGTAGCCGACCTTGTTGTACACCGCATCGAACTGAATGTTCGCTCCCTTGTAGATGCGCGGGCGGTCGGCGGTGAAGGTCGAGGCGCCGGTGAACGACATGCCGTCGCCCCGTTCGCCGCTGGTGAACTCGCCGGTGCCGGCGCTGCCGGTCAGGCGTTTCTGCCGATCATCCATGCAAGGTTCGTAGTACGGCGCACCCGCGATCGGCAAGGCGCCGTTGGTACGGAAGTTACGCGCCACCACCTGACTGCCGGGCAACACGGCGTAGCTGGGGTGGTCCTTCCTGGCGTGGAACGCCATGGCCGCCTGTTCGACTTCGGTGCCCTCTTCAGGCAGGTAAATCGGTTTGGCCCGGGTGACCTCCTTGGAGAAGTCCAGCGAGGTTGTCACTGTGTTCGCCTCACCACCGGCAGAGACGCCGTCCAGGGTATGCCGCCCCAGGCCACCGTCCCAGCCACCGGATTGAGCCGGGTCGAGGTTGGCCCACAACGCATTGCCGCTGGCCTTCAAGGCCTGCGCTTTGGCGGCGTCGAGCATGTCCAGCGGCGGAGTTGGCGGACGTTGCCCGACCGAACTTTCCATGCCGCCGATCCAGAATGGATAGCCAGGGTTTTTCAGCGTGCCATCGGCATTGCGATTGGCTTCGCTGCGATCGACCAGCACCAGCGAGCCAATGGCCTGTGCTCCGCCGCCACCGCCGTGATGTTCGCCGTCGTCATCGTCGTCTTCTTCATCGTCATCGTTGCCGGCCACGAGGGTTTCGCCAATTTTCGGCACCACGGCGACTTTGCCTGGCATCGGTGCCATGGCTTTACCGGGCAGCGGCACGACCGCCGGGATCGGTGTGCCGGCGACAATTTCACCATCGGGCAGCGCCCGTGCACCGGCCGCAGGTTTTCCACTGCGCAGGGCGAACGGTTCGCTGTGGAAACCGTCGTCACCCTGCTGGGAGACTTCCAGTTTGGTGCCCTCTTCAAACACATCGTGCACCCGCCACATGGCCCACATGCCCTGGGCAAAATGCGGATAGAAATGGCAGTGATAGATCGCGTCGCCCGCCACCCGGTTACGGTTGCCCGAACCGCCATTGGCGATTTCATAGGTGTAGCCCGCACCCGGACCGATGCCCTGGGCGTCCACATAGTCAGAGTTATCGTCATTGGGGTTGAACAGCCACTGATGCCCGTGCAGGTGGAAGATGTGCTGCTCGTGGCCATTGTGGGTATTGCGGAATTTGACGAAGTCACCGATGTAGCTGTGGTTGACGTTGGACGGTTCGGCCGGATACAGCGCCATGGTCGCCTTCACCCCCACCTGATCGGCATTGGGGGTCTGACCGGGGGTGATGCCTTCCAGCCCGGCGTTGGCCGGTACGTCCACCAGCATCGCCACGTCGCCGACGGTGTGGGAACTGAGGAAAAATTCTTCATAAGCGCAGGACAGGCAATCGTGCATCGGCCCCACGCCCAGGCGGTTGGCGACCACCTCGGCACCCATGCCGCCGGAGCCATAGTTGATCATGAAGGAGTCACGGGTCGGCTCCAGCACGTGGGCCATCACCGGGTCGGCCCAGTAGGCGGGAAACGCCTGGGTGACAGCGACTTCATCCTGGAACTGCGAAGCGAAATCGCGAAACGGCTCCAGGCGGTTAGGGAGCGCCGGATTGCGTTTGCCCATGGACTCCAGCGCGTAGGTCGATGTCGGGAAGCTGCCATCGGCGTTACTGCCCATGACAATTGCGTCGCTTTCACTGGATATGATTTCGTTGCCGTCGACCATGTTGATGATCGGCGTGCCGGCCTTGCCTTCACGGATCCATGGTTCGCGCTGCGGGTAGCGCGCCTGGTAATCGACGATCGGCTGACCGGCCGGTGTACGACCGGTGCTGGCCAGGCGCATCTCTTCCTCGGTTACGGTATTGCGGTAAGTGCGACCACCTTTGGGCACCACCACCACTTGACCGAACAGACCATTGGCCACGTTGCCTGCCGCACCTTCGCCACCGAAGCTTGCGCCACGGCTGCTGGCGGCGAATACCCCTTCCCGCTCGGCATACAAGGTGTAGGAACGGGTACCACCGGGCGGGATCAAGGTATTGGCGTTACGCCCGGTGAACGATGAGATGTCATCAATGCTGTTGACCGCTTGCATGCCGTTGACCTGGAAACCGACATGGCGGTCGGCGACCTGCTCGTCGGCCTTGAAGCCATCGGCGTTGCCGATCTCGATTTCTTCCTCGCCCTCTTCCTCGTTTGCGTCCTCATCGGAGTTGGGGTTGGCCTGATAAGCCAGCAGGTTCTGCAGATTGATGGTCAGGCAGTCGCCGGCGGCAACCCGCAACACCAGCGGACGCGGACGCTTGTCGGGACGCAGGGACACTTTGCCCGGTACCGCTGAGCCGCCACTGGCCAGGGACCGGTCATGGTCATCGACCACATCACGACGCAGAGCGAACATCATGCCGTTGACGTTCTGTGCACCGAGGCGGTTGAACATAAGCGGCTGATCAAGCGCCACGACGTTGGCCACCAGGTTGCGCTCGCAACGCGCAGCTGCATTGGCGGCTTCGATGCCAGACATTGATGCAACCAGCAGCAGTAAATGTATCAGGGTCGGAGCGCGGTTTATGCCGATCATGGAGTCGGGCCTCGCAGCGGTTCTCAGGGACAGATCTCGACAAATCGTCCAGAGCAATCCGCATGCCATAAAAAATCTTATTATTAATCAGATAGTTATTGTCACGACCTAATGACTCGGGGGAAAAGCCCCACCCAATCCCCCAATTTTTTCACCGGGGCCACCATGCCCCAACATTGGGGATACTGCCCCACTGCCAGCGCTCACAAAGGCGCATCAGCAGCCAGCCCCTGCAAGCGCCGGTACTGCTTCAGGACGCTTGGCACATAACGTTGGGTTTCGGCAAATGGCGGGACCACGTTGCCACGGCTGAGCACCGCTTGCGGCCCGGCGTTGTAGGCGGCCACGGCGAGGCGGATATCGTTGTCGAACATCGTCATCAGGCGCTTGAGATAACGGGCGCCACCCTGGATGTTGGCCTTGGGGTCGTAGACGTCGCTCACGCCCATTTCGCGGGCGGTATCGGGCATCAATTGCATCAGCCCACCGGCGCCCTTGGGCGACACGGCTCTGGGGTTGTAGGCGGACTCGGCCTTGATCACCGCATGCAACAGCGCCGCCGGTATTTCGTTGGCCGTGGCCGCCGCCGCCACCAGCTCGGCGTAGGGTTGCGCAGCGATCATCTGCGGCTGCTCGTCGAGGCTGACCACCGCCTCTGCGGGTTCGCGAATCACTCGCTCATAGTGGCGGCCGGGGCGATGGACATTGGACAGGACGTAGTTGCCCTTGGCATCCACGGAAACGAATACGTCCGCCTGTACGGCGCCAGCCAGCACAAACAGAGCGAGCATTGCGGTGGTGAGCAACTTCATTGTTATGCCTCCCCTTCCCGACCCCGAAAATTGGGGCTAATGCCCCAATCGCCGGTCGCGGATCAGGCATACGCAAGCACTGTGCCGTTACCCCCAAGGCCCGTAGGACAAGGGGTGCGCGAGGACGCCCGGGGGTGAGCATGGCAATTGCATGTGCTTTGATCGCAACTGTGCTGCCAAATGTATGAGGTCATCATGAAACAGCGTCTTCGTTGTGCCCCGCGATCCCAAAGCGGGTTCACCCTGCTCGAACTGTTGGTGGTGCTGGTGGTATTGGGGCTGTTGGCCGGTTTGGTGGCGCCGAAGTATTTCGCCCAACTGGGCCGCTCCGAAGTGAAAGTCGCCAAGGCGCAGATTGAAGGCCTGGGCAAGGCCCTGGATCTTTACCGTCTGGAGGTCGGCCATTACCCCTCGACTGAACAGGGCTTGCAGGCATTGATCAGCGCACCCAGTGATGAACCGCGCTGGACCGGCCCTTACCTGCAGAAAAAACTGCCCCAGGACCCTTGGGGCCGTAATTACAACTATCGCTACCCCGGTGAAAACGGCGAGTACGACCTGCTGTCCATGGGCAAGGACGGGCAGCCCGGCGGCGAAGGCGAGAACGCCGAAGTCACCAGTTGGCAGTAACGGGAATCGCGACCATGCGCTTTCACCTTAAAGCCGTCGGCAAGGCCGGTGTCGTTGCAATGACTGTCGAAGCACCGGGTCACAGCGAAGCCCGCCGCATCGTCGAAGACCAGGGCCTGCGGGTGGTCAGCCTGCACGCCGAGCGGCATTGGCGCGCCTTGCGGCTCAAGCAGCGCGAGACCTTCAACCTGGTGTTGTTCAGCCAGGAATTGACCACCCTGCTCAACGCCGGCCTGCCGTTGATCGATGCGCTGGAAAGTCTGGCGGAAAAGGAAACCGCGCCCCAGGCCCGCAAAACCTTGAGTGAGCTGGTGCGCCTGCTCTATGAAGGCAAATCGTTTTCCCAGGCATTGGGCCAGCTATCAGCGGTGTTTCCCCCGCTGTACGTTGCCCTGGTGCAGTCCAGTGAGAAAACCGGCGCTGTGGGCGATGCCCTGGGCCGGTACGTCAGCTATCGCCAGCGCATGGACGAAGTCCGGCAGAAGATCGTCAGCGCTTCGATCTACCCCATGCTGTTGCTGGTGGTAGGCGGTGGTGTCGTGCTGTTTTTGATGGGCTATGTCGTGCCGCGTTTCAGCCTGGTATTCGAAGGCCTGGGGTCGAACCTGCCCTGGCTGTCGCAGATCCTCATGAGCAGCGGCATGTTCCTCCACGCCCACCAGGGAGAGTTTTTCGGCGGCCTGCTCGCGCTCATCGTTGGCCTGGTCCTGCTCCAGCGCCAGCCGGCCTTTCGCCGGGGCGTGGACCGACTGATCGAAAAACTGCCGGCGGTCCACCAGCGAATCTTCATGTACGAACTGGCGCGCTTCTACCGCTCCCTGGGGATTCTGTTGCAAGGCGGTATCCCCCTCGTCACGGCCATGGGCATGGTCCGAGGCCTGCTCACCGTGGCTTCGCGCTCACGCCTGGACCAGGCCTGCGAGCGCGTGCGCGAGGGGCAATCGCTGTCCGCTGCGCTGGAACTCAATCATCTGGTAACCCCGGTGTCCCTGCGCCTGCTGCGTGCCGGTGAACAGTCCGGCAATCTCGGGCAAATGATGGAGCGCAGCGCCGACTTCTACGACGAAGAAATCAGCCGCTGGATCGAATGGTTCGTGCGCCTGTTTGAACCGTTGCTGATGACCTTCATCGGCCTGCTGATCGGGGTGATCGTGATCCTGATGTACATACCGATTTTCGAACTGGCTTCCAGCATTCATTGACCCCGAACCAGGGGCGCGCTGTACGCAGCACTTTTTATCAAGGTACCCACTGAATAAATCAGCACGCTGGGGTGTTCATCAATGTAGCAACGGAAAAAGCAGCAAGTTGCAACGTTCATCAACGTTCCAGGCTGAATAAGAAGACGGAGAACGACATGCACATCAACAAGCTTTTACTGGCAGTAGCTATTGGCGCAGTTCTGTCGGCGTCTACCGTTTTGATTCCGGACAGCCTGTCCGGGGTATCCAGTGCTCAGGCCAAGGATGGGGGTGGCGGCGGAGGAAGTGGCGGCGGGGGCGGTAGTGGTGGTGGTGGTGGCGGCGGTGGCGGCAGCGGTGGTGGTGGTGGCGGAAGTGGAGGCGGTAACGGTGGTGGCGGCAGCGGCGGCGGTCACGGTGGTGGCGGCAGCGGCGGCGGTCACGGTGGTGGCGGCAGCGGCGGCGGTCACGGTGGTGGCGGCAGCGGCAGCGGCGGCGGTGGCGGTGGCGGTGGCGGAGGAAGTAGCGGCGGCAATGGCGGAAGTCACGGTGGTAGCGGCAGTGGCGGTAACAGCGGCAGCGGCCATAGTGGCGACCATGGCAGCAACAGCGGCCACGGCAACAGCGCCAGCGGTTCAAGCCACTCCGGCGCAGTATCGTCCTCCGGTCGCAGCGGCACCCATGATGAGCCCGGGGACGACCGAGGTGTGCATGCCAACGGAGAAATCGGCGATGACCGTGGTGTACACGCCAACGGAGAAATCGGCGATGACCGTGGTGTACACGCCAACGGAGAAATCGGCGATGACCGTGGTGTGCATGCCAATGGCGAGCCTGGGGATGACAAAAGGAGCTGATCCCCGCTGAAGTCCATACAACACAAAACCCTGTAGGAGCGAGCCTGCTCGCGATAGCGGATCATTCAACATTTCTGTTGCCTGACACCCTGCCATCGAGAGCAAGCCCGCTCCCACAGGTTCATTGACGTCCGGTCCTGCGCGTTCCTACAACCTACCCTCTGCCCGATCCAGCTCTTCGCGCAGGAACTCAACCAACGCCTGCACCGGCCGCGAACTCTGCCGGTGTTGCGGATAGACCGCCGACAACGTCAGCGGCTCCGGCCGCCTATCCTCCAGCACCTGCACCAGCCGTCCTTCCTGCAACGCCGAGCCGACAATGAACGTCGGCAAATACGTGATCCCCAGCCCGGCGATCGCCGCATCCTTGAGCAGATCGCCGTTGTTGACCCGCATCCGCCCGCTGACATTGACGCTCAATGGCTTGCCCTGCCCCGCAAACCGCCATTGCACCTGTCGACCATGGCCGTACGGCAGACAGTCGTGACCGTGCAAGTCTTCAGGCTTGAGCGGTGTGCCGCGCTCGGCCAGGTACGCCGGGCTTGCGCAGTACACTCGCTCGATGGAGGCAATGCGTCGGGCAATCAGCGACGAATCTTCCAGTGTGCCGATGCGCAGCGCCAGGTCGTAACCCTCACCGAGCAAATCCACAGGACGATCGCTCAAATCCATCTCCACCGTCACGTCGCGATAGCGCTGCAAAAACACCGGCAGCAGGCAGCCCAGATGCGCCAGTGCGAAGGACAGCGGCGCGCTCACACGAATGGTCCCTCGTGGCTCGGTGGTCTGCCCGGCAATGCCCTGCTCCACCTGCTCGACTTCAGCGAGCAGGCGCAAGGCTGACTCGTAATAGCTTTGCCCCAGCGGCGTGACATCCAGTCGCCGGGTCGAGCGATTGAGCAAACGTACGCCCAGGCGCTCTTCGAGTTGCATCAGGCGGCGGCTGACAAATTGCTTGGACAGCCCCAATTGATCGGCGGCCGCCGTGAAGCTGCCGGAGTCCATCACCTGGCAGAAAATACGCATATCTTCAAAGGGGTTCATTGTCACTCCCTGGTGGACAGCCAATCACTTTACAGCCGCTTCCCCCCCTCCAGACATCCAATTAATCTGAAACAAAGCATCCTCGCTGACTCGCCGTCCCAGGCACGGTTCACCGCCATGGCCTCAAGAAAGGTGGTTTTTTGAGTGGGTTGCAGAACCGCTGATCTGCAGATCACCCAAAACCCTGTGGGAGCGGGCTTGCTCGCGAAAGCGGTGGTTCAGTCAACATCAATGCTGACTGACATCACGCCTTCGCGAGCAAGCCCGCTCCCACAGGTAATGGGTTCAACTGACAGGTCTTACTTCGCCGTGAATTTGGTGTAGCTGTTGATCAGGTTGCGATAGTTCGGCAGGCGCTCGGACAGCAGGTTGGCCAGGCCTTCCATGTCGTTGCGCCAGTCGCCTTGCAGCTCGCAGGCCACGGCGAACCAGTTCATCAGATGCGCACCGGCGGCCGACATGCGTGCCCAGGCCGCTTGTTGCACGGTGGTGTTGAAGGTGCCGGAAGCGTCGGTCACCACAAACACCTCAAAGCCTTCGGCAATGGCCGACAGAGTCGGGAATGCCACGCACACATCGGTCACCACACCGGCAATGATCAGTTGCTTGCGACCGGTGGCCTTGATCGCCTTGACGAAGTCTTCGTTGTCCCAGGCGTTGATCTGGCCCGGGCGTGCAATGAACGGCGCGTCCGGGAACTGCGCCTTGAGCTCCGGCACGATCGGGCCGTTCGGACCGCTGTCGAAACTGGTGGTGAGGATGGTCGGCAGTTTGAAGAACTTGGCGATGTCACCCAGCGCCAGCACGTTGTTCTTGAACTCGTTGGGCGAGAAATCCTGTACCAGCGAGATCAGGCCGGTCTGGTGGTCGACCAGCAATACCACGGCATCGTCTTTGTTCAGGCGCGAGTAAGGAACGTTGCTCATTGGAAAACTCCTTGTGGGATGGTTGTTGCAGTCAGCGCCGCCCTGCTGGGCCGGCGCTTTTTTTGAATTCGTCAGAAGGCAAAACACGAGCAGCCAAAGGCGCCCCAGAAGCCGGCGAAATCACTGACCGGCGCGTTCGACAGGCGTGCCCGTTCATGACGGTGGGAATGCACCGCGCATGGGCCGCTGCAATGGTGAACCTGGGCCTGCATCGGCGACGTCGGGCGCCAGTGGCCCGGTACCTTCACCACCGGTGACCAGTCCGGCAGCACCGGCACGCTGGCCGGCCCGAGCTTGTCGAAGTCACCGGCGCCGTACACCACCTTGCCGCCGACCACGGTCAACACCGACTCGATCCACTTGATCGCCTCTTCATCGACGCTGAAAAAGTCCGCGCTGAGGGCCGCGACGTCGGCCAGTTGCCCGACCTTGATCTGGCCCTTCTTGCCTTGCTCCGACGAGAACCAGGCACTGCCGTGGGTGAACAGTTCCAGCGCCGTCAGGCGTGAAAGACCTTCGGCGTGCAGCTCCATGCCGCCGACGGTGCGACCGCTGACCATCCAGTACAGCGAAGTCCATGGATTGTAGCTAGACACCCGCGTGGCGTCGGTACCGGCGCCCACCGGTACGCCCTCGGCCAGCATGCGCTTGATCGGTGGTGTGGCTTGGGCCGCTTGCGCGCCGTAACGCTCGACGAAATATTCACCCTGGAACGCCATGCGATCCTGAATCGCGATGCCGCCGCCCAGCGCCCTCACCCGCTCGATGTTCTGCGGGGTGATGGTCTCGGCGTGATCGAAAAACCACGGCAAGCCGTTGAACGGTATGTCGCGATTGACCTTCTCGAACACGTCGAGCATGCGGCTGATGGATTCGTTGTAAGTGGCGTGCAGACGGAACGGCCAACGTTGTTCGACCAGATGGCGCACCACCGGCTCCAGTTCGGCTTCCATGGTTTGCGGCAGGTCCGGGCGCGGTTCGAGGAAGTCTTCGAAGTCCGCCGCCGAGAACACCAGCATTTCCCCGGCGCCGTTGTGTCGCAGGTAATCGTCGCCCTGGTGCAGCTTGACGCTGCCGGTCCAGTTCTTGAAGTCGGTCAGCTCTTCCTTGGGCTTTTGGGTGAACAGGTTGTAGGCGATGCGCACGGTCAGTTGCTCGTCCTTGGCCAACTGCTCGATCACCTGGTAATCGTCAGGGTAGTTCTGGAAACCGCCGCCGGCATCGATAGCGCTGGTAAGGCCCAAGCGATTGAGTTCGCGCATGAACTGACGGGTCGAGTTGACCTGATACTCCAGCGGCAGCTTCGGCCCCTTGGCCAGGGTCGAGTACAGAATCATCGCGTTGGGGCGCGCCACCAGCATGCCGGTCGGCTCGCCATTGGCGTCACGCACGATCTCGCCACCGGGCGGGTTCGGTGTGTCGCGGGTGTACCCGGCCACCCGCAGGGCCGCGCGGTTGAGCAATGCGCGATCATACAAATGCAGGACGAAGACCGGGGTGTCCGGTGCCGCCAGGTTGAGTTCTTCGAGAGTCGGCATGCGCTTTTCGGCGAACTGGAATTCGTTCCAGCCACCGACCACCCGCACCCACTGCGGCGTCGGCGTGCGGTCGGCCTGGTCCTTGAGCATGCGCAAGGCATCGGCCAGGGACGGCACGCCTTCCCAGCGCAGTTCCAGATTGTAGTTCAGGCCCCCACGGATCAGGTGCAGGTGCGAGTCGTTGAGCCCGGGGATGACGCAGCGGCCCTTGAGGTCGATCACTTGTGTGCCCGAACCACGCAGAGCCATGGCTTCGGCATCGCTGCCGACCACGACAAAACGACCTTCGCTGATAGCCACGGCGCTGGCGAGCGGCTTTTCGCGGTCAACGGTATGGAATTGACCATTGAACAGAATCAGGTCGGCGTTCATTGCGGCTCCTTGGACTCGGCGGTAGGGGACAGCCAGGGCGCGAACAGGCGCGTCGCCATGGGCATGAAGATATAAACCACCGACAGGACGATGGTCAGGGTGATCAGGAACGTGGCCACCACGTAGTTGGAGAGAAATGCGTTGAGCCCAAGCAGAGGCCCCCACAGCAACGGAACAAGCAAGGTGTGCGGCAGAATCACCAGCAACGTCAACACCGCCTGCTTCCAGCGTGGTGGTGGGAGAACTGCTGCTTCAGTCTGCGGGGAGAACCAGAACTCGTTGACCGGGTTGACCTCAGTCTGGTCGCCATCGGCGAGCATCGGCGTGGCCTGGTCGATCAGTTCCCGACGTTGCGGAGAATCGAGCCAGTGTTGCATCGCTTCGGTAGAGCAAAAGCGCAGCACGCAGGTATACAGGTCGAGCCCGACGCTCTTGCCGCGCACCACGTCCACGCCCAGGTGCCCGACATTCTGCCCGGCCACTTTGACGATGTTGCGCAACCAGGCCTCATAAGGGGCTTCAAAACCTGCCTTGACCCGATGTTTGACGATCAGGGTCACGACTTCATCAGGCCCCGGCTTGACCGGTTGCAGGCGAACGGGATCAGACATGGCGCAAGACTCCGGTGAAACGCACATTGAGCGCCAGCCTTCCTGGCCCGGCGACGAAAATGCTGGTGGTCACAATCACGGCAACGTGAGATTCGCCCTTGGGTGGAAAGGGCACGCTTTTTTCGGCTCAGTACTGTATTGAAGCAGCTTGGGCAAACCCTGCATCCGTAACAGCAATATTGCGTCGCTGAGCCGCACAAACAGCAATCCTCTGTGGTGCCGATGCGAAGCGCTCATGTTCTCCCCGCACAACTCGCAGCACCGGGTGCTGGAATCGATATTGCGGGGACGGGGGCAGGAAAAATTGAATGTACGTGCTGTTTTTGCAAGCGCGCCGGGGAAAAATCAAACAAATCCCTGTGGGAGCGTAATGCTGTTCACTTAACACGATCATCAGGCAAGTACAAAATCTGTGGCGAGGGGGCTTGCCCCCTCGCCACGGTTTTCAAATGCCTGAAAATCGCCTTAAGTGAACAGCATTACCTGTGGGAGCGGGCTTGCTCGCGAAAGCGGTGTGTCAGTCGTCGGAGAAGCTGGATGTGCTGGCCCCTTCGCGAGCAAGCCCGCTCCCACATTGGATCTTCGGTGCATGACGTTCGACTGCAGGGTCGGTTGTCTGTCAACTGGATGGAGACAGTATTTCAATTCCCATCTACTTATTGCATCAGCCAGTAAACATTAACCTTCTCCTCAATCAGACGAATCAACGTCCCCACAGGAGATTTCATCATGCTGACTCTGCGCAAAGCTTCGGATCGTGGCCTGGCCAATCACGGCTGGTTGAAGTCCTTTCATACCTTTTCCTTCGCCAATTACCGCAACCCGAAAGAGCAGGGTTTTTCCGACCTGTTGGTGATCAACGACGACCGTGTCGCCGCCGGCAAAGGCTTCGGCCAGCACCCGCACCGCGACATGGAAATTTTCTCCTATGTGCTTGAAGGTGCCCTGGAACACAAGGACACACTGGGTACCGGTTCGGTGATTCGCCCCGGCGACGTGCAATTGATGAGTGCCGGCAGCGGTGTCGCCCACAGCGAGTTCAACCACTCCAGCACCCGCCCGGTGCACTTCCTGCAGATCTGGATCGTGCCTGAGGTCAGCGGTGCCAAACCCCGCTATCAGCAGGAACACTTCAGCACGCAGAAGAAACGGGGACGCCTGCAGCTGATCATCTCCCCGGACGGCACCAAGGGTTCGTTGAAGGTGCGCCAGGATGCCCGGGTGTATGCCGGTCTGATCGACGGCAAGGAAAGCGCCACCCTGGAACTGGGCGCCCATCGCTATGCCTATGTGCATGTGGCGCGGGGCAGCGTCGAGCTCAATGGTTTGTTGCTACAGGAAGGCGATGGCGTACGGGTTCGTGAAGAACAGGCGTTGACGTTGAGCAACGGTGTGGATGCAGAAGTGCTGGTGTTCGACCTGCGGGCACAGGAGTTGCCGCAGATGCCTTGATGGTGAAGCAAAAAATCGCAGCCTCGCTTCGCTCAACAGCTACAGGGATACCTCAGTAGGAGCTGACGAGCGGAGCGAGGCTGCGATCTTTTTACTGTCCGTGGACTGGATACAGCGAGACTCAGGAGTCCCGAGTTTTATCCGAAGCCTTTTTATCGACCGGGCAGGCATCTATTCCGGTCAGGCTGGAGCGAGGGACAAACTGGACAGCCTTGGAGTCGGTCTTCCAGAGTCGTACAAAGTAGGTGGCGTCGGCCTCGGCAACGACGCGTAACGGTCGACTGAAACCTGGCCGGTCAGGGTCCGCTATGGCTTCGAGCCCCTGGCTCTGCGGGCTGAAGCTCATGATCGTGCAATTGCGTGCCCCGGAAGCCGAAAACTGGAACGCAAACCCGCCCAGCTTGGCGCCCGACTGTGGGTGCAGGCCCAATCCGATGACCACTACCGTTACCGCTATCGCCAGCAGGGCGAGCGGATTTTGATGGCCGCGCACTTTCACCACGAACTGTGCACCCAGCAGCTGGATCAGCCATACGATCGCCAACTCACCCAGCATCAGAGGCACAAGCCAGCCGAGCTGGCTGACGTATTGGCTCGCGATGTGGATTGCCACGATAGTGACGTTCAGGATGACCATTATCTGGACGAAAGCGGACATCACACAGGCGATACGAAACTCTGTCGATATCGTCCCCTGTACACCGAGCGTCATGAGCCTGTAGTAGCCCGCGATCGTCAGCATCGCCGCCGATACCGCAGCGCTTCCCCACAGCAGGTTGACCTGGACCTGGGAGCCGATAGCGGTGAGCGACCCGCAGAAAATCCCGAGGATCAGCAAGCCGCCTCCCCAACGCCACAACAGGTGCCGGTGACGAGCCTGCGCTTCGGGAGATTTCTGGTCGAAACTCAAATCGTCACTCAGGCGTTTTCCGGAGGCATCGAGCTGATGGAACAGCACGAAGATCGGCAACAGGACGAACGCCACCAGGATCGAGATGATGAACACGAGTATCGCCGACATGACCGGCAGCGCGGTAAGGACCGCAGAAGAGGTAATACTGAGGGGAATGTTTTCCTCGTGGATGTACTGGTACAGATACATCCCGGCAGTGAGCAGAATCCCAATGCCCAGAGGCCAGGCACGCTCGTTGAGCCATAACAGGCTTCTACTCAGATGGGCAAAGCGGTCGGGTGAGGTGCCTGCGGGTTTAGCTTCGATGCGTTCAAACTCGGTCACGTCGGTGGACTCCATTTCCTTGGGCATAGCGTCCTTGTTGCAAGCAGTGCTCAACAGAGACAATGACGTGCGACTTTACAGTCTGAACAGGCCAGAAACATCGGGCCCGGACAAAATCAGAAGCGTCTGACAGACGCTTCGATAATCACCCCTGGAATCTTGCCCGATACCGCCCCGGGCTTTCCCCGGTCCACTTCTTGAACGCCCGATGGAAGGCGCTGGGTTCCTGAAATCCCAGTTGCTCGGCGATATCACTGATGCTGGCCCCGCTCTGGCGCAACTGTTCGAACGCCACCCCGCGTCGCACCTCGTCCTTGATCTCCTGGTACGAACAGCCTTCGCGTTCGAGTTTGCGGCGGAACGTGCTAGGGCTCAGGTGCTGCTCCAGGGCGAAATCCTGCAAGGTCGGCCATTCGCTGTAATGACTGCCGCGCAAGCGCTGATGAACCTGGGATGCCAGGCCATGCTGGTTGCGGAAGCGGATCACCAGCCATTGCGGCGCGGTGCGCAGGAACACTTTCAACGACGCCAGGTCTTGAACCACGGGCAGGCGCAGGTAGTGGCTGGCGAATTCGATTTCGGTGCGCTCGGCACCAAAGGTCAGGTTCGGGCCCCAGAGCAGTCGATCATCGCTGAGGGACAGGCGCTCGTGGCGAAAGTCGGCACGGTCGATAGGGATGCGTCGGCCACCCAGCCAGCACAGCAGGCTGATCATCAGCACCAGGAATGTCTCTTCGCCAAAACGGCTGGCATCGGCATCTGAGGAGTGGGTTTGCAGACTAATGACCGCGCGCTTGCCACGCACCGTCAGGGTGCCGCGAAAATCGCGCAGGAACAGCCCGAAGTTGACCAGGCACTGGCGCATGGCTTTATGCAGATCGGGCTCTTGAATCAAGGCACGACAGATCAGGGCAAAACTGCCCGGCGGCATGCCATGGGAGTCGAGGCCGAAAAACTCGTCGTCCAGCTCACGGATCTGAATCAGCCATAGCGCTGCAAACGCACCGGCCGGCACCCGCGCCGTGGGTTGGTGCATGACTTGCGGATCAATCCCCGCCAGTTCGAGTACCGCCTTCACTCGCTGCGGATCCTCCCCCAGTCCATGGATCATTGCCCGCACGAAGTAGGCGGCAACCGAGTCATTTTCCCGCATTTGAACGCTTCTCTCTCATCACCCGAATGGCAAAAAACATCAGTGCCGTTGAACAGTTCCGGCATAGGACAAGTGCCCTGCCAGCTCTAGACTCGCCGGCAATAGTACGCCTTCGGCCGCGGCCAAGGTATCGCAAGGTTTGATTGAAGGACGGGAACATGAATCTGCAAAACATCGGCGTGATCGGCGCTGGCACCATGGGCAATGGTATTGCACAAGTCTGTGCCCTCGCCGGCTTCCACGTGACCTTGCTCGACATCTCTGAAAGCGCTCTGCAAAAAGCCGTCGCGACCGTTGCTAAAAACCTCGATCGCCAGGTTGCCAAGGCAACGCTGACCGAGGAGCAGAAGCTCGCAGCCCTCGACAAGATCCGCACCAGCACCGATTACAGCAGCCTCAAAGACTCGCAAATGGTGATTGAAGCGGCTACCGAAAACCTCGAGCTCAAACTGCGTGTGCTGCAGCAGATCGCGGCGCAGGTCAGCAGCGAATGCGTGATTGCCTCCAACACCTCGTCGCTGTCGATCACCCAGTTGGCCGCCAGTGTGAGCCAGCCGGAGCGCTTCATCGGCCTGCACTTCTTCAACCCGGTGCCGGTGATGGGCCTGATCGAAGTCATCCGTGGCCTGCAGACCAGCAACGCGACCCACCAACTGGCGCTGGACATGGCCACCACCTTGGGCAAAACCGCGATCACCGCGGGCAACCGCCCAGGCTTCGTGGTCAACCGGATCCTGGTACCGATGATCAACGAAGCGATTCTGGTATTCCAGGAAGGCCTGGGCAGCGTCGAGGACATTGATGCGGGCATGCGCCTGGGTTGCAACCAGCCAATCGGCCCGTTGGCATTGGCCGACCTGATTGGCCTGGATACCCTGCTGGCGATCATGGAAGCCTTCTACGACGGCTTTAACGACAGCAAATACCGCCCTGCTCCGCTGCTCAAGGAAATGGTCGCGGCCGGTTACCTGGGGCGCAAATCGGGGCGCGGTTTCCATGCCTATGCCTGAACGTTGCTCGCGCTTTGCCGAGTACCGGGACAAGGTGCTGGAGTTGTTTTCCAGCAAAGGTTTCGGCCAGGTCGGCATGCGTGAGCTGGCGACGTGCCTGGGGCTTTCCCCAGGCTCGTTGTACCACCACTACCCGAGTAAACAGCACCTGCTGCTCGATCTGATCGAGGAGTTCTACGAGGAGCTGTTGGCCACCCTCGCCCGCATCCAGAAAAAAGCTCCGGCAAAGCGCGACAGGCTGGGCAGCCTGATCCGCGCGCACCTGAATCTGCATCGGGATATGCCTTGGCATTTCCGCCTGGCGGAACGCGACATCGGCTGTCTGAATGAAGAGCAACAGGAACGGGTGCAGCAATTGCGCGAACAATATGAGCGCACCCTCCTGAAAATGCTTGGCGGCAGTTCCCGCTTCAGCGAAGAAGGCTTGTTGGCGGCCGGGCATGCCATTGGCTGCTTGCTCAACAGCGCTCCCAGCTGGCTGACCCCACATGCGCTGGGTGAGCAAGAACGCGAAGAACTGCTGGAGAGCATGGTCTGCGGTGCCGTCGAGCGCCTGTTGGCCCCCAAGCGCGCACTGGAGGCCATAAGCCTCGCCCGCCCTATAGAAAAGATATCTAAAGAAATACAGGTCCCTGCCACGATTTAAAGCTTAGCTTGTCGGCTCAACCCAATCGGAATTCGCCAGCGACCCTGGCGTCCAATCCGAGGTGTGTTTGTGTGTACTTCAACACCTGGAGCCGAACATGAAAATCAATCCCTACCTCATTTTCAATGGCGACTGCAAAGCTGCCTTCACGTTCTATGCGCAAAGCCTGCCCGGCAATATCGAAGCCATGCTGACCTTCGGTGAAACCCCTGCCGCCGAACACGTCCCCAAGGATCTCCATAACCTGATCACTCATACCCGTCTTGTGGTGGGAGACCAGGCGCTCATGGGATCGGATACCACCCCTGATCGCCCGACCGACGCCATGAGCGCTTGCTCCATTTCACTCAACGTCGACAGTATCGCCGAGGCTGAGCGGGTCTTCACCGCGTTGTCGGAAGGGGGCAGCGTGCAAATGCCGCTGGAGGCCACGTTCTGGGCGGAACGCTTCGGCATGCTGGTTGACCGTTTTGGTGTTTCGTGGATGGTCAACTGCGAAAAGGATCAATGAGAAATCCCTGGACTTTCCCGCGGCCAAAAACAAAACCCCTACCTGCATACGCAGATAGGGGTTTCGGAATTTAATCTTGACGATGACCTACTCTCACATGG
>NZ_JBWKOF010000028.1:31399-38763 GCF_059415945.1 Pseudomonas sp. GW821-FHT09H03 | reverse complement strand
GTTTACCAAGGAGTTTTCCGTTTCGACTGCGCCGGAAGTGGGGCGAATTATAGGCTTCCAGAATCTGCCGTCAAGCGCTGATATTGCTTTTCTATCAATAACTTGCAGAAAGGGGCAAAACGTCCCGATTTCCACCTATAGAGAGAAGCCAAAAGCCCCTCTATATAGAAGGAGCGAAATCACCGGCGTTCGACATCAGGCTGACTTATCACCTCGGCAACGACTTGGCTAACACTGTCCAGCACGATGCAGCCTACTCACTCGACGACGGAATCGGCAGCTGTCGCGCCCCATCAAGGACTTCGTGCGGGGTAGCAACACGATTGGCCTGTCGACCGAGCGCTTCTGGGTTACCGGTCTGGCGACTTCACACCTAGTCCTCTAATCCTGATAGAGCAGAGGAGTACTTTCTTGCCCGCTCTACCCTGCTGCTGCTTTTATCCAGGCCATCAAGCGACTTCCCAGGCATGGGAAAGCGATGCTGAACGCCTTCCATCCTCCGTGCGCAATCCACTTGACAGAATCCATACCCCCAATGATATCGTTTTGATATTATACGGCATAGGGACCGCATGAGGAGCATGAGGAGTAACAGCCGAAAAAATCGCTGCTTACCCATTCCGAACAATGTGGCCAGAGTAGTCAGGCGTGGTGGATTGCGTCAAAAAGCTTCTACGACACCAATGTACAGGGCATTTTGTTTCCAGACTCAATATGGAAGCAGGGTCAATTTACACCCCTACTCGCCATCAGCCACTGTGAACGGGCAGTCACTCCCCTTGGTTTCATAGAGAAATCTAGTAGTCGACTATGGATCGAACTTGGCTAGCCCCAATGTTGGCAGATGCGGATAGGTTGCGCCTCGAATTAATGCTTGAAGTTCAGCCCGTGGCACAAGCCGCTTTTTCAAAAATAAAGACAGGAGAGTCTAAATGGCAACAGTTAATGGAAGGACGGTAAACGGGTCCACCATTTATGGAACCACCGGCTATGACATTATTTATGGCGCCAACATCGCCGAAGTTATTTATGGCGGAATTGGTGACGATACCATTTATGGCAATGATGGTAACGATACGATCTATGGTGGCACTGGGTCGGACAACCTGAATGGCGGCAACGGCAACGATATCCTGGACGCGAGCACCAGCAGTAATAGCGTCCTTACAGGCGGCGCAGGCGCAGATACTTTCGTCATAAATCGTGGAGCCAATTATATAGGGCAAACCATCACGGATTTTGACGTGTCCGCAGATCGGCTGGATCTTCGTCAGCTCGGTATTTCCGACGTCGAGACGCTTAATCGCCTATTTCAAGTCGATTACAATGACAAGCTTTTTTTTACAATCAAAACTAACGGTTATGATTCGACGACCACGCTGAACGATCTTTGGGCCACCGGGATCGAGGAGTTGGACTCATCCAATGTGCTTCTCAATACAACCGTCAAAGACGATACGCTGACCGCAACCTCAAGGAGCGACCTGTTCGGAGGGTTCGGTAATGACAGGCTTACAGGTTCCTCGTCCTACGATCGCCTTTTTGGCGAAAGCGGCAATGACACCCTCTTTGGAATGAATGGGAATGACCTTTTGGTCGGTGGTGCCGGCAACGATACCCTGAACGGTGGTGCCGATGAAGATGTGCTCGAAGGCGGTAATGGCAACGATATTCTGAACGGTGGCACTGGCAGGGACGAGCTCATCGGCGGGGCTGGGAGCGACGTATTCATCGCTCAGCGGGCGAGCAATTACTACGACGCGACCCGAGTCATCGATTTCAGTATTGCAGAGCAGGACAAGCTCGATTTCCGTACACTCGGGATCAGTGATATCGATAGCCTCAAGCGCCTGGTTGATGCGGTGGACAACAAAGGTGGCGACGTCATCACAAATTGGTACGGCGGCTACTCGGCTGAGTTGACGCTCACGGGAGTTTCGGTCGCCAACCTGACAACGTCCAGCCTGCTCCTCAATACGAGCACGGCCAACACAAATCAGTTCGCCACCGGCAGTAGCGATTTGTTCGGCGGCCTTGGCAACAACCGTCTCGTTGGCTCCTCGTCCCACGATCGCCTGTTCGGCGAAGGCGGCGCTGACACCCTGGAGGGGGGCGATAGTTACGACCTGCTGGTGGGTGGCAGCGGTAACGATAGTTTGTTCGGTGGCAATGGTGAGGACACACTCGAGGGCGGCATCGGCGACGACAAGCTCGATGGTGGCGACAACAACGACATCCTCAAGGGCGGCGTCGGCAACGATACGCTGAATGGCGGCCTGGGAGCAGACGTGTTATCGGGCGGCACCGGTAATGACTTGCTGCTCAGCAGCCTTGGCGACGACTTTCTGGACGGTGGTGAGGGCATCGATACCCTGTCCTACGCAGCAGAGGGATTAGCACTCAACGTTGATCTCAACCTCACCGGCGATCAGCGTGTCCAGGCATCCCGTTACGAAGATGATCGAATTCTCAATATCGAAAACGTTATTGGCGGTTACGCGAACGATCGCCTGGTGGGCAATGCCTATAACAACAGCCTCGATGGTGGCAACGGCGACGATACCCTCAGTGGTGGACTAGGTAATGACGTCCTGCGTGGTGCGGCTGGCAATGACACCCTGAACGGGGGTAGCGGCGTGGACACGGCTACCTACGAGGGGGCAACTTCTGCGGTCAAGGTCGACCTGAACATTACCACTGCCTCGCAGAACACACTCGGTGCCGGTGTCGATCGCCTCATCTCCATCGAAAATCTCACCGGTTCCAGCTACGCCGATACGCTCAAAGGCAATGCGGCAGCCAACGTGTTAACGGGCGGACTGGGCAAGGACACCCTCATCGGCGGCGCTGGCAGCGATATTTTCGACTTCAATTCGTTGTTGGAAACGGGAACGACCAGCTCCACCTGGGATGTCATCAGCGACTTCGTCCGCGGTAGCGACAAGATCGACCTGTCGACACTGGATGCCAACACCGCCACGACCGCCAATGAAGCCTTTGGCGCGATCATCGGTAGCACGACAGCCTTTACTGCTGCCGGGCAATTGAAGATTGCCAATGGCGTGCTCTACGGCAACACGGATGCGGACAACGCCGCCGAGTTCGCCATTCAGATCACCGGTGTCACCAGCCTCTCAACTTCGGACTTCATACTTTGAGCGTGGGGGGCGAACAGCCCCTCATCGAACCAAGGCGCTGAACGACCCTGACAATTGACCAAGGCTGTTCAGCTCAGGAAGTTGACGAATCCTTGATCAGCAGAAAAATCCGGAACCTGCTGACCAGGTTCCGGAATTTTTGAAGGCTGAAAACGAGAAAGGCCCCGTGCTGTGAAGCCGGGGCCTTTTTACTTGCGCTGCTACCTTGCTGGCATGAGTCGCGTTGATCAGCAAATTTCAGTGCCAACCATCAGTAAATATTGGTGTCCCAGGGCAGGTTCGAACTGCCAACCTTCCCCTTAGGAGGGGGATGCTCTATCCAATTGAGCTACTGAGACACAAGTCGCCGGCGAAGAATCGCGCAGCGATAGACGGCGTGCATGTTAACGGCCAGGCATGCTTTTGTCATGTCGTCCGTAGGCTTTTTAAGTGTAGGCAGCCGCCCCAGTCCGATGCTGACTTGTTTACCGTGCAATTTGCATCACCGCAAAAAGCCATCATTGCAAATTGCAACCCCTGCCTGCCCGGCAAATATCTTAATTGATTGTTTTTAAAGCATTTAAATGCCGATAGACTCTGGCATGCGAGCTGCTTCTGCTGTTCTCAGAAGAACGACGGAGGCCAGCTCGATGAACAGCGTCCTTTTACTCGCGAACGCGATCGCTCTGACAGTTTTAGTGGGTTTGCAACTTATTCCCGAGAACGGTGCAGTCGAGGCGGTGGTGGCCCAACGCATTCCGCATTTCCTGCAGCTGCAAAAAGCACCACAGCTGGCAGTGATGAGCGACCGCGACTCTGCCGGTCAGGACGTCAGCCAGGAGAACACCCTGCTGCGGGCGCCGTCGTCTGAACGTTTGGTATTTTGATTCCCCATCAGGAGCAACACATGTCCAAATCAGCCGCAGGATTTTTCATCCTCGCCCTACTGAGCGGCATTCTTCATCTGTCCTTGACCGAAGAGATGGTCATCACCCTGCCCCTGATTGCCTGCGGTTTGTTCACAGCATTGTTCGTGCTGGCACTGATAGCCGGACGCAAGATCAAGTTCGATCCGGTGCTACGCTGACACCACGCCCGCCCGCCAGCCGTCCGTCCTGAATTCACCACCCCTATAGTGCCAACCCTAGCAAATCGGCCATTTGCCACTATCCTGTAAAGGTGGAGGAACAGTGGCCGAATTCGTATACCCGCCCCTTTTTGCCAACCGTTGGTCCGGCCGCTAATGCAGTAGGCGATCAGAACCGGTCGAACTTTTCAAACCAGTCCGCATTTCTGATAATCAGTGCTGGCAGAACGCCTTTACCCGGCTCAATATTTGTCACAGAATTGACGCCAATGGTATGGCTAATTTGAGGCATGATGCGCGCCTCTATCAATTCAGGTTGAACATTTGGCCATAGTGCTTGTCCTACCAGACATCCTGCGGTCAATCCCCAAAACCGCTCCCCTGAACTAAACCGGTTAAATATATGCGCCCATTGAAACAGGCAATTTATTCCAGCCGTACGGCTGACAAGTTCGTCGTACGTCTGCCAGACGGAATGCGTGAACGCATTGCCGAGGTGGCTCGCAATCATCATCGCAGTATGAACTCCGAGATCATTGCGCGCCTTGAGCAGAGTCTTATTCAGGAAGGCGCACTGGGAGAAGAGTTGAGCATGCGCCTGGACAGCCCTGAGCTGTCATTGCACGAACGCGAGTTACTGCAGCGCTTTCGCCAACTATCCCATCGCCAGCAGAACGCCCTTGTTTCGCTGATCGCGCACGACGCCGAAATGGCCGCCGACGCCTCCTGATCCAACCCGAGCGCCCAAAGCCAGCCTAATCGCTGGCTTTTTTTTGCCTGGATTTCGGGCACAAAAAAACCCGCCGGAGCGGGTTTTTGTGGCAAGGCCGGTCAGAGCAGGAAGATCGTCGCCAGCCCGAGGAAGATGAAGAAGCCGCCGCTGTCCGTGACTGCCGTGATCATCACACTGGCACCCATCGCAGGATCGCGCCCCAGGCGTGCCAGGGTCATGGGAATCAGCACCCCCATCAGCGCCGCCAGCAACAGGTTGAGCGTCATGGCGGCCGTCATGACCACCCCAAGGGACCAACTGCCGTACAGCAGAAAGGCCACGACACCGATAACCCCACCCCAGATCACACCGTTGATCAAGGAAACCGCCAGTTCCTTGCGCATCAAGCGGGAGGTATTGCCGGTATTTACCTGGTCCAGAGCCATGGCCCGGACGATCATGGTGATGGTCTGGTTGCCCGAGTTGCCACCGATACCCGCCACGATTGGCATCAATGCCGCCAGAGCCACGAGCTTCTCGATCGATCCTTCAAACAGCCCGATCACCCGTGAGGCCACGAACGCGGTAATCAGGTTGATCGCCAGCCAGGCCCAACGGTTACGCAGGGACTTCCAGACCGAGGCAAAAATATCTTCTTCTTCGCGCAGACCCGCCATGTTGAGAACTTCGCTTTCGCTCTCTTCACGAATCAGGTCGACCATTTCGTCGATGGTCAGACGGCCGATCAGCTTGCCGTTCTTGTCGACCACAGGGGCCGAGATCAAGTCATAACGCTCGAACGCCTGGGCGGCGTCGTAGGCATCTTCGTCCGGGTGAAAACTCACCGGATCGCTGGCCATCACTTCGGCTACCTGCTTGTCCGGATCGTTGACCAGCAACCGCTTGATCGGCAGCACGCCCTTGAGGACACCGTCGTAATCGACCACAAACAACTTGTCGGTGTGGCCCGGCAGCTCCTTGAGACGACGCAGGTAACGCAACACCACTTCGAGACTGACATCCTCACGGATGGTCACCATCTCGAAGTCCATCAATGCACCGACCTGCTCCTCGTCGTAGGACAGGGCCGAACGGACGCGCTCGCGCTGTTGCTGGTCCAGCGACTCCATCAGCTCGTGGACGACGTCTCGCGGCAGCTCGGAGGCCAGGTCAGCGAGTTCGTCGGCATCCATGTCCTTGGCCGCAGCCAGGAGCTCGTGATCGTCCATGTCGGCGATCAGGGTTTCACGAACCGAGTCGGATACTTCGAGCAGGATGTCGCCGTCGCGATCGGCCTTGACCAGTTGCCAGAGCGTCAGACGATCGTCCAGCGGCAAGGCTTCAAGGATGTAGGCGACGTCGGCGGAGTGCAGATCATCGAGCTTGCGTTGCAACTCGACGAGGTTCTGCCGGTGAACCAGGTTCTCGACCCGGTCATGATGCGGGCCTTCCTGGCGGTGAGTCAGGTCTTCGACAACTCGCTGGCGCTGCAGCAATTCGATCACCTGGGCCAGGCGATCCTGCAAGCTTTCCTGCGTTTTCTTTACTTCAACTTCAGACATAGGCGAACTCCACTCCCAGCAGCGGGGTGCGCCGGAAGAATCAATCAGTCAATTCATGATTGGTAAAACGGGGTATTGAGTAACTACTGGGTAAGTCCATGGAAGTATTCCAAAAGCCCCGGCGGGGCTGACGGTCGCAATGATACACCGCCTGACGGTTTAAAACGCTAAAAAATCCCGGCCTGAAACAAGCGCTTGCGAAACAAACTTGAGCGTAATCCTGATCCATGAAAATGCGACGACTCATTCTGCAAAGAAAACACACCAGCACCGAAGTTTCTGCCAGCTACCCTAGAGCGCGAACGTCATGGAGGGCGCTCAATGCCATCGAATGCGCGATACCTGTTACTGCTTGCCATGCTCAGCGCGCCGCCCGCGGTCTCCGCCACTGTCGTTCAGCGTTGCGAAGCTGCCAATGGCCACATCACCTTTACCACACTCAGTTGCATTGCCGGTGAAAGCGCCTCGCTTCAGGATGTGCGCCCTTCCCCGTCCAGCAGCAACAAGGCGCTCTTGCCTGAGGCCGAAGCCCGCGAAACACCCAGCATGAAAATCAACAACAGAGAACCGGTCGTGATCGGCCAGACAGAGGAAAACTGCGCAAACCTGATCAGCCCCCAGGAGCGCCGCAAGGCGATCATCAATCAGCGCATAGTCGCCGGCATGAGCCGGCAGGACGTCGAAAGCGCCCTCGGCAAGCCGGACAGGATCAGTGCTCGCAACTCGACGACAAGTTATCGCTATGGTGCGAAGCCTGGTCGCAGCGCGCAGGTCGAAGTCGAGTTCGATGAGAAGGGATGCAGCACGGGAAAAGCCAAATCCCGGACGGCAAAAAGCCCGCAATAAATGCGGGCTTTCTGTTGTAT
>NZ_JBWKOF010000028.1:0-31302 GCF_059415945.1 Pseudomonas sp. GW821-FHT09H03 | reverse complement strand
GTAGGTGCACTCGACAGGATTCGAACCTGTGACCGCTCGGTTCGTAGCCGAGTACTCTATCCAGCTGAGCTACGAGTGCAAGTTGTGTTTTTATACCAGATCACAACTGGTTGAAGCCAAGTTACCTGCATTGCTGCAAACAACTCTTAAATGGTGCACTCGACAGGATTCGAACCTGTGACCGCTCGGTTCGTAGCCGAGTACTCTATCCAGCTGAGCTACGAGTGCATTTGTTGCCGCGCATTATAGGCCGTCTAATCTCTATGTCAAACACTTTTTCTAGTAATTTCAACAACTTACCGAAGAAGCCAGATTACAACGTACTACGCAAATAATGGCGGAGAACGGGGGATTCGAACCCCCGACACCCTTTTGAGGTGTACTCCCTTAGCAGGGGAGCGCCTTCGGCCACTCGGCCAGCTCTCCGCAACACGGGGCGTATCTTAACCAACCTTTTCCCCGTTTGCAAACATAAAAAACGATAAAAATTAATGGCTTGGTTCTTCGTCCTTCTCTTTCTTGATACGCAGGTAAATTTCCTCACGGTGGACCGCAACCTCTTTAGGGGCGTTGACACCGATGCGCACTTGATTTCCTTTGACGCCGAGCACGGTCACGGTGATTTCGCCATCACCGATAATCAGGCTTTCTGCGCACCGACGAGTCAGAATCAGCATACCTTTCTCCTCACGCATTTCATTTCAGGGACTACAGTCTGCAAAAAAAAGGCACTCGACCCACAACCGGAGCGGTCGCAGTCCTACATGCCTGAGTATTGACCAGCGCGAGCAAAAGAACAGCCTTGGGTCACGCCATTCAAAAAAACAAAGGGCGCGGTCAGACCGCGCCCATTGGTAAACGCATCACTCGCCCTGGCGGACCGGTGCGTCCAGTTCGAAAGCCGTGTGCAGAGCGCGCACAGCCAGTTCCAGGTACTTCTCTTCGATCACTACGGAGACTTTGATTTCCGAAGTCGAGATCATCTGGATGTTGATGCTTTCCTTGGCCAGGGATTCGAACATGCGGCTGGCGACACCTGCGTGCGAGCGCATGCCGACACCGACGATCGAGACCTTGGCGATCTTGGTGTCGCCCACGACTTCACGGGCACCCAGCTCACCAGCGGTTTTTTCCAGCACCGCTTGCGCGGCCTGGTAGTCATTGCGGTGTACGGTGAAGGTGAAGTCGGTGGTGTTATCGTGCGCAACGTTCTGCACGATCATGTCGACTTCGATGTTCGCGGCGCTGATCGGGCCGAGAATCTTGAAAGCAACGCCCGGGATGTCTGGCACGCCACGGATGGTCAGCTTGGCTTCATCGCGGTTGAAAGCGATACCGGAAATGATCGGCTGTTCCATGGTTTCCTCTTCATCAATAGTAATGAGGGTGCCCGGACCCTCCTTGAAGCTGTGCAGTACGCGCAGCGGAACGTTGTACTTGCCGGCGAACTCGACTGCGCGGATCTGCAACACCTTGGAACCGAGGCTGGCCATTTCCAGCATCTCTTCGAAGGTGATCTTGTCCAGGCGCTGGGCCACGGACACCACACGCGGGTCGGTGGTGTAGACACCATCGACGTCGGTGTAGATCTGGCACTCGTCAGCCTTCAGGGCTGCCGCCAGGGCCACGCCCGTGGTGTCGGAACCGCCACGACCGAGGGTGGTGATGTTGCCGTGCTCGTCGACGCCCTGGAAACCGGCGACAACGACTACACGACCGGCCTTCAGGTCACCGCGAATCTTCTGGTCATCAATCTGCAGGATACGCGCTTTATTGTGCGCGCTATCCGTCAGAATCCGCACCTGGTTGCCGGTGTAGGACACCGCTGGCACGCCGCGCTTGATCAGCGCCATGGCCAACAAGGCAATCGTCACCTGCTCACCGGTGGAAACGATCACGTCCAGCTCACGGGGAACTGGCTGGCCGTCACCACTGATTTGCTTGGCCAGATCGATCAGACGGTTGGTTTCGCCGCTCATTGCAGACAGCACAACCACCAGGTCATCGCCCGCATCGCGGAATTTCTTAACCTTGTCGGCGACCTGTTCGATTCTCTCGACAGTGCCGACCGAGGTGCCTCCAAATTTCTGTACGATCAAAGCCATTTCAAAGCCGCCTCTGCCCATGAAGGGCGCCCAAATAATCACTCAAACAGCGTTGCGGCCAGCCACTAGACTGCCGGCCGCAAACACTGCCTTATAGACCCTGCTCTACAAATGGAACGGTCAGGGCCAATGCACCATCCAGTGCGTCAGCGTCGGTACCGCCGCCCTGCGCCATGTCTGGACGACCACCGCCCTTCCCGCCCACTGCCGCAGCGGCTTGCTTCATCAAATCACCGGCTTTGAGTTGGCCAGTCAGGTCTTTGGTTACGCCTGCAACCAGAACGACCTTCTCCTCATGGACACTGCCGAGCAGGATCACTGCGCGGCCGAGTTTGTTTTTCAGTTGATCGACCAGCGCCAACAGCGCCTTGCCATCCTGACCGTCCAGACGCACGGCCAGCACTTTCACGCCCTTGACGTCCAGGGCCTGGGCCGACAGATCGTCGCCCGCAGCGCTGGCAGCCTTGGCTTGCAGTTGCTCGAGTTGTTTCTCCAGCAGACGGTTGCGCTCCAGCACGGCTGACAGCTTGTCGATCAGGTTGTCGCGGCTACCCTTGACCAGGTTGGCCGCTTCCTTGAGTTGTTCTTCTGCCGCGTTCAAGTAGGCCAGTGCCGCAGCACCGGTGACCGCCTCGATACGCCGTACACCCGACGCCACACCGCCTTCGCTGATGATTTTCAGCAGGCCGATGTCGCCGGTACGGTTGGCATGGATACCACCGCACAGCTCGACGGAGAAGTCGCCGCCCATGCTCAGCACGCGCACGTCGTCGCCGTACTTCTCGCCGAACAGCGCCATGGCGCCCTTCTTCTTCGCGGTTTCGATATCGGTTTCTTCGGTCTCGACGGCGGAGTTCTTGCGAATCTCAGCGTTGACGATATCTTCCAGGGCCTTCAGTTGTTCCGGCTTGATCGCCTCGAAGTGGCTGAAGTCGAAGCGCAGGCGCTGGCTATCAACCAACGAACCTTTCTGCTGAACGTGCTCGCCCAATACCTGACGCAATGCGGCGTGCAGCAAGTGGGTGGCCGAGTGGTTCAACGAAGTCGCGTGACGCACCTCGGCATCCACGTGGGTTTCCACCGGCGCGCCGATGGTCAGGCTACCCGAATCCAGCACACCGTGGTGCAGAAAGGCGCCGCCGGTCTTGGTGGTGTCGCGCACGTCGAAACGTGCGCTGCCCGCCTGAAGATAACCGCAGTCGCCGATCTGGCCACCGGATTCAGCGTAGAACGGCGTCTGGTTCAGAACGATTACCGCCTCTTCGCCTTCATTCAAGACGTCGACCGACTGGCCTTCTTTATAGATAGCGACAATTTTCGCCGAACCGCTGGTGTCTTTGTAGCCGGTGAACTCGGTGGCCACATCAACCTTGACCAGGGTGTTGTAGTCCAGGCCGAAGGAACTGGCCGAACGCGCGCGAACACGCTGGGCTTCCATTTCACGCTCAAAACCGGCTTCGTCGACAGTCAGGCTGCGCTCGCGGGCGATGTCCGCGGTCAGGTCCATCGGGAAACCGTAGGTGTCGTAGAGTTTGAACACCACGTCGCCCGGCACCACGGTGCCTTTGAGCTCGAGCAGATCCTGCTCGAGAATCTTCAGGCCATGCTCCAGGGTCTTGGAGAACTGTTCTTCTTCGGCCTTGAGCACGCGTTCGATGTTGCTCTGCTGCTTCTTCAGTTCCGGGAAGGCTTCGCCCATCTCGGCAACCAGCGCCGCGACGATCTTGTAGAAGAAGCTGCCGGTGGCGCCCAGCTTGTTACCGTGACGGCAGGCGCGACGGATGATCCGACGCAGTACATAACCGCGACCTTCGTTGGACGGCAGCACGCCATCGGCGATGAGAAAACCGCACGAACGGATGTGGTCGGACACAACCTTGAGCGACGACTGATCGCCATTCTCGCAACCAATGGCTTCAGCAGAGGCTTTCAGCAGGTTCTTGAACAGGTCGATGTCGTAGTTGGAATTGACGTGTTGCATCACCGCACTGATCCGCTCCAGGCCCATGCCGGTGTCGACCGACGGCGCTGGCAACGGATGCAACACGCCATCGGCGGTGCGGTTGAACTGCATGAACACGTTGTTCCAGATTTCGATGTAACGGTCGCCATCTTCTTCCGGCGAGCCCGGTGGGCCACCCCAGATGTGGTCGCCGTGATCGTAGAAAATCTCGGTGCACGGGCCGCACGGGCCGGTGTCGCCCATGGTCCAGAAGTTGTCAGAGGCGTATGGCGCGCCTTTGTTGTCGCCGATGCGGATCATGCGCTCGACCGGCACGCCGATTTCCTTGGTCCAGATGTCATACGCTTCGTCGTCAGAGGCGTAGACGGTGACCCAGAGCTTTTCCTTCGGCAGTTTCAGAACGCCGGTCAGGAAGGTCCAGGCGAAGGTGATCGCGTCGTGCTTGAAATAGTCACCGAAGCTGAAGTTACCGAGCATTTCGAAGAACGTATGGTGACGAGCGGTATAACCGACGTTTTCCAGGTCACTGTTCTTGCCACCGGCACGCACGCATTTCTGGCTGCTGGTCGCACGGATGTACGCACGTTTTTCCTGGCCCAGGAAGCAGTCCTTGAACTGGTTCATCCCCGCGTTAGTGAACAGCAGGGTTGGGTCGTTGCCCGGAATCAAAGAGCTGGAGGCTACACGGGTGTGGCCTTGCTCTTCGAAGAAGCGAAGGAAGGCTTCACGGATTTCTGCGCTTTTCATTAGGTTCTTCCACGGAGGCTGCGGCCAAAGGCCTGTTCGAAACGTCAACAGACGAAGCGACGGCAAAGGGCCGCATTATATCGGCCCTGCGCGCGGGGTACAGCGTGTTTATACGATAGAAACGGTCAATTGGACCGCTAACCCTGTTACTTGTGGGAAAAGTCGACGAATGCCGCGACGACCTGCTCTATTTGCGCGCGGCTGACGTCCATGTGCGTAACCATGCGCAGACGTGCGGCCGCGCTGAGCTTGATCCCGCGCTCGGCGGCAAACGCCTTGATGGCCTCGGCTTTGTCGCCCATGGCGACGTAAACCATGTTGGTCTGTACCGGCTCGACCTCGAACCCCGCCCCGCGCAGGCCTTCGGCCAGCATTTGCGCGTTGGCATGGTCATCGGCCAGGCGTTCTACGTTGTTATCCAGCGCATACAGGCCTGCCGCCGCGAGAATTCCGGCCTGACGCATGCCGCCACCGACCATCTTGCGCAGGCGCCGGGCCTTGCCGATCAACTCGGCCGAGCCGCACAGCACCGAACCGACCGGTGCGCCCAGGCCTTTGGACAGGCACACCGAGACCGAATCGAAATGCGCGGTGATTTCCCGGGCATCCACACCCAGCTTGACCGCCGCGTTGTACAGCCGTGCGCCGTCCAGGTGCAATTGCAACCCGTGGTCGCGGGTAAAACTGCGCGCTTGAGCCAGGTAATCCAGGGGCAAAACCTTACCCTGCATGGTGTTTTCCAGGGCCAGCAAGCGGGTGCGGGCGAAGTGAAAGTCGTCAGGCTTGATCGCTGCCGCCACCTGAGCCAGGTCCAGCGAGCCATCTGCCTGCACTTCCAGCGGCTGCGGCTGGATCGAGCCGAGCACCGCAGCACCGCCACCCTCGTATTTATAGGTGTGGGCTTGCTGACCGACGATGTATTCGTCACCGCGATCGCAGTTGGCCATCAGGCCGAGCAAGTTGCTCATGGTGCCGGTCGGCACGAACAGTGCCGCGGCAAAACCCAGGCGCCGGGCCAGTTCGGCTTCCAACTGATTGACCGTCGGATCTTCGCCATACACGTCATCACCGGTGGCGGCCTTGGTCATTGCCTCGAGCATGCCGGCGCAAGGTTGGGTGACGGTGTCGCTGCGAAGATCAATAACACTCATGAATCTGGCCTCGGTAAGCAGGGGGAAATCCCTTTCAGGAAAGAATTACTGCGGGCATGCCGGCCAATAATCAAGCCTTGAACGAGGAAAAGTCAGGAAAGCACAATCCATGTGGGAGCGGGCTTGCTCGCGAAGGCGCACTGACAGTCAACATTTGCGTTGGATGCTAAACCGTCTTCGCGAGCAAGCCCGCTCCCACAGGTTGTACACCCCGACTGACCGGTATTGGCCATGCGCATACCGCAAATATGTGATAAAAACGCTGCGCAGCCAAACATAATGGCGGCAAAAACGTTCTCAGGGCGGGGTGTAACTCCCCACCGGCGGTAATTGCGCGCAATGCGCATAGCCCGCGAGCGCTTGGCGACAGGCACGGCAATGGCTGTGCATGACGGCAAGGTCAGCAGACCCGGTGTGATCCCGGGGCCGACGGTCATAGTCCGGATGAAGAGAGAACGGGATTGACACCGAAGGGCCGCCCGCAGGCTTTTTTTTGCGCTCGTGCGTACCCTTGAATCCCATTCGATTCATAAGCCCTGTTTTTCACACAAACAGGAATCAGAACATGCAACCCACCGCAATCGATAGCAAAAGCAAACACCATCATGGCGAGCGCGTAGCGTTCATCCAGGCCTGCTGGCACAAGGATATTGTCGATCAGAGCCGTAAAGGCTTCGTCGCCGAAATGATTGCCCAGGGTTACCAGGAATCCGACATCGACTTCTTCGAAGTCGGCGGCGCCTTTGAAATGCCCCTGCACGCCAAGTTGCTGGCCAAGACCGGTCGTTATGCCGGCATCGTTGCCGCCGCCCTGGTGGTGGACGGCGGGATCTACCGTCACGAGTTCGTTGCCCAGTCGGTGGTCAGCGGCCTGATGCAGGTGCAATTGGAAACTGAAGTGCCGGTGTTCTCGGTATCCCTGACCCCGCACCACTTCCATGCCGGCGAAGAACATCAGAAGTTCTTCTTCGAGCATTTCGTGCATAAAGGCCAGGAAGCGGCGAAGACTTGTGCCGATACCCTGCACAAGATACGTGCGCTGCGTCGCACCGAGCCGCGTGCGGTAGCTGTCTAAAACTCGAACCCGTGATATGGGTGAAGTCTTTCGCTTCACCCATATCAAATGTGGGAGCGGGCTTGCTCGCGAAAGCGATTTTACATTCAACGAATGCGTTGAATGTGAATCCGTCTTCGCGAGCAAGCCCGCTCCCACATAGGTTTTGTATTGGTCTTAAGCCAGGTTTTCGTCGGTGGTCGGCACCACCAGGATGCCGGCACGCAGGCCGTTTTTCACCTTGGGGTTGGGGAAGATGATCCGCGCGCCCTGCTCTTCGATGATCCAGCGGGTATTGGCGATGTCTTCCGCCAACAGGTAACCCACTTCCAGCTCGGAAAAATTCTCGACATCCACCGGCAGGTTCAGGCGGAAGCTGTCGCTGTGCTTGATGATTTCCCGCGCCACACTGAATAGCTGCAAACCATCGAGCGCCTCTTCACTCATTTCCGGCTCGGTGCCTTCGATGATCTGTTTCAGGCGGTTTTCCAGCAAGGAAACATTGACCCCCGAGTTCTGCCCGAACGGCCGCGCCTTGCCCAGTTCAAGGGTGAAGGACTCGGCACCGAGCTTGTCGTAGGTGTAGGAACTGAAGACGATGGACGGCTTGTTCTGCAGCAGCACCGCTTGCATGCCGGCGGCGCGCAAACGTGCCAGCTCCAGACGCGAATGCTGGCGGTCTTCTTTCCAGGGATACAAGGCGAACTGCTCGATCTTCGAGCCGCGAATCGCTGTGTGCAAGTCATAGTGCAGGCGCTGGCGATCCGGCAGGCTGAAGAAGCTCGCCGCCAGGCGTTCCAGTTCACAGGCGCGCAGGGCTTCGCAGCCACTGCTTTGTTCATGACGGCCGTTGAACAGCCGATTGACGTCCTGCTCGACGAAACGCTCGCCCTTGCGAATCGCTTCGGGGTTGCCGAACAGGAACAGAATGCGCGCGCGCGGCTTGAGGTCGCCACGGGCGATGTCGTGCAACAGGCGGTCGAGCAACTCGATCGGCGCTGTTTCGTTGCCATGGATGCCCGCCGACAGCAGCAGGTCCAGGCCGTTGTCACGCGCTTGCGGTGGCCGGACTTCCAGCGCACCTTCGCTCAACCAGCGCATCCGCACGCCTTCGACAGTCAGTTGAGTCTTCTCCGCCGGTTCGCGGCCGGCGAGGGTCAGTTCAAGCAGTTTGCCGAGGGCGAGCATAGAGCGGTTCCTTAATGGTCGTGGTTGCAATCCGGACCGTGCACGTGGTCCTCGTCGTCGCCGAGGTCAGCCGGTTCCATTTCCAGTTGCAGACTTACCAGATTAGTCGCCAACGGGCGCAGCAGCAGGTTGGCGTACTCTTCGTCGCCTTCTTCAACGTCCACGCCGATCAGCAGCTGGCCACGGCCGTCCTGCTGAATCCACAGCTCCTTGCCTTGCCACATGACCGCGACGCGGGTGCAGGAAGTTTCCAGTTGCGTGCCGTCGGTGTCTTCAAGGATCAGCTGCAGGGAATCGCTCATGTCTTTACGCTCTCATTGGAGATGAAACGGTGCGCGGCCACACAGGGCAGCGCATCGACGATCAATTGATCTGGAATGGATAAACCGCGCCCAGTTTAAGGATTTGCGTCAGTTCATCCAGTGCCGTCCGGCACTCAAGCAGCAACTGCGGGTCCGCCAGATCGCTTTCGGCCATGCGGTCGCGGTAGTGCTTTTCGACCCATTCGGTCAGTGTGCCGTACAACGGTGCCGTCATGATAACCCCTGGGTTGACGGCCGCCAGCTCGGTTTCGTTGAGTGCGACGCGCAGCCGCAGGCAAGCCGGGCCACCGCCGTTCTGCATGCTCTGCTTGAGATCGAAGACTTTGACCTCGCGGATCAGGCCGCCGGAGCTGGTCAAACCTTGCAGGTACTGCCAGACGCGCTCGTTGCCACGGCATTCTTCCGGCACGATCAACAGCATGGAGCCGTCAGGACGCGACAGCAGCTGGCTATTGAACAGGTAGGAACGAACCGCGTCATCGACGCTGACCGCAGAACGCGGAACACAGACCGACTGAAATTTCCCACCGACTTTAGCGAGTTTGCTCTGCAGTTCAGCGAGCATCTTTTCGGTCTCGAGAAAGGCGTCCTCGTGATAGAACAACACCTCGCCATTGCCCACGGCGATCACATCGTTGTGGAACACGCCCTGATCGATCACCGACGGATTCTGCTGGCCGTAGACCACACCGTCATCGCTCAAGCCGTGCAGGCGAGCAACGGCCTGGGACGCTTCGAGGGTCTGGCGCGCCGGGTATTTCTGCGGTGCCGGGTAGCGGGTGTCGAATGCACTGCGACCAAAAACGAAGAATTCGACGCCGGCTTCGCCGTATTCGCGGCAGAAGCGCGTGTGGTTCGCCGCGCCTTCGTCACCGAACTGCGCCACGGCTGGCAAGGCAGCGTGATGGGCGAAGTGCTTCTGATCGGCGAACATCGCCCCCAGCACGCGGCTGGTGGTCGGGTGCTCAATGCTGCGGTGGTATTTGCAGTTGAGGTTGGCGGCGGTGAAATGCACGCGACCATCAGCGGTGTCGGCGCTCGGGCTGACTGTGGCGGCGTTGGCCACCCACATGCTCGACGCCGAGCAACTGGCAACCAGCAGCGGCATCGCTTCTTTGGCGGCGCGCTCGATCACTTGAGCGTCGCTACCGCTGAAACCCAGGCGACGCAGCGCGGCCACATCCGGGCGCTCCTGCGGCGCCAGCACGCCTTGCTGAAAGCCCATTTCCATCAGCGCTTTCATTTTTGCCAGGCCTTGCAGCGCCGCTTCCTTGGGGTTGGAGGACTGCTGGCTGTTGCTCTGGGACGCGACGTTGCCGTAGGACAGGCCGCCGTAGTTATGGGTCGGCCCCACTAGACCGTCAAAATTGACTTCATAGGATTTCATCAGCGAGGCTCCACGAGAATCTGTTGTTATAGGCTCAGGTAACAATTCTTTTAGACCGAGTCGCGGCCTTCGCTGGCAAGCCAGCTCCCACAGGTTCAGAGGTGCTCACACATTTTGTGTTCGACGCAACTCCTGTGGGAGCGGGCTTGCTCGCGAATGGGCGCTACGCCATCTTCACGCCAGGCGTCAAAGCGGCCGGCATCACCAGGCTCGGTGTTTCCAGCGAGGCCACCGGGTACGCGCAGTAATCCGCCGCGTAGTAGGCGCTGGCGCGATGGTTGCCCGAGGCTCCGACGCCGCCGAACGGTGCGCTGCTCGCGGCGCCGGTCAATTGCTTGTTCCAGTTGACGATACCCGCACGGCTTTCCAGCCAGAACTGCTGATAACGCGCCTCGGAATCCGACAGCAAGCCGGCCGCCAGGCCGTAGGCGGTGTCGTTGGCTTCAGCGATCGCGGCCTCGAAATCAGCGTAGCGGATCACTTGCAGCAACGGACCAAACAGCTCTTCGTCAGGACGATCGGCCACGGCGCTGACATCCACAATGCCCGGGGTCAACAAGGCCGACTGAGCCTGTGGCTGGGTCATTTCCAGCAGCGCCACAGCGCCATTGGCCAACAGATGCTCTTGGGCATCCATCAGCGCTTTCGCCGCGCCGAGGGAAACCACCGAGCCCATGAACGGCGCCGGTTGCTGGTCGAAAGCACCGACCGCAATGGTCGAACTGACCGCCACCAGACGCGCCAGCAGTGTGTCGCCCCAGGTGCCTTGCGGCACCAGCAGACGGCGGGCACAGGTGCAACGCTGACCGGCAGAGATGAATGCCGACTGAATGATGGTGTACACCGCAGCGTCGAGGTCGGCGACCTGATCGACCACCAGCGGGTTGTTGCCGCCCATCTCCAGCGCAAGGATCTTGTCCGGACGACCGGCGAATTGCTGGTGCAGGTGATTGCCGGTACGGCTGGAACCGGTGAAGAACAGGCCGTCGATACCCGGGTTCGCCGCCAGGGCGATACCGGTTTCCCGCGCGCCTTGCAGCAGGTTCAACACGCCCGCCGGCAACCCTGCCTCGATCCAGCACTTGAGCGTCAGCTCGGCGACTTTCGGCGTCAGTTCGCTAGGTTTGAACAGCACGCTGTTACCGGCCAGCAGCGCTGGCACGATGTGACCGTTGGGCAAGTGACCAGGGAAGTTGTAAGGACCAAACACCGCCACCACACCGTGGGGTTTGTGGCGCAACACGGCGGTGGCGTCGCCCAGCGGGCCGCTCTTCTCGCCGGTACGTTCACGGTAGCTTTGCACCGAAATCGCGATCTTGTTGACCATGCTGGTCACTTCGGTCGCGGCTTCCCACAGCGGCTTGCCGGTTTCTTCGCCAATGGTGTGAGCCATTTCGTCTGCGCGACTTTTCAAGGCGGCGGCGAAGGCTTCCAGCACGGCAATGCGCTCCTCCAGCGTTATGCGGGCCCAGCCCGGAAACGCCTGTCGCGCCGCTTGCACAGCCGATTCAACCTGAGCAGTGGTGGCGCCGACACCGGACCACAGCACTTGCTGGGTCACCGGGTTGAGCGACTCAAAGGCTTCGCCCTGACCCGCCAGCCATTCACCTGCAATGTATAGCGACTTCATTATTTCGACTCCCGTGCAGCGGACAACACCACGGCGCGCACTTGGTCACCGGCGTTGAGTTGAAGACGTTTGGCAGTCAACGGGTCGACCACCAGGGTGCCGGCGGCCAGACGTGCGGGAGCGGCAGTGATCCGGCAGTCTTCGCGCTTGCGGTTGTGAATGATGAACGGCGTCGCGTCGTCACCCGGCGTGCCGATGGCCAGCACCAGCGCCTGACTGTCACGCACCGCGCGGATCTTGCCGGTTTCGCACTCGATCGCAGGACCTGCGTCGAAGATGTCGACATAGCCCTGATAGCTGAAGCCTTCGCTCTTGAGCATGGCCAGCGCCGGCTCGGTGTCGGGGTGCACCTGACCGATCACGTTGCGCGCATCCGGCGACAGGAAGCAGGTGTACAGCGGGAACTTCGGCATCAGCTCGGCGATGAACGCCTTGTTGCCCACGCCAGTCAGGTAATCGGCCTGGCTGAACTCCATCTTGAAGAAGTGCCGGCCCAGGCTTTCCCAGAATGGCGAACGCCCAGCTGTGTCGGACACACCGCGCATCTCGGCAATGATCTTGTTGCCGAACATCTGCGAAAACTCGGCGATGAACAGCATCCGCGCCTTGGACAGCATGCGGCCGTTGAGGCCCGTGCGGTAATCGGCGTGCAGGAACAGCGAGCACAACTCAGAGTTGCCGGTCAGGTCGTTGGCCAGGAACAGCGTCGGGATTTCGCGGTAGATGTTCAGCTCCTGGGAGGCGCTGACGGTCAGGCCAACCCGGAAGTTGTACCACGGCTCACGCAGGCCGACGGCGCCGGCAATAGCGGAAATGCCCACCACGCGACCATTGTCGTCTTCGAGCACGAACAGGTAGTCCGCATCGCCCCGCCCGGCTTCGCCGCGGAAAGTCTTCTCGGCCCAGCCAACCCGATGGGCCAAGCGCTCTTCGTTGGCCGGCAAGGTGGTCAGGCCGGTGCCGGTGCTACGGGCCAGGTCGATCAGAGCGGGTAAATCGCTGCTGCGTACGGGACGAACGATCATGCTATCTCCTCAAACGGGCCGCTTGCGCCACCCGTGAAACTCGCTGCTTTGCAGGAAACTCAGGCGTTTTAAACGGCTACCAGGCGCACGCTGGCACCTTCGCCGACACCCAGGGCTTCGGCCGCTTCCAGGTCCAGGGTCACGGGTTTGCCCGGCGCGTAATCGAGCTCGAGCATCACCGCGCGGTAATCCTGCAACTGGGCGTTGGACACCAGGTACTGGCGACCGACACCTTTGACTGGCTCGCCGATCTTGACCGGCACCACACGGCTCTGGGCGATCGAACGGATCCCCGAGACGCGGGCGTGCAAGGTCGGGCCGCCGTCGAAAATGTCGATGTAGTGATCGGTCTCGAAGCCTTCACGCATCAGGATGTCGAAGGTGATCTGCGCCCGTGGATGCACCTGGCCCATCGCCTCTTGAGCGGAGTCCGGCAGCAGCGGCACATAGATCGGGTAATGCGGCATCAGTTCGGCAAGGAACGTCCGGCTCTTCAGGCCGCACAGACGCTCGGCTTCGGCGTAGTTGAGGTCGAAGAAGTTGCGTCCGATGGCGTCCCAGAATGGCGAATCGCCGTTTTCATCGCTGTAACCGACGATCTCGGTCACCACCGAATCGGCAAAGCGCTCGGGATGGCTGGCCACGAATAGCAGACGGCCGCGGGAATTGAGTTCCGACCACGGCGAACCCACCAGCTCGCGCTGCACGTAGAAACTGGTCAGCAGGCTGTTGCCGGTCAGGTCGTGGCACTGGGAGAGCACGTGGATCTTGTTGTGAATCTTCAGCTCGCGAGAGGCGTGCACGAAGGTTTCATTGCGGAAGCTGTAAAACGGCTCGGAATAACCGGCCGACGCGACGATGGCCGAGCAACCGGCGAGTTTGCCGGTGGCGGTGTCTTCGAGGACGAAGAAATAACTCTCTTCGCCGTTGAAGCTTACTTCGGCGGCGAACGAGGCTTCGCTCGCGGCGATCTTGTCGCTCAGGCGTTCAACGTCATCCGGCAAGGAAGTGACACCAATCGGGCTGTCCGCAGCCAGACGCTGTACCTCGCCCAGATCAGCCATTTGCGCGGGGCGCATCACCAGCATGGTGTCACTCCTTTATCTCAGAACTTACAGAAGAAAAAATCCCGGGCCATCCCTGAAACAACTCAGAGTCAACGGTGGGAGCTACTTTGCGTGGCGAGGGGGCTTGCCCCCGTTCGATTGCGCAGCAATCGCGAAAACAGTCAATGCGTTCTGATTGATTAGCGCGCTGACTGTTTTCAGGGGTGCTTCGCACCCCCACGGGGGCAAGCCCCCTCGCCACAAGGCTCGCTCCTACAGAAAAGCGGGGCCGGCATACAAAATCAGGTTCGACGCCTGACAATCAGGCGCCGAAGGGTCTATCAGGCTTGCGTCAGTTTTGCCGCGGCGCGCTCGAAGCGATCCAGGCCAGCATCAATATCGGCGTCTTCCACCACCAGGCTCGGGGCGAAACGAATGACGTCCGGGCCGGCTTGCAGAATCATCAGGCCTTCTTGTTCAGCGGCGTTGAAGATGTCCTTGGCCTTGCCTTTCCAGGCGTCGTTCAACACACAACCGATCAACAGGCCCAGACCACGAACCTGAGTGAACAGGCCGTATTTCTCGCCGATCTGCGTAAGGCGGGTCTTGAACTTGTCGTGCTTGGCGTTGACGCCGGCCAACACTTCAGGCGTGTTGATCACGTCGATCACGGCTTCGGCAACGGCGCACGCCAGCGGGTTACCGCCGTAGGTGGTGCCGTGGGTGCCGACGACCAGGTGCTTGGCCAGCTCTTCGGTGGTCAGCATCGCCGCGATCGGGAAACCACCGCCCAGGCTCTTGGCGCTGGTCAGGATGTCCGGGGTCACGCCGTAATGCTGGTAGGCAAACAGCTTGCCGCTGCGGCCCATGCCGGTTTGCACTTCGTCGAACACCAGCAGCGCGTTGTGCTCGGTGCACAGCTCACGGGCGCCTTGCAGGTAGGCCAGTTCAGCCGGCAGCACGCCGCCCTCACCCTGGATCGGCTCCAGAACCACGGCGCAGGTCTTGTCGGAAATGGCGGCTTTCAGCGCGGCCAGATCGTTGTACGGCACGTGGGTGATACCGGTGATCTTCGGGCCGAAACCGTCGGAGTACTTCGACTGGCCACCGACGTTCACGGTGAACAGGGTACGGCCATGAAAACTGTTGAGCGCTGCGATGATTTCGTACTTCTCGCTGCCGTAACGATCGAAAGCGACGCGACGGGCCAGCTTGAAGGCGGCCTCGTTGGCTTCGGCGCCGGAGTTGCAGAAGAACACGCGATCGGCAAAGGTGGCGTCGATCAGCTTGTGGGCCAGGCGCAAGGCCGGCTCATTGGTGAACACGTTGGACACGTGCCACAGCTTGTTCGCCTGCTCGGTCAAGGCACCGACCAGCGCCGGGTGCGCATGGCCCAATACGTTAACGGCAATCCCGCCAGCGAAGTCGATCAGCTCGCGACCGGACTGGTCCCAGACGCGGGAACCGGCGCCACGCACAGGAATGAATGCGGCAGGCGCATAGTTGGGAACCATTACCTGATCGAAATCGGCGCGTTGTACCGCAGCGTGCTCAACGGACATCGGAGTCTCCTGAAGAGAAAACACTCGCCTGAAACTGGCGAGCTTGGTGAGGATTGTAAGGACAGTTTTCAGCCCGGCCTTGCCGCCAAGCGACAACTTCTTATAGCGCAAACCCCGGATTTTCCCGGGTTTACGGCAATGCGACATATAGGGTCGCAAAGGCGCAGTTTAACTGCCCCGGCGATTTATAGGCAGCGTCACCTGCACCCTATAAATATGTACCGCCCCCCGATCATCGGCATCGTTTTCCATTGAGGCTTATTTAAACCCTCGAGGGTCATCACCGTGCCAACTTCAGAACAGAACCTGTCAACACCAGCAACGGCCCACGCATTTCCCGGCGAACACCCCGACGAGCACTATGCGCCCCTGCAACATAGCGTGCCGCGCTGGCTTGGCGAGGCGATTCCGGTAAAACGCCAGGCATTTAGCCGCGTTCGACCAGGGATGCCCGAGCACTTCAAGCACCTGCCCGCCGCTTCGCATGCAGTTTTGAGAGCGCTCATTGCGCAGCAGTGGACCGTACAGAACAAAGTCGATCGAATACTGGAAAAACTGCAGGACGCCGCCGGTTTTGCCGAGCCCTTGCTGGTCAACGCGTTGAATGAGCGCTTCGACCTGCCGAACCTGGATGTACGTAAAACCTTCTTGCGTCTGTACATCCCTCTACAACTGGGCGCCGCCCGGATCTGGACAGTGTCGCTACTGGACGCCGCGCTGCACAATTTTGAGGAGAGTGAAACCCTTGAAGAGGCTTATGAAGCGGACTCCTCATTCATCACCAAACCCGATGAACTGGGTCATTTCCAGACAATTGCCGGCCTCAAAGAGACGGTTGGCATCGCGGGCTTTACCCGACTGTGCCGGGAGTTGGACATCGGGCGCAAATATCAGGAATACCTCGAAGATAACCTTGGCGTAACCAATCCAGTCGCCGCTGCCGTGCTGCGCCGCCACGTCGATGAAAGCCAGGCGGCGGCGTTAAAGGCTGCGCTGCTGTTCGCCCGAATGAACAGGGACGTTCAAGAGGCAAACGCGCTAATGATCGAAGGCCTGATGGATGGCCTGGAAGGCCTGCGACTGAACCGCACCTCCATGCTTTGTCACGAGCTGTCGATCCTGTCCACGCCGCTCACCGGTGTTATGCTTTTTTCCCGACAACTTGAACAGACCCGCGACACTGCACAGATTGTGGTGTATGTCCCGGATGACCCTGAGCACCCGATCAAGCAATACCCTTCAACGAGCGATTTTGTCAGGGAGCTGGCGCGGCAACTGCGCGACCCCGATTACCAGCGCTTCTTCAGCCGGTTCATCCCGCATGAAGGCAGAGGCCACTTCTTCGGTCAACTCAATGCCAGCCTGGCTCAAATCCAGTGGCATACACCTGAGGCCGGCAGCAGTTTACCCACCTGGCGAGAGACGCCGCTTGAGGCCCCCAATCTGAATCTGGCAGCCACCCCCATTGAAGGCGACCTGCCGCAACACCTTTACCAGACCCGGCTGAACAAGATCCTTAACGATGCACGGGCCATCGCCATCCCCACCGCGCAAGTCGATCAACGGGTTCGTTGGGCATTCCTGGATTCGGTGACCAGCATCGCCAAATCGATCCTGGAGGTCACTTCATTCGTACTCCTGCCATTCATACCTTTTTTGGGTGAGGCGATGCTCGCTTACATGGCCTGGCAGATGCTCGATGAAACCTTCGAAGGGATCATCGAATGGGCCGAGGGCCAGACAGCCGAAGCCTTTGAACACGTGATGGGCGCTGCTGAATCGCTCATCCAGCTGGGGATGTTTTTAGTGGGTGGCGCCATTGTCATCGGTGAGTTCCGCAAGGTACTTCCTCGCGAAATCGTAGCATTCATCGATCGGTTCAAACCCGTTGCAGGTCCTGGCGGAAAAACCCTTTACTGGAAGCTCGACCTGACGACCTACAAGCAGAAAATCCCACTGCCAGAGAGCTCCAGACCCAATAGCCTGGGCTTGCATCAGCATGAAGGCAGAGACATTCTGCCCATCGAAGGCGAACACTTCGTTGTCAGCAAAGACCCACTGTCCCAGAACCATCAGATTGAGCACCCGACCCGTGCCGATGCTTACAAGCCGACTCTGCGGGGTAATGGTGATGGCGCCTGGCACACCGAGCTGGAACATCCGATGGAGTGGGATAAAGCCACATCACTGGACCGCATCGGGCACAGGGTCGAGTCGTTTTCCCCCGCTCAACGAGAACGCATGCTAGAAATCAGCGGCAGCTCTGAAGACGCCTTGCGCAAAATGCACGTCAATCAGGAACCCTTGCCGCCGCTGCTCGCCGACACGCTCGAGCGCTTTACCATCGATGAGCAGTTGCAGCGCGTCTCTGAGCAGCTGGCCAGTGACCAACCTGAGCAATACTTGAATGCCGACCCCGCGACCCAACTTCGAATCCTGAACGAAAGCGGACTATTGCCTGAACGCAGCAGACTGCGTCTTTGGGATGAGCAAGGGCAGTTGGCCTGGGAGTCTTCGACCCGGGACGATCTAACCCCGATCGACCTGCGACAAGACCAGTTGATCGATGGAGACCTTCTCAAGACGCTGCTTCAAACACTCAACGAAGGCAAGCTCAACCTGTCGACAAATGAAGCGTTCGGTAATCCGCTCAATGCCCTTGAAAGCCGCACCCCCGCACTGAGAAAGAAGCTGGCGCAAATCATCAGGGACAATAAATCCGAACTTTTTGACGCTCATTACAAAGCCCTTGAGCAAAGCAACGACCCCTTCGTACAAGACATCGTGCAGGCTCATCCGCAGTTACCGAAAAGCGTGGCGCAGGAACTTGTCAACAACGCCACGGGCACCGAACTGCTGCAAATCAGTGAAGGCCACCTACCCGAGAGGCTGGAACGGCTCGCGAGTTTTGCCGAGCAGGAAGTGCGCGTCACCCGCGCCTACGAAGGGCTGGATCTCGACGCTGTCGCAAATCCGGACACCGACACACTGATGCTCCGAAGCCTGGAAACACTGCCCGGCTGGTCCCGCGAGGTACGCCTGGAAATCCGCGAACAGTTTTATGAGGCCCCCGTGGCAGACAGCATCGGCCCTCAGGATGCGCCCATACAAAAAGTGCTGGTACGACAGAAGTCCGGCACCTTCGAGACGTTTGACGACCGCGGGCAGCAACTGCATGGGGCCTCGGATTTCTACACCAGTGTCTTGCAGGCCTTGCCTGACGCGGAGCGCCAGGCGCTGGGTTATCAAATCGGTCAAGGACACAAACTGCAGCGGGCCATACACGATTCCCCTCTGCAGCGATCGGAGCTTCGAACGGCGATTGCGAACCCACCCATTCCGGCCCCCCCCATAGACACACTGCGCCTATTGGGCACGAACGGTTATCCCCGCCTCAGGAGCGAAGTACCCCGAACACTGGCAGAACGAGTGCGCGAGCTTTACCCCAGGCTTTCCCCGCTGGAGAATCAGGCCCTGGTTCAAAGACTGCAAGGTCACCCCGCTGGCCCGCGCGCGGAACTTTCTCGTCTGCGCGACGAGTATTTCCAGTTATTGAACGACCTTCAAATCTGGGCTAACAACCCACCAGCCTTTCATCCGCAAACCAACGCAAGACTCAGCCCGCTGGAAACAGCCGCACAAATACAGAACCGCAGACTGCTGCGCGAGCAACTGCTGCGTGGCTGGCGCAAGGAGACAGACTTGTATGACCCCGAAGCGGGCGCAGATCACGGCTACAGCATTGTATTTTCCCAGCCGATACTCGGCGATCTGCCGACCTTGAGCGCCGACTACGGTCACATCTCCATGCTGTCGCTCAATGGCAGCAGTGCGGCCCGCGGGATCGAACCTTTCCTTGGGCGTTTCCCTGGCTTGCGTCGCCTGGAAATGCGTAATTTTGTCCTGAACCGCATGCCCGAGACGATTGCGAACATGACCGGGCTGGACGAATTGATCCTGAGTGATTGTGGCATCGCCCTCACGCCCGCAGTTCAGGCATCCCTTGGCCAGTTGCATGAGTTGTCGGTACTCGACCTGGAAAACAACCCGCTTGGTTTCGCCCCCGAGATCGACGCGCTCCCCAAACTGACCTACATCGACCTTTCCAGTACCGGCATCACCAGCATTCCCGCGGGACTGCGCAATTGCCCGCGACTTCGAACCGCCATCTTCTATGACAATCAGATAAGTGAACTGCCCGCCTTTATCTTTGAACTGCCGGGCGACATCAGCGAAGGCTTTGATTTTGCGAACAATCCGCTGTCTGCCACCTCCCGCGAGCGGATCAAAATCTACTTCGGTCAAACCGGACGGGACCTTGGGGTATTCGCCGAACAGGTGGACATCAATCGAGTGAGAGACCTGTACCCAGGGCTGGATAGAGAAGAAGCGAGTGACTATATCTATCGCTTGCCTGGCACGTTGCCGGAGGGCCGGATCGTTCTGGCGCGCAAGGAGGCCGAGCTTGCCGACATGATCAGCGACCTCACCGTATGGTCGAACGACGTTCCCAACATCCATCCTGAATCCGGTACGCCCCTCACGGCCGATGAGATGTACCAGGAGCACGTCAAAAGGGATCAGTTCAAGCAAGACCTTGAACGTTGCTGGCGCCGAATACCCACAGTCAATGCGGCCGCCAGCGAGTTCGCGTTCGTGTCGACGCTGCCGATTATGGGTGATCTTCCAGTACTGACAGCCGGCTTCAGCCATGTCCCTGAACTGATGCTCACCAGCACCGGTCACATCGCCCCGCGAGCGAGCCAGTTCCTGGAGTACTTTCCCAACCTGGAGCGCCTGACCGTGCGCGGATACCAACTGGATAACATCCCCGACAGCGTGTTCAGGATGCGAAGCCTGAGCGAGCTGAGCCTGCCTGAATGCCGCATCACCCTGACCGAACAAACCCGCAATGGGTTGGCAGAAATGACGCGCCTTGAGCTGATCAACCTGAGGAATAACCCTTTGGGGCTCGCACCCGATCTGAGCAACATGACGCAGTTGTCATTGAACCTGAGCCGTTGTGGGCTCACGGAGATTCCGAGGGGATTGCTCAGTAACGATATCCGGGTAGACGCCGACTTGAGCTTTAACGCAATTACCGAGATGCCCGTCGACCTTTTGGAGGTCAATGCCGATATCGGTGCAGGATTTGACTTCGGCGGCAATCCATTCACGGCTGACAGCCTCCAGCTGATTGCCGATTATTACCGTCGAACCGGTAATGATCTCCAGATCGATGGGATAGCCAACATCCCGGTGCCGGTGAATGGCGTACCAGTCAATCCCGAATGAAACCTGATAGCGCGCCTGCCCGAGACCATGGGGTTTGCCGACCCCATGGCGCTCGATCAGCTTATGGGTGAAACCTATCCGCGCTCCGGAGGCACCGACGACAACTCGAACGGGCTGCTGCTGCGGCGCTGGTTGCGATCTTCCCGCGGCGTAGCGCCGAAGAAGTTGCGATAAGCGCTGGAGAAGTGCGGCCCCGACGAGAAGCCGCAAGACAGGCCGATCTGGATGATCGACTTGCTGGTCTGCATCAACATCTGCCGGGCCTTGTTCAGGCGCAACTCCAGGTAATACTGGCTCGGCACGCGGTTGAGGTATTGCTTGAAGATGCGCTCCAGCTGCCGACGGGACACGCACACGTGCTGGGCGATTTCGTCGGTGGTCAGGGGCTCTTCGATGTTGGCTTCCATGAGCAGCACGGCTTGCGTGAGCTTGGGATGGCTGGAGCCGAGACGATTCTGCAACGGAATGCGCTGACGCTCCCCGCCCTCGCGGATGCGCTCGACCACCAACTCTTCCGACACCGCACCGGCCAGTTCCGCGCCGTGATCGCGGGCCAGTACTGCCAGCAACAAATCGAGTACCGACATGCCGCCGCAAGCCGTCAGGCGATCACGATCCCAGTCGAACAGATGACTGGTGGCAATGACCTTCGGGAAACGTTCGGCGAAATCGTCCTGCCAGCGCCAGTGCACGGCCGCGCGATAACCGTCGAGCAAACCCAGTTGCGCCAACGGATAAACACCCGCGGACAAACCGCCGATCACACAACCGGCACGCACCAGTTGCTTGAGCCCACTGCTGAGCGCCGGCGCCAATGCGGTGGGCGGCTCATCGGCGAGCAGGAACAGTTTCTGGAAGTTTTCGAGCTTGCCGGTCCAGGCCTCACCGGGCAATTGCCAGGCGCCTTCGACCGGTGGCTCGGCCTGCAGGAACGACAGTTCGTAGACCACGTCCGGATGCACACGCTGGGCAACACGCAAGGCCTCCTCAGCCAGCGCCAGCGTCAGAGCTTTAGTGCTGGGCCAAATCAGGAAACCAATTCGATGGGCAGTCATGGGCGGGCAATCCGAAACGAAGAACAGTGATGAAGGCATGGGCCAATGCTAGCCCGCAAATGTACGCAAATCCCGAAACCAGCAAAGATCAAATGTGGGAGCGGGCTTGCTCGCCAAAGCAGTGGTTCAGACAGCAACGATGTTGACTGATACACCGCTTTCGCGAGCAAGCCCGCTCCCACAGGGGATTGGGCCGGCATCCAGGTTGCGAAGCATGCACTATCCCGGTGCGCAACGGGAGTTCGGTTTACTTCAAGCTGCCCGAGAGGAACTGTTGCAGACGCTCCGATTGCGGGTTAACCAGCACTTCACGCGGGTTGCCGCTCTCTTCAACGACACCTTTGTGCAGGAACACCAACTGGTTCGACACTTCACGGGCGAAACCCATTTCGTGGGTCACCACGACCATGGTCCGGCCTTCCTGAGCCAGGGCCTGCATGACTTTGAGCACGTCACCCACCAGCTCCGGGTCAAGGGCCGAGGTCGGTTCGTCGAACAGCATCACTTCCGGTTCCATCGCCAGCGCCCGGGCAATCGCCACTCGCTGTTGTTCGCCGCCGGACATGTGGCCCGGGTAAGCATCTTTACGATGCGCCACGCCCACCTTGTTCAGGTAGTGCTCGGCCTTCTCGCGGGCTTCGGCCTTGGACACGCCCAGTACGTGTACCGGCGCTTCCATGATGTTTTCCAGCGCGGTCATGTGCGACCACAGGTTGAAATGCTGGAACACCATCGACAGGCGCGAACGCATGCGTTGCAACTGCTTCGGATCAGCCGCCTTCAGCGCGCCGTCCTTGTTCGCCACCAGCTTCAACTCTTCGTTGTTGAGCAGGATCTTGCCCGCGTGCGGCTGCTCCAGCAGGTTGATGCAGCGCAGGAAAGTACTTTTGCCGGAGCCACTGGAGCCGATGATGCTGATCACATCGCCGGCTGCCGCTTTCAGGGACACGCCCTTGAGCACTTCGTGACTGCCGTAGCGTTTATGCAGGTCTTGGACTTCAAGTTTGTACATGCGGTCGGTTCTCACAAAAACAGTCAGTCAGTCGTTGAGCAAGCGCCCGTGACGCAGCGCTTCGCGCCCCGCCACCTTGGCCAGCCAGAAACCGGGTTGGGCATAACGCAGCCGCTCAATGGCAAACAGCACCCCGGACGTACCAGCACACACCGTGCTGACCCGATCCGCCAACGGATCGATCACTTCAAAAATCTCGTCACCGGCTTCAACCCACTCACCGGGTTTACGCAGGAAACTCACCACACCCGGGTGCGGTGCCATCAGCAATTCGGTGCCTTCGAACGGCATCGCTTCGCAAGCGTCTTGCGCAGCTTGTGGCCATTCGCCACTGATCAGGCCTTGCCCGGCGAGGAACGCCAGAATGCCTTCAGCATGGGCGCAGGCCTCGGCGCGACCGGTGTCGGCCTGACCACCTAATTCAATGGTAGTCGCCAGGCACGCCAGTGGAATTTGCGCATCCGGGAACAGACGCGACAACCGCAGCCACGGCAGCGAGCAGGCTTCATCGAAGGAACTGCCGCCGGAATCTTCCGCCAGCAACCCGACCCGCACATTCAGGTGCGCAGCCAGTGAACGCCACTGCGGCCAATGCTGCGGCAAGGCATACATGTGCAGCGCCGCTTCGGCGTCGCAATGCAGGTCCAGCACGACATCAGCGGTGCAGGCATGGCTGAGCAGAATGCGCTGCATGCCCTGCAACTGGCTGGATGCCGGTGGCAGCGCGGCCAGCGCATCGCTCATGGCCTGGCGAATCAAACGAATGTTGGCGTGCGGGTCATCGCCCAGGTGTCCGTTCAGCGCAGCGGCCACTGGCGCGCTCAGCTCGACGAAGTCGCGGTTGAAATTCTTGCCGCTGCCCGCCTCGAAACGCCCCTGATGATTGCCCTGGAGCAATTGACTCAAGCCCAGCGGGTTCGCCACCGGCACCAGTTCGATCACACCGTTGAGCAAGCCCTGGGTTTCGAGTTCGGCCAGGCGCTTTTTCAGCTCGAAGGCTGTGCGCATGCCCGGCAGTTCATCGGCGTGCAGGCTGGCCTGAATGTAGGCCTTGCGCTCGCCACTGCCGAAGCGAAACACCGAGATCTGGCGTTCGCTGCCCAAGTGGCTCCACGGCAACACATGATCGATGCGTTCCATATCAGTGCTTCCGCGGGGCCAGGTAGCCCAACCAGCGGCGCTCGGCCAGCTTGAACAGCTTCACCAGAATGAACGTCAGGCACAGGTAGAACACGCCGGCGGTGATGTACGCCTCAAACGGCAGGTAGTACTGGGCGTTGACCGTGCGTGCGGCACCGGTGATGTCGATCAGGGTCACGATGGACGCCAGACTGGTGGTCTGCAGCATCATGATCACTTCGTTGCTGTACTGCGGCAGCGCCCGGCGCAGGGCCGACGGCAGCAGGATGCGCTTGTACATCTTGAAGCGCGACATGCCCATGGCCTTGGCCGCTTCGATCTCGCCGTTCGGCGTGGCGCGCAGGCTGCCGGCAATGATTTCGGCGGTGTAGGCGCTGGTGTTGACGGCAAACGCCAGGCACGCACAGAAGGTCGCGCTGGACAGCCACGGCCAGAGGAAGCTCTCACGCACCGCTTCGAACTGCGCCAGCCCGTAGTAGATCAGGAACAGTTGCACCAGCATGGGCGTGCCGCGGATCACGTAGGTGTAGAGCCAGGCCGACATATTGACGACCGGGTTCTTCGAAACGCGCATCAGGCCCAGGGGCAACGCACACAGCAGGCCGAAGAACAGCGACAGCCCGAGCAGTTTGAGGGTGGTCAGCAGGCCGCCGAGGTACAGCGGCATGGCCTCCCAAATGACGTTGTAGTCGAAGATCATAGATCAGCCGCCCTTACGCCTACCGAGTAGCGCTTCTCAAGGTGACGCAATGCCAGCAACGACACACTGGTGATCACCAGGTACATCGCCGCCACCGCGAGGAAGAAGGTGAAAGGCTCGCGGGTGGCATCGGCCGCCTGCTTGGCCTTGAACATCATGTCTTGCAGACCCACCACCGAAATCAGCGCGGTAGCCTTGGTCAGAACCAGCCAGTTGTTGGTAAAGCCCGGGATCGCCAGACGAATCATCTGCGGCACCAGTACCCGGAAGAACACCTGGAAACTGCTCATGCCGTACGCCATGCCCGCTTCCGCCTGCCCCTTGGGGATCGCCATGAACGCGCCCCGGAAAGTTTCCGACAGGTACGCACCAAAGATGAAGCCCAGGGTGCCGATACCGGCGGCCAATGGGTTCAGGTCGATGTAGTCGTCAAAACCGAGCAGCGGTGCGACGCGGTTGAGCAGGTCCTGGCCACCGTAGAAAATCAGCAGGATCAGCACCAGGTCGGGAATGCCGCGGATTACCGTGGAATACAGGTCGCCCAGCCAGGCCAGCCAGCGCACCGGCGACAGACGCAGCGCCACGCCGATCAGACCCAGAACAATGGCCAGGGCCATGGACGACAAGGCGAGCTGAAGCGTCAGCCAAGCGCCATCGAGGATGACAGCCCCGTAGCCTTTCAACATGATTCAGGTCCTCGGAAGTTGGGATGAAAAAATGGCGCAAACCGCAGAGATTCTGTTGCTTGCGCCATTTCGGACTTGTCGCCTGGACGGGTTACTTGCCGTAGATGTCGAAAGCGAAGTACTTGTCCTGGATTTGCTTGTACTTGCCGTTCTCGCGAATGGCAGTAATGGCGGCGTTGAGCTTGTCCAGCTCGGCCTTGTCGCCCTTACGCACGGCGATGCCTACGCCGTCACCGAAGTATTTGACGTCGGTGAACGCCGGGCCGACGAACGCAAAGCCTTTGCCAGCGTCGGTTTTCAGGAAGCCGTCTTCCAGCAGCGTAGCGTCTGCCACGGTGCCGTCGAGGCGGCCGGCAGCCACGTCGAGGTAAATTTCGTTCTGCGAACCGTATGGCTTGATCTCGGCACCCAGCGGGGCCAGGACTTCACGGGCGAAACGCTCGTGGATCGAACCACGTTGCACGCCGATGTTCTTGCCCTTGAGCTCGGTCAGGCCTTCGCTGACCTGAACGCCCTGCTTCATGACCAGGCGGGCCGGGGTGTTGTAGTACTTGTTGGTGAAGTCCACGGACTTCTTGCGGTCTTCAGTGATCGACATCGACGACAGGATGGCGTCGATCTTGCGCACCTTGAGCGCCGGGATCAGACCGTCGAACTCTTGCTCGACCCAAACGCACTTGACCTTCATCTCTTCGCACAGGGCGTTGCCGATGTCGTAGTCGAAACCAACGATGCTGCCGTCCGGCGCTTTGGAAGCGAACGGAGGGTAAGCCGCCTCGATACCAATTTTCAGAGGCTTTTCATCGGCGAAGGTTGGCAGGGACAGCACGGAGGACAGTGCCAGGGCGCCAAGCAGCACGAGTTTCTTCATCTTGGGACTCCATCGGTATAGGGCTGAAACGGCAGAGTGAGCGTTAGCCCAATATGCGAATGAGTAGAACCGAAAAGCAATGCTGCGTCCCGGGATACGAGCGTTGAATTCAACACCGGCAACGACGAGCGAGTGATCGGCATTCTAACGACAGGCCCGAGGCCGATATTTCTTCAATGCGACAACTAGTTACAGAAGCACCGAGAATGCCGTCAGGCGCGTTGACAGCCCCTGCAAAATCATGCAAGAGCAAAAGGGAGTGAACCAATCAACATTGCAAATTGCGGGCCTATTATTGGCAAAGCCTTCTAATCCGGCAAGCGTAGCGTGGGATCTTATTTATTATCCGTGGTTGTGATGCCCTGGATCGGGGCTAAGCGTTTCCCAATGCCCCGGATCGGCGCGATGCGGTTACACATTCAGTAACCTGAGCAATCGCGGGGTAACAGTAGGAATAGCCCTACGTACAAAGCCGATAATTATTGGCTACTGTTTAAGTGGTGTCTGACCGAATGCTATCGCGGGCAAGCCCGCCCCACAGTTTCATACAGCTGGACAGAGATCATCCGCACACCACAACCCCCTGTGGGAGCGGGCTTGCCCGCGAAGAGGCCGGCACAACCAACACACAATCCCCAGACATTAAAAAGCCCCGCCAGGCGCAATGCCGGGCAGGGCTCTGAGCGACTCAGACGCGACGCTTACGCCACATTCATCGTCTTGTGCGTATCAATCAAATGCTGCACCACACCCGGATCGGCCAAGGTGGAGATATCTCCCAATCCGTCGTACTCAGCAGTAGCAATCTTGCGCAGAATCCGCCGCATGATTTTCCCCGAACGAGTCTTCGGCAACCCCGGCGCCCACTGAATCACATCCGGTGAAGCAATCGGACCGATCTCCTTGCGCACCCAGTTTTTCAATTCCAGGCGCAATTGCTCGTTCGGCTCTTCGCCGTTTTTAAGGGTGACATACACATAGATGCCCTGCCCCTTGATGTCATGCGGCACACCCACCACCGCTGCCTCGGCAACTTTCGGGTGAGCGACCATCGCGCTTTCGATCTCGGCGGTACCCATGCGGTGGCCAGACACGTTGAGCACGTCGTCCACGCGACCGGTGATCCAGTAGTAACCATCGGCATCGCGACGAGCACCGTCACCAGTGAAGTACATGCCACGGAACGTCTTGAAGTAAGTATCGACGAAGCGGTCGTGGTCGCCATACAGCGTACGTGCCTGGCCTGGCCACGAATCCAGAATCACCAGGTTGCCCTCGGCCTCGCCCTCGATGATGTTGCCCAGGTTGTCCACCAGCGCCGGCACCACGCCGAAGAACGGACGCGCCGCAGAACCCGGTTTCAGACCATGAGCACCCGGCAGCGGGCTCATCAGGGTCGCGCCGGTTTCGGTCTGCCACCAGGTGTCGACGATCGGGCAACGGGATTTGCCGACGTTCTTGTAGTACCAGTCCCAGGCTTCCGGGTTGATCGGCTCGCCCACCGAACCCAGCAGGCGCAGGCTGCTGCCATCGGCACCTTCCACAGCGGCAGTGCCCGAAGCCATCATCGCGCGGATCGCGGTTGGCGCGGTGTAGAGAATATTGACCTTGTGCTTGTCGACGATCTTCGCCACCCGGGTGATGTCCGGATAGTTCGGCACGCCTTCGAACAGCAGCGTGGTCGCGCCATTGGCCAGCGGGCCGTAGACAATGTAGGTGTGGCCGGTGACCCAACCGACGTCAGCGGTGCACCAGTAGACTTCACCCGGACGGTAGTCGAACACACGCTCGTGGGTCATGGCCGCATACAGCAGGTAACCGCCAGTGGTGTGCTGCACGCCCTTGGGCTTGCCGGTGGAACCGGAGGTGTAAAGGATGAACAGCGCTTCTTCGGCGCCCATCTCTTTCGGCGCACAAACGGTGCCCGCCACTTTCATCAGGTCTTCGTACCAGATGTCGCGATGCTGGTTCCACTTGATGTCGCCACCGGTGCGCTGGCACACGATGACCTTCTGGATGCTGCTGGTTTCCGGGTTGGTCAGCGCGTCGTCGACGTTGGCCTTGAGCGGGATCTTCTTGCCGGCACGGATGCCTTCGTCGGCAGTGATCACCACTTTCGAGCGGCAGTCGATGATGCGACCGGCCAGGGCTTCCGGCGAGAAACCACCGAACACCACCGAGTGAATCGCGCCGATCCGGGTGCAGGCCAGCATGGCGACCACGGCTTCAGGGATCATCGGCATGTAGATAGTCACCACGTCGCCACGGTGCACATCCTGGCCGCGCAGGGCGTTGGCGAATTTGCAGACTTGCTCGTGCAGCTCGCGGTAAGTGATGTTGCGGCTCTCGGAAGGGTCATCGCCTTCCCAGATGATAGCGATCTGGTCACCGCGCTCGGCCAGGTGACGGTCGAGGCAGTTGTAGGAAACGTTCAGGGTGCCATCGGCAAACCATTTGATATCGACATGGTGATCGTCGAAGGAAGTCTGCTTCACCGTGGTGAAAGGCTTGATCCAGTCGAGGCGTTTGGCTTGCTCGCGCCAGAAGCCGTCCGGGTTGACGACGGACTGCTGGTACATGGCCTTGTAGGTCGCCTCGTCGGTCAGCGTATTGGCCAGAACCTCGGGACGAACGGGATACAGGGAAGCCGCACTCATCTTTCTTACCTCGGTGGAATAGTTGTTTTTGTATGACCCAGTTGTAGTCGCGCCGGCCCCATAGAACCATTCGACGATGGTAGTAACAAGGCCCTACAAAATGTCCTGAATAGTTACCCAGCCAGCCAAACCGAGCATTTCCTGTCGCACCCCAACGAAGGGGATGCCTCCAAAACCCTGTGGGAGCTGGCTTGCCAGCGATGGCGGCCTACCTGACGCACAGCGCCACCAATATCAACAGCGAACCGGCCCCTCGCAGTCGTACCCAATTGGATTCCAGGGATTGTTACGAAATCTGTCAAAAGTGTTTATCAAAAGCCCACCTATATGAATGCACCCCCCAGCCCTAAAATCCATCCCCGCCAAACCGGCAAACCGAGTTAACCAAGTTACAGCCCCCACGAAGGCAGTTAACCCAAACCCAAGTAATCAGATCCGCACGCAACCCCAAAAAGGTTGCGTGACCCCATTCGACCCAAGAAAGGTAAAAGCAGATGAAAGCTTTATTAGTTCTGGCCCTGGGCAGCCTGTGCTTGAACGCCATGGCCGACGAAGCCCCGACCGATGTCGCACAGCAACAACCGGTCATCGAGGAATACACTTACTCCACCAACCTGGACATCGCCAAAGTAATCTCCATGAGCGAAACCCCAAACGTGTGTGAAGTGGTGCCGATGAAAATGGAATACGAAGACTCACAAGGTCAACGGCATATCCTGCGTTACAGCATGATGGGTAATGGCTGCTCCAATGGCTGAGCAACAACGCCCGCGCTGTAAATCGAGGCGATTTCGCAGCCCGGCTTCCTGTCGGGCTCGGTTGTGTCTGGATACATCGAAAAGCTCGCAAAAACACAAGATGTAGTGAAAAACCCGGTTTTTGGTTGTTTTTTGAGCAAAAACCAATAAGCGCCCTTTTCCCCGAAAAAAAATCTATGGCCCCCAAAGCCCTGTAAACCCTCGCTCCGACCGAAAAACCCGTCCTCTCGACCGATCTGTAGGCCGATTCGCCGCACCACGACGGCAAAAATTTCCCTATAATGCCGCCCTAACGGGCCTGCAATATCCCCTTACAGGGATCAATAGCCAGTCTGAAGCCCACGCAGAGATCATTACCGATTTCCGCGCCCGTCAGAGGCTCTCGGAACCCCGTACAAAATTCTGTTTTATTGCCTGCGTTAGCTGCCGCAAGAAACGATTTCCTTTAGATCCAACGCGGCCAGTACGGCCGTGTGAAAAACCAACCAACCATTTTCACACGGGCACTCTGGCCCTCACGCAGGAGACGACACGTCATGCTGAGCTGGGACGAATTCGACAAAGAAGACACGGAAGTAGCGGTCAAGAGCGCCAACGCTGGCCACGCCACCGAAGCCAACATGGACCGTCTCGACAGCGCCGGCGGTGCCGCCGCCCTCGAAGCACGCGCCGTGACCGCCGCTGACTCCGCCGCAGTAGCCCGCGCCAAGGCTGCTCTGGATTCTCTCGACGTCGCCGAAGGCCTCGCCGAACTCGAAGGCGCCTCCGCCCGTGTCGCCGTTGACGAAAAGCGCATGATCAACTGCCGCGCCGACCTCAACCAACTCGTACCCTTCAAGTACGACTGGGCCTGGCAGAAATACCTGGACGGCTGCGCAAACCACTGGATGCCGCAAGAAGTCAACATGACCGCCGACATCGCCCTCTGGAAAAACCCGGAAGGCCTGACCGACGACGAGCGCCGCATCGTCATGCGCAACCTCGGCTTCTTCTCCACCGCCGACTCCCTGGTCGCCAACAACCTGGTCCTGGCCGTCTACCGCCTGATCACCAACCCGGAATGCCGCCAGTACATCCTGCGCCAGGCTTTCGAAGAGGCGATCCACACCCACGCCTACCAGTACTGCATCGAATCGCTGGCCATGGATGAAGGCGAAATCTTCAACATGTACCACGAGATCCCATCGGTCGCGAAAAAAGCCACCTGGGGCCTCAAATACACCCGTTCGATCTCCGATCCGAAGTTCGAAACCGGCACCGTCGAAACCGACAAAGAACTGCTGCGCAACCTGATCGCCTACTACTGCGTTCTGGAAGGCATCTTCTTCTACTGCGGCTTCACCCAGATCCTCTCCATGGGCCGCCGCAACAAAATGACCGGCGTCGCCGAGCAGTTCCAGTACATCCTGCGCGACGAATCCATGCACCTGAACTTCGGCATCGACGTGATCAACCAGATCAAAATCGAAAACCCGCATTTGTGGGATGCCGAGATGAAGGAAGAAGCTTCGCAGATGATTCTGCAGGGCACTCAGCTGGAAATCGAATACGCTCGCGACACCATGCCTCGTGGGGTGTTGGGGATGAATGCGGCGATGATGGAAGACTATCTGAAGTTCATCGCTAACCGTCGCCTGTCGCAGATTGGTCTGAAGGAAGAGTATCCGGGGACTACAAACCCGTTCCCTTGGATGAGCGAGATTATGGACTTGAAGAAAGAGAAGAATTTCTTTGAGACTCGGGTTATTGAGTATCAGACTGGTGGGGCTTTGAGCTGGGATTGATCCCAGAGTTAGCCGCGATTTGACGACTTGAATCGGCAAATCGAACATCTGAAAGCCCCGATCTGATCGGGGCTTTTTTGTGGGGTATGTCCCGTCCTGAATAAGGTTTACACCTTCTGACCTATTTTCAGGAGGGAGCAATGGATTCGGGGAAAAGGCGCAG
>NZ_JBWKOF010000027.1:0-39751 GCF_059415945.1 Pseudomonas sp. GW821-FHT09H03 | reverse complement strand
GGACTAAAGAGCGCCGCGTAAAACCGGCAATCATGCGTAATCGTTGACGACCATCGCGAGCAGGCTCGCTCCTACAGGGGGTCGCGTTCCCCTACAGGTTTTGCGCTCATCCGGCTCTGTCAGCAGGCTGCGATCTTTTGATCGTTAGCCTGCTTTCTTTTATTCCCCCGCCACGCCATCATGCTGCTCTTCCACCGACGCTCGCGAACCCGCCCTCATGCCTGCGCAGCAAGTGCCTCCTCAAAGCTCCATGGCGATCACCTTGCAGATCGTCTCAATCGTTTTCTATACCTTTGTTGCCTTTCTCTGCATCGGTCTGCCAATTGCCGTATTACCCGGCTATGTCCATGATCAACTGGGTTTCAGCGCCGTCATTGCCGGCCTGACCATTGGTTCACAATACCTCGCCACCCTGCTCAGCCGCCCCATGGCCGGGCGCATGTCGGACAATGTCGGCACCAAGCGCGCGATCATTTACGGCTTGTCGGGCATTGTGTTGAGTGGTGTGCTGACCTGGCTGTCGGTCCTGTTGCAAAGCTTGCCCCTCGTCAGCCTGTCGATCCTGATCGCCGGACGACTGTTGCTCGGTGTTGCCCAAGGTCTGATCGGTGTCGGCACCATCAGTTGGTGCATGGGCCAGGTCGGCGCTGAACACACCGCTCGATCGATCTCCTGGAATGGCATCGCATCCTATGGCGCCATTGCCATAGGCGCCCCCTTGGGTGTGGTGATGGTCGATCGCCTGGGATTCGCCAGCCTCGGGATTGCGCTGTCGCTGCTGGCCCTGGCGGCATTACTATTGATTCGTGGCAAGCCTTCGGTGCCGGTGGTTCGCGGCGAGCGCCTGCCGTTCCGGGCGGTGTTCGGGCGTATAGCCCCCTTTGGCGCCAGCTTGAGCCTGGCTTCGATCGGCTACGGCACCCTGACGACATTCATCACCTTGTTTTACGTCAGCCGTGGCTGGACAGGCGCAGCGTACTGCCTGACAGTTTTTGGCGTGTGCTTCATCCTGTCGCGCCTGCTGTTCATTTCCAGCATCAACCGCTTTGGCGGATTCGCTTCGGCCATTGTTTGCATGAGCATCGAAACGGCTGGCCTGGTACTGCTGTGGCTCGCGCCATCGGCAGGTTATGCCTTGATCGGCGCCGGGCTGACCGGTTTTGGCCTGTCGCTGGTGTATCCGGCTCTGGGCGTTGAAGCGATCAAGCAGGTGCCCAATTCCAGCCGTGGCGCGGGCCTGAGTGCGTACGCGGTATTTTTCGATCTGGCGCTGGCGATTGCCGGCCCTTTGATGGGTGCGGTGGCGTTGAACCTTGGGTATTCGTGGATATTCTTTTGTGCGGCGCTACTGTCGGTGACCGGGCTTTGTCTCACTTTGTTGCTGTCACGTCGCGCCATGAGTATGGCCAGTTGAAATAGCCATTATATAAATCCATTAAAACGCCTCCAGACTCAATAAAACGCAATATCCAGAATCGATTAATGCAGAGTGCCATCGTTGTTTTAAATATCAACTTCGACAAACTCTCGAACACGCACTTTCATTAACTCGAATTCAGGAAATACATATAATGCGAACAACACTGACACTCCTCGCTCCGACGCTGGTGTTTTTACTTTCCCCCACCGTCCATGCGCAAGACTCGGTTCAACAGCAAATCTGCCACAATGGTGTCTGCTATGACGTAGGCGGCCCAGGTGGCATTGGTGGCGATTGTTGCCCGTTCAGTGATGAACGTCTGAAACAAAATGTGAAACCTTTGGAAAACCCAACCCAGAACCTGCTTAAACTGAATGGCGTAACATTCAACTGGAAACAAAACAACCAGGCTGATGTAGGACTTATCGCTCAGGACGTACAAAAAGTTTACCCTCAGCTGGTCCGTACTGAAGGTGATCGCCTTCAAGTGGATTATCAAAAACTTGTCGCACCGTTAATTGAATCGGTTCGCGAACTGAATGCCAGGGTACAAACCCTGGAAACAGCTTTGGCCGAAAAGTAACGGATAATGATAAGCGCCGGTCATCGCCTATTGATCGGCGGTCTGCATCCCCGCCCGTGTGGCTCTGCCGAGGGTGCGCGAGAAAAAGCTTCCGGCTTCGGAAATAAGGTTGCGATGAATATCCGCCCGATCGACACCGTCGGCATCGGTGCACAACGCCGGCATCGAGACGATCTGCTCCTCATTGCACGGCGCCATGAACACGAAGTGCCCTGCCCCGGCCAGCAATTTGAAATCCGGGGCGACGGGCAGTTTGCGCGCCAGTGCGGCAGCGTTCTTGTCGAAGGCCACCAACTTGTCGCCATCGCCGCTGTAAAGCAGCACCGGCACGTGCACATCGGCCAGGGTGTGGCGACCAAACTTGAGGCTCAACGGAGCCATCAGCAGCAAGGCGTGGACGCGTGGATCAGCGACCGGTTGCAAATCATCTCGGTCGACAATCAGTTCCCCTTGGGTGTTACAGGCATCGCGATCATCCGGGCGCTCCTGGCAGTAGCGACGCAGGCGATCCAGGTCCGGCGTCGCGCCCGACAGAATCAACGCCGTCTCGCCGCCTGCCGAATAGCCAATGACACCCACCTGCCCGGCATTGACGAAGGGCGCCAGCATAGGGTCGCCCAAGGTAGCGGTAATGGCTTCGGAAATCTGGATCGGCCGACCGTAGAGGTTACTCAAAGTACCGAGGCGACTGTGGTCCCTGGAGTTGTCACCGGGATGGATCACCGCCACCACCACAAAACCTTTGCGCGCCAGAGACGTGGCGAGGTAGTGCAGCGCCAAAGGTGTTCCGGTATTACCGTGGGACAGCATCAGCATTGGAAAGCGGCCGATGGCGACCTTGACGTCCTCCCCGGCCTCGACCGTATAGCCCTCCAGCTTGCTGGTGTGTTCACGGTCGCTGGAAGGATAGAACGCGATGGCCCGCATCGGTTGCAGATCAAGCGGATCGAGGAACGTCAGCTCGTGGAAGCCGACACTCCAGTGAGGACGGGACGCAGGCGCGGCGTGCACTATATTCAGGCTGGCGAGCAGGCAAATCAATAAAGCTGCACAAAGACGCATCATGGGATGCCCCACCCTGTTACCGGACCTTGAGACGTTCACCTGTGACTGCATAACTCGAGCCACAAGATGAAATCCTGCAACGACCAGAAACAAAAAACTCCGCACCTGGTACTTGCGTATCCAGAATACAGAGTTTTTTTTTGGCTTACCTGAACGCTTGCTGCCTTTTACGCAAATCTTACGCGGCAGCGAACAACTGCTCGCTGATTTGCGTGTGAGCGTCACTCATGGCTTTGTTGCGCACTTCATCGCCGTAGGCCAGGCCTTGGGCGCGAACGAACTCGATGTCGGTGATGCCGATGAAGCCGAACAGCACCTTCAGATACTCTTCGTGGGCCACACCGCTCGCCTGGCCGGCGTGCATGCCACCGGAAGTCGAGACGACCACCACTTTCTTGCCACCACACAGCCCTTCAGGACCGGCTTCGGTGTAGCGGAAGGTTTGACCGGCAACGGCAATGCGGTCGATCCAGGCCTTCAACTGGGTCGGGATGGTGAAGTTGTACATAGGCGCTGCAATCACCACGGCATCGGCGGCGAGGAACTCGGCCAGGGTCTGTGCACTCAGCTCGGCTTCGTACTGTTGCTCCGCATTACGCAGTTCAGCGGTCGTACCGGCAGCGACCAGCGTGGTGGCCGAGAAATGGCTGATAGCATCGGCGGCCAGGTCACGGTAAGTCACGACGGCGGCGGGCTCGGCGGCTTGCCAGGCTTTGACCACTTCACCACTCAACTGACGGGAAGCCGAGTTATCGCCAAGAATGCTCGAATCGATATGCAGTAGTTTCATGTGGGGTCTCCAGGTGAGGATCGCCCACAAGGGCGACCTGATGGAAACAATCCTACAGGCGAAACCAATGGCTGATTAGACGGCAACAATGCGATAGTTTGTCCCACAGACAGGACAATAAGGCTCGCACCGTGCAAGATCTCAATGACTTGTATTACTTCGCCAAAGTCGTGGAAGCCGGAGGTTTCGCCGCGGCCGGACGACTGCTGGGCATTCCCAAATCGCGGTTGTCCCGGCGCATTGCCGAACTGGAGGAGCGCCTGGGTGCCCGGCTATTGCAGCGCACCACCCGCCAGCTGAAGCTGACCGCCGTAGGCGAACGCTACCTCAGGCACTGTCAGGCCATGCTGCTGGAAGCGGAAATGGCCGACGAGGCGGTGCTCAGCATGTCCAGCGAACCCCGGGGCCGGTTACGGGTGTCCTGCCCGGTGGGGCTGGCCCACGAAATCCTGCCGGGGGTGATCCGCGACTTCCTGGAAAAATTTCCCAAGGTGCAACTGGAAGTCATGCTGCTCAACCGCCGCGTCGACCTGGTGAACGAGGGCATTGATGTCGCGTTGCGGGTACGCGAACTGGGTGACGAAGACCCACTGCTGGTCACCCGCCGCCTGCGTCAGGCGCAGATGATAATGGTCGCCAGTCCCGGTTTTTTGCATGGCCGTGCAATCAGTCACCCCGACGATCTGAAAACCCTACCGGTGCTCGGCGCCCTCGAACCTGATCGCATGGTGCATATCCGCATGCTCGATCTGCTGGGCAAAAGCGTTGAACTGGCGCTCGAAGCGCGCCTGGGCATCGACGATTTCATCGTACGCAAGACCAGTACCCTTGGCGGCCTGGGCTTTACCATGCTGCCAATGATGTATTGCGAACAGGAACTGGAAAATGGCTCGCTTGTGCAGTTGTTGCCCGACTGGTCCCTGCCGAGTGGCTGGCTGCAGGCGGTCTACCCTCATCGGCGCGGAGTGATGCCGGCGGTACGCGCCTGGATCGACCATCTTGTGGAATCATTCGAGGCCTGTGGAGAACGATTGCTATGAAAGGCGCACGCATGAGTGAAGAAGAAGTTGCGACGTTCTGCCTTGCCTTGCCCGGAGCACGGGAAGACTACAAATGGGGTGGCGTGCGGGTGTTTTCGGTTGCCGGGAACAAAATGTTCGCCTTGCAGGGCCTGCGCGGCGATTCCCTGGCCTTCAAGGTTGATAAGGATTTGTTTCTCGGCCATTGCGACCGCCCGGGAATTGCCCCGGCTCCCTATCTGGCCCGCGCCCAGTGGATCATCATGCAAACCCCCTACCCGCTGGGCCGTGATGAGCTGCAAGACCTGTTGCGACGGTCCCACCAATTGGTGGTCGGCAGGTTGCCCAAGCGCATTCAGGTCCGATTGCTGCTTTGAACCTTGATTAGCGGAACGCACCGGACAGGTGCGAGCCGAGAAACAACAGGTCTATCCAGAACACCTGATGCAGCAACACGATGAACCAGAACACCAGTTGAAAGGAAACCTTGCGCGTCTTGTGCCGGAACACTTGCTGGGCCAGCAAGGCACCTGGCCAGCCACCGGCGAACTCCAGTGCGTGCAGGACGTTTTCCGGGGTGCGCCATTGATCGGCCTGGGCCTTGCGCTTGTCGCGCCAGTACAGCAAGAACGCCAGCACGCTGAAAATGCCGTAGGCCACCAGGGGAACCAGCGACACCCCTCGCAGCCAGAACGTAATCGAGCCCGTCAGCGGCAATGCACACAGCACCGCAAACACCAGCCATTTCAGCCGTGGGTTGCGTATTGGCCCAGCGGGCTGGCGGCCAGGCTGGCTGCGTGCATTGTATTGGCTCACGGCTTGGCCGCAGTCCAGTCGACCCAGCCGAACTGCCAGGTGGCCAGGATCAGCAAACCGAACACGATCCGATACCAGGCGAATGCCGCATAGCTGTGGTTGGCGATGAACTTCAGCAGGCCGCGCACGGCAATCATGGCGAAAATGAATGCGGTGACGAAACCGACGGCAAACACCGGGAAATCCGCGGGCACGAACAAATCACGGTACTTGTAGCCCGAGTACACCGCAGCACCGACCATGGTTGGCATTGCCAGGAAGAACGAGAACTCGGTAGCCGTCTTGCGCGACAGGCCGAACAGCAAACCGCCAATGATCGTCGAGCCCGAGCGCGAAGTGCCGGGAATCATCGCCAGGCACTGGGCGAAGCCGACTTTCAGGGCGTCCTTCCAGGTAATGTCATCCACCGTCTCGGCGTGCACTTGGTGCTGACGGCGCTCGGCCCACAACATGATGACCCCGCCAACCACCAGGGCGCTGGCCACGGTGATAGGGTTGAACAGGTAATGGTGAATCAGGTCGGCGAAGATCACCCCCAATACCACGGCCGGCAGGAATGCGATCAGCAGGTTGGCGGTAAAACGCCTGGCACTCGGCTGGGTCGGCAAACCGATAACCACATCGAAGATCTTGCGACGAAATTCCCACACCACCGCCAGAATCGCACCGAGCTGAATGATGATGTTGAAAGCCATTGCCCGCTCACCACCGAACTCGAGCAAATCGGCCACGATAATCTGGTGGCCGGTACTGGAAATGGGCAGAAACTCCGTCAGCCCTTCTACAACCCCAAGAATCAATGCCTGAAAGGCGGTCCAAAGATCCATCAATCCCCCAAAAGGCTATGCACCTGCATGCCCCAATAGTATTTTTCAAAGCAATCATTGCGATGATCGTAACTGAAATCCCGCGTGAAACAGCCCCCACAGAACTGTGAAAGTCCGCTGATAAATCATTCAGGACCGAGAGCTTTCCATTCGGGGCCGAAATCCTATCAGACAAGCCCGGTAAACGCTGCCGAGTATTTGGACATCGGCCGCCAAGGCAGGCTGGAGACGGTTTATTACAAGAACAACAAAGGCAGTTCGAAAACCTCGCGGCCGGCGGGTACAATCCGCCCCCTCTTCCATTTCCCCCAAGGAACCTCCATGTCCGGGCTTGAACTGTTTGCCGCCGCCCTCGGTGTCATTGCCGTCTGGCTGACGGTCAAACAGAACCCCTGGTGCTGGCCGATCGGCCTGGTCATGGTGCTGCTTTACAGCTGGATATTTTTTACGGTGAAGCTGTATTCGGACATGCTGCTGCAAGTGATTTACGCCGGCTTGCAGCTGTACGGCTGGTGGCAATGGACCCGCCCCGGGCAAACTCTACAGGGCCGCGCGGTCAGCCGCCTGGGTGGCAGGGCCGTAGCCATCAGCCTGGCGATTGGCGCATTCGGCAGCCTGTTGCTGGGCGCGGCCATGGCCCACTGGACCGATGCCGCGCAGCCTTGGCTCGATGCGGCGCTCACCGGATTCAGCCTGGTGGCGCAGGTGTGGATGGCGCAAAAACGGGTGCAATGCTGGGCGCTGTGGATTGCCCTGGATGTGATTTTCGTTGGGTTGTTCGTTTATAAAGAGCTGTACCTGACCGCCACCCTGTATGGCTTGTTCGCGATTATCGCCGTGCAGGGCTGGCGTGAATGGCGCGCCGATCCGGCGTTACGCGCATGAAAGTCCTGGTGCTGACCGGTCCGGAATCCAGCGGCAAAAGTTGGCTGGCAGCCGGCTTGCAGGAACATTTCGGCGGCGTTCGAGTGGACGAGTATGTGCGCCACTTCATAGAGCAGAATCCGCGGGACACCACCCTTGCCGACATCCCCGACATTGCTGCCGGGCAATTGCGATGGGAGGACGAGGCTCGCGCCAGACACCCGCAACTGCTGATTCTCGACACCCACTTGCTGAGCAACATCCTCTGGAGCCAGACCCTGTTTGGCGAATGTCCGGCCTGGATCGAACAAGCCCTGCTGGCCCGGCACTATGACTTGCACCTGCTGCTGTCACCGCAAGACGTCGAATGGACAGATGATGGTCAGCGCTGCCAGCCCGACCTGGGCGAACGCCAGGCTTTTTTCGACAGGACTCAGGTCTGGCTCGACAGCCACGGCCAAGCTGTTCAGATTCTGGATGGAAACTGGGCACAACGCCGGCTTCAGGCACTCGACTGCGTGACTCGACTTTTGCATCCCTGACCCTGAATTCGGGGCATTTGCCCCATTCGCTCCCCTGATCCAGGAAAAAACTGTCCGCTGCTGAAACACACTCCCCTGCGCAAGTGGCCCGTTTAAAAGCCCCTCATCGTTTAACGACCTGACCTGTCACGACTTTGAAACACATCGACTAGAACCCCTGTTCCAGAGCGGTGCAACGACTTTATCGGGTCGCAACCCGGTAGTTATGTCTCAGGACTGATACAGAATCAACATTGATCTATCGGCCAAATTCTGCAAGCTATTGATTTTCCAATGAAATCAAAAACCGGCACAGCTTTCGCTCCTTATCCCTGCCAGCCCACATAAAGAAGGAATTGTGCCGTGGGGATGTTCATCGATAAAGGCTTGTCCTGCCTCCTGCTGATCGCAGGTGCTGCCAGTACGCTCCTCACATTCGACGTCCAGGCTGAAGGCAACGGTGTCATCGTGCTGCAACGCGATGTACAGCCGCAGTATTTCGGTCGCAATGGTGGCAGGGACCCCTATCCGAGCACCATCAACGCCAACCCATCGGCACGGGTCACCGGCGAACTGAGCGACGCAGACATTGCCGGCGTCACCACCGGTACCGCCCTGCGCAGTAGTAATGGCCAGCACCTGAACGGTATGCAAGGCCTCAACGTCATCAGCAATCCCAATGGTATGCCCGGCATGCGCGCCAGTCACGGCGGCGGCAGCGGCAACGCCATTTCAGGAACCGTCAACCGCGCCATGAGTTCCGGCCTCGCCCCACTGGGCAGACTGACTGGAGGTCAATGAGATGCGGCATTTCCTCATGTTCCTTGCCCTGTTCGGGTGCACCAGCGTGATGGCCGACTCCGGGGTCAGCACGGTGAACAACGCCAGCATGGTGGATGCCGGCACCCGCTACAAAGGCAACTTCAACGTCAACCAGGCCTCGGGTGATCAGCATCAGCAGGCCAACGTCCGTGCAATCGCCATCGGTACCGACGCGAGCGCCACCACCCGCATCAATCAGAAAATCAACACCCAGGCCGATAGATCGGTTGATGCAACCACCACCCTCGGCGGCACATCTTTCAGTAATGGCAACGGCGTCCTGGGTGTGAACCAGGGTGCGGGGGCCAACAACCAGATGGCCAACGCCATGCGAATCAGCGTCAGCGCTGCACCGCAAGCCGTGGACGACAGCGCCCTTTCTCAACAAAACGTGGCGTTGCTACCTGGCTCGGGGGCAAGTGGCGCCCCAACCGGCGCTCGCCAGGTGGTGACAAGCGACCAGGCCTTTGCTGGTAGCCGGGGAGTGATCCAGGTCAACCAGAGTGCCGGTGTAGGCAACCGCATGACTAACACCCTAAGCATCCGGGTCGCTGAATGACCCGAAGGCAGTGCAATTAGAAAAGTAACAACATTTGAATAACGCAAAAGCACGGAGATCACCATGAACTCTACAATGGCCTTGAAACCAATGGTTTTCGCTCTGGCAGCGGTGATGGCATTCGCAGTTCAAGCCGCCGCGCCTGACGATGACCAAGGCAATGGCAATCAGCCTGCAGGCCCGTCGCTGGACCAAGTTCTGCAGATCACTGCGGGCGCCGGGGCCGTCGTGGTGGATGAGCAGGAGAGCAACACCGGCTCAGTACGCAACCAGGGCACCCAACATGATGCCAGGGTCAGAGATTCGGCAGAATCCTCAAACGGCAACCTGGGCATGAACAATGCCTCCGGCGACGGCAACCAGCAAGATAACGCTGCCGCACTGGCGACCGCGGACGAAAGCTTCATCTTCGGCAGTGCAATCGCTGTCACGAGCGCGTCTCAGACGATCTCTGGCAACACCGCCAGGAACCGCGCGAGCGCCGCCAACGCCAACATGACCAACGTGGGTAACAATGGCTCTGGCAACATTGGCGTAAACAATTCGGCCGGCAGCTTCAACCAACAGAAAAACAACCTGGCGATTGCCGTGTCCGGCGGACGTGTAGCAGTCGCAGCGGCGGCAGCCAACCAAAGCTCGTCCGGCCTCACGGCCAACAACAGAGCCTTCGTCGCCGTTGGCGCAACAGGTCTGGCTGGCGTAACCACCCAACAAATGGTGACCCCGGCGGGCTGGAACCCGGTCACCAACACTGCAACACTCAACAACGTCGGCAACAATTTCTCCGGCAACGCTGGCTTCAACAACTCTGCCGGTACCGGCAACCAGCAAAGCAACTCGCTCTCCATCGCTGCAGGTTGCAGTGGCTGCTAGTGATTGCGGTCGACATAAAAGCCCCGGCGACGGGGCTTTTCCTCGGTCCGAAGGCGTGATGACAATGCGCAAGGCTGCACTGTTCGCCCTCCTCTGCCTGTCCGGCCTGACCCAGGCTGGGCAGATGCCGGTGGCCGCCTTGCCTGGCGGGGTGCTGGTGTACAAGCAGGTGCAGAGTTTGCGTGAGCGCAAGTTCAGCAATATCGTCGAGCAGAAAACCGATTTCAGCTGCGGCGCCGCGGCATTGGCAACGGTCCTGCGCCAGGCGTACTGGCTTGATGTCGATGAAGAACATGTCATCAAAGGCATGTTGATCAATGCCGACCAGGACCTGGTGCGTACGCAAGGCTTTTCCATGCTGGACATGAAGCGCTACATCGAAAGCATCGGCATGCGCGCCCGGGGCTACAAGATCCCGCCTGAAAGGCTCGACGCAGTCACGATCCCGGTAGTGGTCCTGATGGAGATTCGTGGTTACAAGCACTTCGTGGTGATGCAGCGCGCCGACAGGAACTGGGTCTATATCGGCGATCCGGTACTCGGTCACAAGCGATACTCCCATGATGACTTCGTCAAAGGCTGGAATGGCATTGTGTTCGCGGTCGTAGGCCCCGGCTACGACAAAACCAATGCATTACGCAGTCCACCGGAACCGCTGACTGCCAAGTACAAACTGGACAACTTCAACCCGGTCAAAGATGCCGAATTGATGGATTTCGGTTTCATACAGAGCGACTTTTTTTAATCGCCAACAAGCCAACAAACAGAGAGCAGGACGCTCCGGGAGCAGTAAATGAAAACCTCCTATTGGCTGGCCGCTGCTTGTCTGGTGACGAGCACCACCGGCTTTGCCAATGACTTCAATCCCGTCGAGATAAAGGATGAAGAGCTGGCCCAATTGCGCGGCCGGTATGTCATGCCGGGGCGCGTTATCAGTTTCGGCGTGGTCATGAGCAGTACCTGGCGCAATGCCAGTGGCGACCTGATCGGGGCAGCCACTACGATGCAAATTCAGGCCGCGACGGTAAAACCCCAATTTTACGTATCAACCATCAAGGAAAGGGGCAACGGCAGAACGCCCACGCTGGGCTCCGGCACAGTGCTCGGTGGCGCCAGCCTGAACACCAGCCAGGCAATTACCCAGGTCACACGGGCCGCCGGTGATGACAACACGGCAAACAACAGCATCACCATCGACGTCAAGGAGGCCAGTATCGCCCCGGCACCGTTGCCCGCACAGGGCGAGGCGCTGGTAGCCGGCCAGACCATCACCGGCAACAATGCAGCAGGCAGTGTCGCCGTTTCCGCCACCGGTGGCGGGGTCCAGATGGCGATTACCGCCAATAACAATCAGGGTTCGTCCCTGCACAAAATCGCGCAGAGTGGCCTGGTACAAAACACCCGCTTGCAGGGCAATAACAATATGGTCAACAACCTCACTCAACTGAGTGTGATTCTCAATAATGACGGTCCGGGCACGGGTGGCCAGAACTTCAATCTGAATCAACTTACCGCACTTCGTACGCAGGGGTACTAAACTACCCTGAGGCTCGAACATTGGGCATCAAGGGACGGCATATTTCATGTATCGATCAGTACCCCTGCGTGCAGTCGTATGTTTGAGCGCCCTATTCCCCGCGGCAGTATTGCAGGCAGCACCCGATGCCGAACTACAGGCTCTGAAACAGGAACTGCTGGAGTTGAAGCAACGATACGAAGCCCAACAAAAAGCCTTGGCGGTACTCGAGCAACGAGTCCGCCAGGTTGAAGAACAGCCCGCAGCACCGCAACCCAAGCGCCTGGTCAAGTCACCAGCGGATATGAAAGGCAATTCGAAAGTCGCCACGGGCACCGGGGCAGCACCAGCCTCCGCAGGCGGCAGCTCATATGGACAAACGCTGGTAGAAGACTCGCAACCGGCCCAAAGCGTTTCCAATCTCTATGACGAAGCCAGCGGATTCTTCGGCGGCGGCAAGTTCAGCGTCGAAACCGGCATAACCTACTCGCGTTACGATACGCGGCAATTGATTCTCAACGGCTTTCTTGCGCTGGACTCGATCTTCCTGGGCAACATCAACCTGGACCGAATCAAGGCCGACACCTGGACCCTTGACCTTACCGGTCGCTACAACTTCAACAATCGCTGGCAGTTCGACCTGAACGTCCCGGTGATCTACCGCGAATCCACGTATCAATCCGGCGGCGGCAACGAGGGTTCGGCAGGTGTCACCTCCGAAGCATCCGTTACCCGGGACCCGAATATTGGCGACGTCAACTTCGGCATCGCCTACAAGTTCCTCGACGAGTCGGTCAACACGCCGGATGCGGTGGTGACCTTGCGCGTGAAGGCGCCCACCGGCAAGGATCCGTTCGGTATCAAACTGCGCCAGGTCGACGCCAACTCCAACCTGTTCGTGCCTGACACACTGCCTACCGGCAACGGGGTCTGGTCGATCTCGCCAGGTATCTCGCTGGTTAAAACCTTCGACCCGGCAGTGTTGTTCGGCAGTTTGTCCTATACCCACAACCTGGAGGAGTCGTTCGACGACATCAGTTCGACGGTCAATCAAAAGACACCGGGTAAAGTACGAATCGGCGACAGTATCCAGATCGGTGCCGGTATCGCTTTTGCGTTGAACGAAAAGATGAGCATGTCGTTCTCGGTCTCTGACCTGGTACAACGCAACAGCAAAATCAAACAGGACGGTGGAGAGTGGGAAAAGGTGATATCCAGCGATGCCAACGCCGGTTACTTCAACATCGGCATGACGATTGCCGCCACTGACAGCCTGACCATCGTGCCTAACCTGTCCATCGGACTGACCGACGACGCCCCGGACTTCCAGTTCAGCCTGAAACTTCCTTATTACTTCTGACCCTTCGACCATACCCCGTCGATGTGAGTACACGCTGATTGCATGGCCCCCCATAAATCTGTAGGAGTCGGCTTGCTGGCGATGGCGTTGCGGTGGACAACGCAATATTCAAGACCGCCATCGCCGGCAAGCCAGCTCCTGAAGGAACTGGTGCAGGCTGCGATCTTTGCAATCAGCGAATCTGGTGTTTGTGCAACAACCGGTAGAAGGTCGGCCGAGACACACCCAGTACCTTGGCGGCGACACTCAGGTTGTCGCTGTGGCGGCTCAATACATCACACAGTGCCTGGCGCTCGGCACGGGTCTTGTAATCTTCGAGGGTACCCATGGGGGCGGTAATGGCCTGCTGACTGATCAACCCCAGATCGCGGGCCTCGATCTGCCGGCCTTCGGCCAACACCAGGCCGCGCCTGACCCGGTTAGCCAGCTCGCGAACATTGCCCGGCCAGTCGTGCTTGCCCATGGCAATCAGTGCGTCCTCGCTGAAGCTGCGCGGACGCCGGCCGGTTTCGTGGCTATAGAAGTGCGAAAAGTGGTTAGCCAGCACCAACAAGTCGCCGTGGCGCTCACGCAGCGGCGCCGTTACCACTTGCAATACGTTCAGGCGGTAATACAGGTCTTCGCGAAAGCGGCGCTTTTGGATGGCAGATTCAAGGTCGACGTGAGTCGCCGCCAGGACCCGCACATCCACCGGGATCGGCTGACTGCCGCCAACACGCTCGATGTGTTTTTCCTGGAGAAATCGCAGCAGGTTGGCCTGCAACTCCAGCGGCAGGTCACCAATCTCGTCAAGAAACAATGTCCCGCCATGGGCCGCTTCAATTCGCCCGACCTTGCGCTGGTGCGCACCGGTGAAGGCGCCTTTTTCATGACCAAACAGCTCGGACTGGATCAAGTGCTCGGGAATCGCGCCGCAATTGATGGCGACAAAGGGCTTGCTGTGACGCTGGGATTGTCGGTGCAGTGTCCGCGCCACCAACTCTTTGCCCGTGCCGCTTTCCCCCCGAATCAATACCGGTGACTCCGTCGGTGCCAGCTTGCTCAGCAGCTTGCGCAACTCACGGATAGGTTTGCTGTCACCTAGCAGCTCGTGCTCAGGCTGGTCGACATGTACCGTGCCCTGCCCGCGCAGGCGTGCCATGCCATATGCGCGGCCCAGTGTAACCTGCACCCTCGCCACATCGAACGGTAAGGTATGAAAGTCAAAAAACCATTCGCAGACAAAGTCCCCGACATTCTGCAGGCGCAGGACTTCCTGATTCAGCACTGCTATCCATTCGGTACCACTGCGACTGATCAATTCCTTGACGGCGTCGGGGCGCTCAAGGTGATAGGGCTGCAAGCGGATCAATCCGACGTCACAGGAGCGATCGGCGGCATTTTCCAGCGAGCAGCTATCCACGTCCCAGCCCACAGAGCGCAATCCCGGGAGCAGGCGATAGCAGTCATCGCAGGGGTCCACTACTAACAACCGCCGTAAGGCAGGCGCATCGCTCATGACTGTTCCTTGGCGCCAAAATTAAGGAATATTTAGTAAAAACAGTCGTTTGGCGGACCTAGGTGTAACGTTAGCAAGAAGTTGACGGGGCCTTGTACCGTTTGTCTATAGCGTTGATACCAAACTAGTTATAAGAAGCAGGTTTATTAGTTACCTAACGACTATTTCCTTTCAGCCAGCTTTCAAAACAAGGCTCCCTCTTGAATAGATGCAAGAATAGATGCAAGAAAGTGAAAATTTATTGTGATTGTGTGTGACCCGGGGGGCGCTTGCGGGCATCAGTAAAAGTAAGAAACCGAACGGTAAGCCCAACCTTCGGCATTTCACTTGATTGGGCATAATTGAGAGAAGACCTTATGAACGCCCCGCTCCGTATCAACGAAGCTCTTTTGATTGCTGATCGCGCATTCAAGCCATTTAAATGTGTGGCATGGGCCCCGCAAGACGGTAACGGCGAACTGACTCTTACGGTTATCGACCGCACCAGTACCAACATCGGACGCACGCAGATTCCAAGCAGCGCCTATACCGATCCCGAACAACTCGAACACGTGCTGGAACAGGCCCGCGCGGAATTGAGCGAGGAAGGCTACACGCTGCAATCGTGGTCGATGCCGCACTAACTGTCTTGCGGATTACTTCCCGGTAATCCGCTCCCTCCTCTCGTTAGTTAACTGGCCTTTTACGGCCAACTGTACTCATCGACACTGACTGAGTGGAACTTCTATCGCCTGATTGATTTGCAGGCTAGTCAGTGGTTCGAAAAGACACTGTTGTGGCACACAGCGACCCTCCGCCTGTTAGTTCTTGCAGTTGTGCATCTTGTCATTCAGGGATTGAATGTTTTCCTGATAGTCGCCATCCCGACTCTGGACCAGGCCAACTCGCAAGGAGATGCGTGCATGTCAATCCAGTCTGCTGTTGCCTTCCCCTGCACCCGTAACGACGACGGTAAACTCGATATCACGTTCGCCGCCAACGGCAGAACCCAGGTGTATTTTGCCGACAGCCTTTGCAGCGTGGCCAACGGGGTAGCAATAGATGCCCAGGGCCGCTTGCTGGTGTCCGCGAAGGTCACAATGCCCGATGGCAGCCGCTTCGGTCTGGCCAGATTGCTCGAAGATGGCTCGGCGGACCTGGCATTTGGCCGACAGGGCAGTGTCATCGGCCAATTCGAACCGGGCTTTGAAGCCATGGGGGCCAAAGCCGTGGTGTTGGCCGACGGTAATATCCTGCTGGCCGGCCTGCATTACGAAGACGCCCATCGCACGCTGCCGGCCGTGGCACTGTTTGATCCACAGGGGTTACCGGTTCAAGGCTTCGGCAACAATGGTCGCAGCGTGGTGCGCTTGCCCGGCGACCTGTCCCGGGGAGTGCGTGATGCCTGGCTGCCTCCCGGTGTACCCGGCGCAGAAGCCTGCGATGTCGGCATACAGAAGGACGGGCGAATCCTGCTACTGGCCAATCACCACTTCGAACTCGCCGATCACGTTGGCCTGCTGATGCGCCTGGACGTGGAAGGCTCGCTGGACAGTTCGTTCAATGGCCGCGGTTTCGTCATGGTCAGGCATTTACTGATGAACACCTGGCTAAGCTGCCTGACGGTGCAGCGCGATGGACAAATCCTGGTGGGTGGATCGATCAACTTTCCCGAAGAAGGTCTGCTGGCGCGCTATCAAACCGACGGCAGTCTCGACGAAAAATTTTCCATCGATGGATTCATGACCTTCAAGGCACAGGGGCACAACGCGCAGGTTACCCGGGTAGTCCAGCAGGAGAATGGCGACGTGCTGTGTTTTGGCAGCAGCCGCGACCCGATGCATTGCCTGGCATTTAAAACCCACAGCGACGGTCGCCCGGATAACCATTGCCACGGTGGCCTGCCCCAGCTTCTGGAAATTGGTCACTGCGGCTGCCAATGGACCGCCGCGCAAGCACAACCCGACGGCACTGTACTGACCGTTGGCGCAACCATCGGCGGCAGCGAGGCAGACTTCATTCTGGGGCGGTATCTGCCCGACGGGCAACTCGACGCCGGGTTCGGCGACGGCGCGGGATGGGTGCGCACCCGCTTCGGTCGCAGCCTGGATACGGCAACCTGCGTTGCCGTGCAGGCCGATGGGAACATCCTTGTAGGAGGGTACTCACTGGACGGCACATACAAGGCAATCGTCGCACGCTATCTGGCGTAGGCCACTGTATTTTTCCTACGCTTGATCTTCTCTCGCGCTTGCGGCAACTTGCGCGCTTCTTAAGACAAGGAGCAGCTGATGTCCGGTTCAATGGCCCAGGCGTTCGCGCACAACTTTCTCGGGCAATCGCCCCGCTGGTACAAGGTCTGCATCGTCGGCTTTCTGATCCTCAATGCCCTGGTGCTATGGACGGTGGGTCCGGTGGCAGCCGGCTGGCTGCTGGTACTGGAGTTCATCTTCACCCTGGCCATGGCGCTCAAATGTTATCCGTTGATGCCCGGTGGCCTGCTGCTGGTTGAAGCGCTGCTGCTGAAGATGACAACGCCCCAGGCGCTGTATGACGAGTTGCTGCATAACTTCCCGGTGATCCTGCTGCTGATGTTCATGGTCGCCGGCATCTACTTCATGAAGGACTTGCTGCTGTTCCTGTTCTCACGCCTGCTGCTCGGCGTGCGCTCCAAGGCCTTGCTCGCCCTGATGTTCTGCTTTTTATCGGCGTTTCTGTCGGCGTTTCTCGACGCCTTGACCGTAACCGCCGTGATCATCAGTGCGGCCGTGGGGTTCTACTCGGTGTATCACCGCGTTGCTTCGGGTAATGATCCACGCCAGGACAGCGAATTTGGCGATGACCAGCACTTGCCGACACTGCATCACGGCGATCTGGAACAGTTCCGTGCCTTTCTGCGCAGCCTGTTGATGCATGGCGCCGTGGGCACCGCACTGGGCGGCGTCTGTACCTTGGTTGGCGAACCGCAAAACCTGTTGATCGGCCACGAGATGGGCTGGCATTTCTTGGAGTTCTTCTTGAAGGTTGCGCCGGTATCCCTGCCGGTGCTCGCGGCAGGTCTGGTGACCTGCGTGCTGTTGGAGAAACTGCGCTGGTTCGGCTATGGCACCGTGCTGCCCGATAACGTTCGCGCGGTGCTGGCCAACTACGCGGCAGAAGATGATGCCGAACGCACCACACGCCAGCGTGCAGCTTTGATAGTCCAGGGCGTGGCCGCATTGATCCTGATTGTCGGCCTGGGGTTTCACATCGCCGAGGTGGGCCTGATCGGCTTGATGGTGATCGTGCTGATCACTGCGTTCACTGGCATCACCGACGAACACCGCCTGGGCACCGCGTTCAAGGACGCCATGCCGTTCACCGCCTTGTTGGTGGTGTTCTTCGCCGTGGTGGCCGTGATTCACGACCAGCAACTGTTCACGCCGCTGATCCAGTGGGTATTGGCGCTGCCGGCGAATCAGCAGCCGGGGATGCTGTTTATCGCCAACGGCCTGTTGTCGGCCATCAGCGATAACGTATTCGTGGCGACCATTTACATCACAGAAGTGAAACGCGCCTTTATTGCCGGCGCCATGACCCGCGAGCATTTCGAGACATTGGCCATTGCGATCAATACCGGCACCAACCTGCCAAGCGTGGCGACACCCAACGGCCAGGCGGCGTTTCTGTTTCTGCTGACGTCGGCGATTGCACCGCTGATTCGCCTGTCTTACGGGCGCATGGTGTGGATGGCGTTGCCGTATACCGTGGTGATGGGCGTGCTTGGCTGGTACGCCGTCAGCTACTGGCTGTAACCCTGCCGTCCCCCCGCCCGCCCTGTAGGAGCGAGCACGCTCGCGAAAAACCTGAGAGCGCCGCGGGGGGCAGGCCCCCAGCGTTATCGTTGACGACCATCGCGAGTCAACTCGCTCCTACAGGATTTGGCGTTGCTACCCGAGACGGTGCCAGACTCGACCATCGCGGGCCAGCAACTCCTCACCGGCCTTGGGGCCGTTTTCCCCGGCGGCGTAGTCCTGCACGCTTGAGTCCTGCTGCCAGGCATCGAGGAACGGCTGCACGGCACGCCAACCGTTCTCGATATTGTCGGCACGCTGGAACAGCGTCTGATCGCCCGTCAGGCAATCGTAGATCAGGGTCTCGTAGCCGGTGGACGGCTGCATCTCGAAGAAGTCCTTGTAGGCAAAACCCAGCTCGATATTGTCCATTTTCAGTGACTGGCCCGGTCGTTTGGCCAGCAGATCGAACCACATGCCTTCGTTGGGCTGAATCTGGATACGCAGATAGGTGGGTTTCAGCTCCTCAACCTCGGTATCACGAAACTGCGCGTAAGGTGCCGGCTTGAAACAGATGACGATCTCGGTGTCACGCACGCTCATGCGCTTGCCGGTGCGCAGGTAGAACGGCACACCCACCCAGCGCCAGTTGTCGATCATGACCTTGAGCGCGACATAGGTTTCGGTCGTGCTGTCGGGCGCCACGTTGTTTTCCTGGCGATAACCCGGCAACGCCTTGCCGTCTACCTCACCGGCGCAGTATTGGCCACGAACCGAGTTGGCCCGGGCCTCCTCGACGGTCCATGGCCGGATCGCGCCAACCACCTTGGCTTTTTCGCCACGCACCGCGTCGGCGCCAAAGGCCGCTGGCGGCTCCATCGCCACCATTGCCAACAACTGAAACAGGTGATTGGGCACCATGTCGCGCAGGGCGCCAGTGTTTTCGTAGAAACTGCCACGGGTTTCCACTCCGACGGTTTCGGCGGCGGTGATCTGTACGTGGTCGATGTAGTGATTGTTCCAGAATGCTTCGAACAGGCTGTTGGAGAACCGGCTGACCAGGATGTTCTGCACGGTCTCTTTGCCCAGATAGTGATCGATCCGGTAGATCTGCTTTTCCGTCATGACCTTGAGCAAGCAGGCGTTCAACGCCTCGGCGGTATGCAGATCGGAGCCGAAGGGCTTCTCGATGACCACCCTCCTGAAGGCATCCTGTGATTCCTCCAGCAAGCCGGCGGCGCCGAGACGACGGGCCACCTCACTGAAAAAGCGTGGCGCGGTGGCCAGGTAGAACACCGCGTTGCCGGTACCGCTGTCGGCGATTTTCGCCGCCAGCGCCTGATAAGTGCTGTCGTCCAGAAAATCGCCCTGGACGTAGCTGATTCCTTTGGCGAGCCTGGCCCACACGACCGGATCAAGGGCTTGATCGCCCTTCCCGACCTTGGTGGCCACCTCGTTGCGAATGAAGTCTTCGAGTTTTTGCGCGAAGCCTTCATCGCTGATGGCGTTGTGGTCAACGCCGATGATCCGCAGTCCATCCCCGAGCAGTCCGTTGCGACTGAGGTTGTACAGCGCCGGCATCAGCAGACGCTTGACCAGATCCCCGTGAGCGCCAAACAGGAACAGCGTGGTTGGCGGCGCGGGCTCGGTCTTGGATTTCCTGCGGATCCCGTGGGTCATTTTTTCGCTGTCTCCACGTGACCGCCGAAGCCGAAGCGCTGGGCCGAGAGAATCTTGTCGCCAAAGGTGCCTTGCCCACGGGAGCGGTAGCGCGAGAACAGCGAGTTCGACAGCACCGGTACCGGTACCGCTTGTTCCATGGCGGCTTCGATCGTCCAGCGGCCTTCACCGCTGTCCGCTACCGAGCCTGAGAAACCTTCGAGTTTCGGATCGCTGGCCAGGGCATCAGCGGTCAGGTCGAGCAGCCAGGATGACACCACGCTGCCGCGACGCCAGACTTCGGCGATATCGGCGACGTTCAGGTCGAAACGTTGATCCTCGGGCAGAATCTCGCTGGACTTGGTCTTGAGGATGTCGAAACCTTCGGCGAACGCCTGCATCATCCCGTACTCGATGCCGTTGTGGATCATCTTCACAAAGTGACCGGCACCGGCGGGACCGGCGTGAATGTAGCCGCGCTCGGCGCGATCATCGTCAGACTTGCGATCCTTGGTGCGCGGGATGTCACCCAGGCCCGGGGCCAGGGTTTCGAACAACGGGTCGAGACGCTTGACGGTCTCGGTATCACCGCCAATCATCATGCAGTAACCGCGCTCCAGGCCCCAGACGCCGCCGGAAGTGCCGACGTCGATGTAGTGCAGACCTTTTTCCGCCAGGGTTTTCGCCCGACGAATATCATCCTTATAAAAAGTGTTACCGCCGTCGATGATGGTATCGCCGGCTTCGAGCAAGGTGCTCAGCGTGTCGATGGTGTCTTCGGTCGGTGCGCCTGCCGGCAGCATGACCCACACCGCTCGTGGCTTGGCCAGTCCGGCGACCAGGGCCGGCAGGTCGGCCACACCGGTGGCGCCCTCCGCGGCCAGGGTTTCGATGAAGGCGGTATTGCGGTCATAAACAACGGTGGTGTGCCCGTTGAGCATCAGGCGCCGCGCAATATTGCCGCCCATGCGGCCCAGTCCAATAATCCCGAGTTGCATGTGCTGATGCTCCCTACTACAAATAAATGTGTGTCAAAGGTTATAGCGCAACGTGACCAATGAAGCCCAAAGAAGCTTTAGTCAGGTGCGTTGCCATGAAGTTTCCGGGCATTGTGCCCGATCCTGACTGATAACGCCTGCAATCAGCCCGAAGACACAACGACAATGCAAAATAAAAAAGTTCCCTTCGAGGGAAAAAGAAATCAAAATTGGCGCCGATAGCAGGTCGACCTCCCGTTGCGAGGCTTACCTGTAGTTGAGACACGCCATTTGCGAGGTGAGCAATGGGCACAGTACACGCCGTACAGCCAGCACAAACCCTTTACGTCACTATCCGTCGCGATGAATTGCGCCAGTTGAAAGACGAGCGCGATCAATTGAAACAGGAGCTGACCCAACTGCGTCTGTTGCTGCAAGGAAACGAGGCCAAGCCGTTACCTGTCACTCACCGCGTCCCTCACGTCTGATCCTTCCTCAACGCGCAAGCGGTCTGCACTGCTTGCGCTCGCTGCACATCGGGCCGATACCGGCAACTCACAAAATTTTCACATTCAGAAACAGATAATTTGCGGTTGATGGCCGCTCGCTATTCGCGCGACCCTGTTCCGTCGTCCGGGATGTTCAACGTCCCGGCAATAGAAGTGTTTTATCGGCTGGAGCGCTGAATGAATGTGTTTGAACGCAGCAACAAGTCTGCGAAAGGTTTCGATTGGGCCGGGTTCGTCTGGCTGTTTGTCTTCTTCTGGTATTTTTCCGGCATCACCCAGCTGCTCATCCAGCTGACGGGTACCTCCGGATTCTCCGGGTTCCGCCAGGCCTTCGTGATGAGCGCCCTCTGGCTTGCGCCGATGCTGCTGTTCCCCAGGCAGACGCGTGTACTGTCGGCATTGATCGGTGTGGTGCTGTGGGCGTGCTCCATGGCCAGCCTGGGTTATTTTTTCATCTATCAGCAAGAGTTCTCGCAAAGTGTCATCTTCATCATGTTCGAATCGAACGTGTCTGAAGCCGGCGAGTACATGACCCAGTATTTTGCCTGGTGGATGGTCCTGGCATTCCTCGCCCACAGTGCTTTCGCCTACTGGCTGTGGACTCGCCTGCGCCCGGTATACCTGCCACGCGGCAAAGCCCTTTTGGCAGCCACCGCAATCGTCATCGCAGTGGTCGGCTATCCGCTGCTCAAGCAGACTCAACGCACCGGCAGTTTCGCCGCAGGCTTCGAGAAGTTCGAAACCCGCATCGAACCGGCAGTGCCCTGGCAGATGGCCGTGGCCTATCACCGCTACCTGGAAACCCTTGCCAGCATGCAAGGGATGCTCGACAGCGCCCGCAAGATCCCGCCGCTGCGCAACCTCAAGGATGCGATGGCCAACCAGCCGGCGACCCTGGTACTGGTGATCGGCGAGTCCACCAACCGCCAGCGCATGAGCCTGTACGGTTATCCGCGCAACACTACGCCAGAACTGGACAAGCTCAAGGATCAACTGGCGGTCTTCGACAATGTCATTACCCCGCGCCCCTATACTATCGAGGCGCTGCAGCAGGTTCTGACCTTCGCCGATGAAGAAAACCCGGACCTGTACCTGTCGACGCCGTCGCTGGTCAGCATGATGAAACAGGCCGGTTACAAGACCTTCTGGATCACCAACCAGCAGACCATGACCAAGCGCAACACCATGCTCACGACCTTTTCCGAACAGGCCGACGAACAGGTGTATCTGAACAACAACCGCAACCAGAACGCCGCCCAGTACGATGGCGATGTCATCGAGCCATTCAACAAGGCCCTGGCTGACGCGGCGCCACGCAAGCTGATCGTCGTGCATTTGCTCGGCACGCACATGAGCTATCAGTACCGCTACCCGAAGACTTTCGACAAGTTCACCGACCGCACAGGTGTCCCCGCCGGCGTGCGTGATGATCAGTTGCCGACGTACAACAGCTATGACAACGCGGTGCTGTACAACGATTTCGTGGTCTCCAGCCTGATCAAGGACTACGCCAGGACCGATCCGAACGGATTTCTGCTGTACCTCTCTGACCACGGCGAAGACGTGTTCGACTCTGCGGGCCACAGCACTCTGGGACGCAACGAGAATAAGCCGACGGCGCCGATGTACACCATTCCATTCATGGCCTGGGCTTCGCCAAAATGGCGTGCCAGCCATGACTGGAATTTCACCGCAGCGCTGGATCGACCGTACAGCAGCTCCCACCTGATCCATACCTGGGCCGACCTCGCAGGTTTGAGCTTCGATGAACTGGATCGCAGCAAGAGCCTGGTCAGCGACAGCTTCAAGGTGCGCCCGCTGATGATCGGCAACCCTTACGAACGTGAACAGAAAGCCTTGATCGACTTCAGCCTGATGAAGCCCAAAGCGGCGCCGACGGTCGTTAAGCAGTAAACCTTCAAGGGGCCGGTTCCGGCCCCTTTCTCATACCCCGCGCCGCACACTCTCTGCAGCCTCACACCCCTGGTGAAGTTAATTCCCATTTAACGGAATCGGCGGATAATTCTGTTTGTACACCGACTCATTGACTCATGGATGAAAGGCATCCGATCAGTAGTGGAGGCAAACCATGAAACGTACTGCAATGATCATCGCAGGATTGATGGCACTGGGTTCCGCCAGTGCATTTGCCGAAGGTGGCGCCGAACGCATGCGCTATTACTTCGAAAGCCTGCGACTCGCCCAGCAGCAAGCGCTCGGGCAAGCGAGCCAGAGTGCGGAACTTCGGGTCCCCGACGATCAAACCGCGCAAATGACTGAATCCTACAAGGACCGCGATGATCTGTAGGAGCGAGCAGGCTCCGGGCGGCGTTCCGACGATAGACGTTAACGATGACGCGGGCGTCCTGAATGCCAGAGGTGCTCTCTGGTTTTTCGCGAGCATGCTCGCTCCTACAGTTTGTTCTTCAGCGCACGCAGATCCCCTGTAGGAGCGAGCAGGCTCGCGATGGACGTCAACGATGACGCGGGTTTCCTGAATGCCAGCGGTGCTCTCTGGTTTTTCGCGAGCATGCTCGCTCCTACAGTTTGTTCTTCAGCGCGCGCAGATCCCCTGTAGGAGCGAGCAGGCTCGCGATGGACGTTAACGATGACGCGGGTTTCCTGAATGCCAGCGGTGCTCTCGGGTTTTTCGCGAGCCTGCTCGCTCCTACAGTTGCGGCCGTTTTTGCCCGTTGGATCAGAGCGCCTTGGTCCAGAACATCATGCGGCCGTGCGCCGGGTCAAACTCGCCCGCAGCAAAACCGAACTTGCCATAGGACGCCTGGGCCACTGCGTTGCCTTCCAGCACCTCCAGGGTGATTTTGCAGCAGCCCCGTTGCCGGGCGATTTCCTCGACCTTGTGCAGCATTCGCTGGCTCAGGCCCAATCCGCGAAACTTCGGCACCACCGCCACATCATGAACGTTGACCAATGGGCGACAGGCAAAGGTCGAGAACCCCTCAAAGCAATTGACCAGCCCGGCCGGTTCGCCGCCGACGAAGGCCAGGACACTGAACGCATGGGCGCGCTTGGCCAACTCCTCCGGCAAGTGTTCCAGAACAGTCGCGGACAAGGAATGGCCCCCACCCATGGGGTCTTCGGCATAACTGTTCAAGACCAGGCCAATCGCCTCGGCATGCACCGGGTTGCTGTAGCTGGCTTGCAATACAAGTATTTCTGCGAAATCCATTCCATCCTCGAACACACATGAAGTAGCCCGTGCGCAGTTCACACGGGAATCGCGACCCTAGCGCGAGATGCGACAAAGATCAAAGGATCAAAAGACCGCAGCCTGCGACGACGCCTGACTTAATGCCCCCAGATCAAGGCTTCAGTCCATCCCAGCTCGGCAAAATCCTCAGCCCGCAGGTGCGCTTCACCGGCACAGAAAAATTCGTCCAGTTGCGGTGGTGCGACCGAGGTGCCGCTGAGCATGGCGTGAACCTGCCCCCGATGATGGATCTGGTGCTCGAACAGATGGGACAGCAGGCGCAGGCGACTGTCATGTTGCGGGGTATCACGGGCGATCGTCACGATTTTACCGAGATCGGCGTCACGCATTTGCTCGCAGTAGGCAATCAACCGACGGTCGACATGGGCTTGTTCGCGGCCAAGTTCGTCAGCGGCAGTGAACGGCTCGTCTTGCCGGAAAAACACCTGAATATCGGCGTGCGGATCGTCGCCGCGCAACTCACGTTCCAGGGCATCCACATACAACCAGTCGCAGGTCAGAATGTGATTGAGGGTCGCCCGCAGGCTGGGAAAGAAACTGACTCGGGCAGCCGCCAGCTCCTGGGCACTCAACTGCCGCCAGGCCTTGGCGAGGCGATGATTGGCCCAGGCGTTCTGATAGGCCATGGTCAGCAAATGATGTGACAGTGGCTGATGCATATTCCCTCCTCCCGATCAGCTTTGGGCAAATCGTTGCAACTGCATTTCCTGGAGACGACTGAGGGTGCGACGGAACGGGAACTCCAGATACCCTTCGGTATAGAGCGACGCCATCGGTACCTGCGCTTCAAGATACAACGGCACTTTGCGGTCGTAGCATTCGTCCACCAGGGCAATGAAACGCCGCACTCCATCGTCATGCACCGACAGTTGCGGCAACACGCGATCCCCCGCCTCTACCCGTTCGACGCCATCCTCAGTGCCCCGGGCGATGCGCCCCGCACGCTTTTGCGCGCTCAGGTTTGGCACGTCACCCAAAAGAATAGCGCTGTAGGTGTCACACAGGGTCATGAAATCCATGGCGGCAAACGGCTGCTCGCAGAGATTGGCGTAACGGCTCCAGAGCACGCCGGGGCTGGCCTTGACCACATCAAGCGAGCGGTAGCCGACCTTGATCGGCTCACTGCTGACTGGCTGGCCGACGGTCAACGCCGCAAACACCTCGCCCAGCGCGCCAGGCTGCCCCGGTTCGACCACCCAGTAACGTTGCGACGCTGCCCCCGGATGCAGGCGATGATCTTCCCCGCCATCCACCGCGATCACCTGCATATGCTGTTTGATCGCGCTGATGGCAGGGACAAAGCGCTCACGGTTGAAGCCATCGGCGTATAACTGATCTGGCGGCAGGTTGGATGTACAGACCACCACAACCCCCTGCTCGAACATCACTTGAAACAAGCGCCCGAGAATGATCGCGTCGCCGATGTCGTTGACGAACAACTCGTCGAAACACAGCACCCGCACTTCCTCGCTCAGCTCGCGCGCCAGCGCCTTGAGCGGGTCGGCGGTACCGGTCAGTTGAAACGAGCGCTGATGCACCCAGCCCATGAAGTGGTGAAAGTGCTGGCGCCGGGCCGGTATTCGCAGGCTTTGGTAAAACTGGTCCATCAACCAGGTCTTGCCACGCCCCACCGGGCCCCAGAGATAGACGCCGGATACTGGCGTGCGACCTTCATGCAATGCTTCGTGGCATTTGTGCAAGGCCCACACGGCATGTTCCTGGGCCTCGTCCTGGACGAAGCCCTTTTGCGCGATGGCCTGCTGCCAGGCGCTCAGGGGGGAGTCGATAGTCATGCGCAGCAGTATGCCATCGCCCTTCGATTACGGGGCCGCTGGTCGGCAAATTTCATGCAGGCGGTAAAACCCATTGACGCATAATATTACGCACGTAATATTTATTGCATGTTGTACGTCATTCATATTTCCATCCCCTGGAGTCAGGCTCATGCATTACAAAGTCTTCGGCCGTAAAACCGGCTTGCGTGTATCCGAACTGGCGCTGGGCGCCGGCAATTTCGGCACCGGCTGGGGCCATGGTGCAGAGCGTGACGAAGCCCGGCGCATCTTTGACGGCTACCTGGAAGCCGGCGGCAACTTCATCGATACCGCCAACGGCTATCAGGGCGGCCAGTCGGAAGTGATGCTCAGCGAGTTCATCGCTGCAGAGCGTGATCGCCTGGTCATCGCCACCAAATACGCCCTGGGTACCACCCCAGCGGCGGGAATCTCCTACACCGGCAACAATCGCAAGAACATGGTTCGAGCCGTTGAAGAAAGCCTCAAGCGCCTGCAGATCGATCACATCGACCTGTTCTGGGCACACATGAGCGATGGCGTGACGCCAATGGAGGAGATCCTGCGCGGCTTCGACGACCTGGTGCGCGCCGGCAAGATCCATTATGCCGGGCTGTCGAACTTCCCGGCCTGGCGCATCGCTCGCGCCGACCTGCTGGCCGAAGTGCGCGGATTTGCTCCGGTGGCCGCCATTCAGGTCGAGTACAGCCTTGCCGAGCGCACTGCGGAACGTGAACAACTGCCGATGGCCGAGGCCCTGGGCCTGGCCGCCACCTTATGGTCACCCCTGGGTGGCGGCTTTCTCACCGGCAAGTATCGCAACAATGACAGCGACAACCGCGCCAACAAGCTCGGCGTCCTGATTCACAGCGAAAAAAGCGCCCGGGAAACCGCCCTGCTCGACGCCTTGCTGGCCGTCGCCGCAGAACTTGACGCAAGCCCGACGCATGTAGCTATTGCCTGGCTGCGGGAAAAAGCCAGGCGCTCGACCACGGCGCTGATTCCGATTCTGGGCTCGCGCACCCGTGAGCAACTGGATGCGACTTTGGGGGCGTTGCAGGTGCACATGAGTGCCGATCAATTGGCGCGACTCGATGGCGCCAGTGAAGTAGCCAAAGGTGTGCCGCATCAAACCATTGCCAGTTCGTTCGCGGGGTTCAGCGGCGGGCAGACCCTGGACCTGCCGATCATTCCAGTGGCCTGATAAAGAGCCCCTGTAATTGGAGCTGGCTTGCCAGCGATGGCGCAGTGTCAGTTACCGTGATGCTGGATGTGCTGGCCTCTTCGCCAGCAGGCTAGCTCCCACAATTTGATATTCAGTGAACACAACATACATGGCCGGCCCGCATCCACTGTGGGAGCTGGCTTGCCAGCGATGGCGTAGTGTCACTCACCCGAGATGCTGGATGTGCCGACCTCTTCGCGAGCAAGCCCGCTCCCACAATTTGATATTCAGTGAACACAACATACATGGCCGGCCTCCATCCACTGTGGGAGCTGGCTTGCCAGCGATGGCGGCTTGTCCGTCACCCGTGATGTTGGACGTGCCGGCCTCTTCGCGAGCAAGCCCGCTCCCACAATTTGATAATCAGTGAACACAAATGTCATGGCCTGCAACCATCACCTGTGGGAGCTGGCCTGCCAGCGATGGCGATGTGTCAGTCACCCTTGATGCCGGATACGCCGGATATGCCGGATACGCCGGCCTCATCGCGAGCAGGCTCGCTCCTGCAATGGATTATCTGCAACCGGCACAAAAGCAGGCCAAAGGCACCCCACCTCCATGCAAAATTGCATAGAGAACCTGCAGTTATCCGGGTTGTACAAGGCAAATTTGCACTGTTACGATCCGGCATCGCTCGCGCGCGAGCTTCTTTATAAAGAACAATAAAAGCAGGGAGTTAGTGATGACTGCTCAGGTTTCATCGAAGGGGGCGCAGTTCATGGATGCCACGCAAAACGAAGTGCTGGCCGAAGTTCGCAACCACATTGGTCACCTGACCCTCAACCGTCCCGGCGGCCTCAACGCCCTGACCCTGGACATGGTGCGCAACCTGCATCGCCAGCTCGACATCTGGGCCCAGGATGCCCAAGTGCATGCCGTAGTCCTGCGCGGCGCCGGCGAAAAAGCCTTCTGCGCCGGTGGCGACATTCGCTCGCTGCATGACAGCTTCAAAAATGGCGACACCCTGCACGAGGATTTCTTCGTCGAGGAATACGCCCTCGACCTGGCGATCCACCGTTACCCCAAACCGGTGCTGGCGTTGATGGACGGTTTTGTCCTGGGCGGCGGCATGGGCCTGGTACAAGGCGCTGATTTGCGCATAGTGACCGAAAAAAGCCGCCTGGCGATGCCGGAAGTCGGCATCGGCTACTTCCCCGATGTCGGTGGCAGTTATTTCCTGCCGCGCATTCCCGGTGAGCTGGGCATCTACCTGGGCGTCAGCGGCGTGCAGATCCGTGCCGCCGACGCCCTGTATTGCGGTCTGGCGGACTGGTATCTGGAGAGCGCCAAACTCGGTACCCTGGACGAGCAACTCGACAAGCTCGAATGGCGCGACACGCCGCTCAAGGACCTGCAAGGCCTGTTGGCCAGGCTCGCCGTGCAGCAACTGCCAGACGCCCCGTTGAGCGCACTGCGGCCGGCCATCGACCACTTCTTCGCCCAGGCCGATGTGCCGAGTATCGTGGAGCAACTACGCGAGGTGACGGTCGCCGACAGCCACGAGTGGGCCTTGACCACTGCCGACCTGCTGGAAACCCGCTCCCCCCTGGCCATGGCTGTCACCCTGGAAATGCTACGGCGCGGGCGGTACCTGAGCCTTGAGCAATGTTTCGCCCTGGAACTGCATCTGGATCGCCAATGGTTCGAGCGCGGCGACCTGATCGAGGGGGTGCGCGCCCTGCTGATCGACAAAGACAAGAATCCGCGCTGGAACCCACCGACCCTGCAGGCGCTGGACGCCGAGCATGTCGCGAGTTTCTTCAGCGGCTTTGAGCAAAGTGGGAGCTGAGCCATGCACGATATCGAATTGAGTGAAGAGCAAGTGATGATCCGCGATATGGCACGGGACTTTGCCCGCGGCGAAATCGCGCCTCACGCCCAAGCCTGGGAAAAGGCCGGCTGGATCGATGACGCCCTGGTGGCGAAGATGGGCGAGCTTGGCCTGTTGGGCATGGTGGTGCCCGAGGAATGGGGTGGTACCTATGTCGACTACGTCGCCTACGCCCTGGCAGTGGAAGAGATTTCCGCTGGCGACGGCGCCACCGGCGCGCTGATGAGCATCCACAACTCGGTGGGCTGCGGGCCGGTATTCAACTATGGCACCCTGGAACAGAAACAGACCTGGCTGGCGGACCTGGCCAGCGGCAAGACCATCGGCTGTTTCTGCCTGACCGAACCCCAGGCCGGTTCCGAGGCCCACAACCTGCGCACCCGCGCCGAACTGCGCGACGGCCAATGGGTGATCAATGGCGCCAAACAGTTCGTCAGCAATGGCAAGCGCGCCAAGCTGGCCATCGTATTTGCGATTACCGACCCGGATCTGGGCAAGCGTGGTATCTCGGCATTCCTGGTGCCGACCGACACCGCCGGTTTTATCGTCGACCGCACTGAACACAAAATGGGCATTCGCGCTTCCGATACCTGCGCCGTCACCCTCAACAATTGCACGATCCCCGAAGCCAATCTGCTGGGTGAGCGCGGCAAGGGCCTGGCCATTGCCCTGTCCAACCTCGAAGGCGGTCGCATCGGCATCGCTGCCCAGGCCCTGGGCATCGCCCGCGCGGCATTCGAGGCGGCGCTGGCCTACTCCCGCGATCGCGTGCAGTTCGACAAGCCGATCATCGAGCACCAGAGCATCGCCAACCTGCTGGCCGACATGCACATGCAACTGAACGCGGCGCGCTTGCTGATTCTGCATGCGGCGCGCTTGCGCAGTGCCGGCAAGCCATGTCTGTCGGAGGCGTCACAGGCCAAGCTGTTTGCCTCGGAGATGGCCGAGAAGGTGTGTTCGTCCGCAATCCAGATTCATGGCGGGTATGGGTATCTGGAGGATTACCCGGTGGAGAAATACTACCGGGATGCGCGGATTACGCAGATTTATGAAGGGTCGAGCGAGATACAGCGGATGGTGATTGCGCGAGAGTTGAAAAACTATCTGGTGTGAGGCCATCCCCTCACCCTAACCCTCTCCCGGAGGGAGAGGGAACTGACCGAGTTGTTTTTTCGAGTTACATCGACCTGAAAATCCGAGTCGACGTCAGGATCTGAAAAGCTTGAGATCGGTTTCCTTTCCCCTCTCCCCCTTGGGGCGGGCTGGGGTGAGGGGGTGGAACTAAAGTCCACCCCAAAACGTCACTTACCCTGAAACTGCGCCTCGCGCTTGGCAATGAACGCCGCCATCCCTTCCTTCTGATCCTGGGTCGCGAACGCTGCATGGAACACCCGGCGCTCGAAGCGCACGCCTTCTGACAGGCTCACCTCGAACGCACGGTTGACGCTTTCCTTGACCATCAGCGCAATCGGCAACGATTTCTTGGCAATCAATGCCGCGACCTTCAACGCCTCATCCAGCAGTTCATCGCTCGGTACGATCCGCGCGACAATCCCGCAACGTTCTGCTTCAACGGCATCGATCAAACGGCCGCTCAGGCACATTTCCATGGCCTTGGCCTTGCCCACGGCGCGAGTCAGGCGCTGGGTGCCGCCCATGCCCGGCAACACGCCGAGGTTGATTTCCGGCTGGCCGAATCTGGCGTTGTCGCCGGCCAGGATGAAATCGCACATCAGCGCCAGTTCACAACCACCACCAAGGGCGAAACCATTGACCGCAGCGATGATCGGCTTGCGCCGGTTGGCCACGCGGTCGCTGTCGCTGAACAGGTCATCGAGATAGATCTGCGGGTAGGTCAGCTCGGCCATTTCCTTGATGTCGGCCCCGGCGGCGAAGGCTTTTTTCGAGCCGGTCAGCACGATACAGCCAATGTTCGAGTCGGCTTCCAGGCCATCGAGGGCGTGGTTCAGTTCGCTGATGATCTGCGCGTTCAGCGCGTTCAACGCCTGCGGGCGGTTGAGGGTAATCAGGCCCACGCGGTCGTGGGTTTCCAGCAAAATCGTTTCGTAGCTCACAAATAGACCCCTTCTCAAAGATTGCGTGAAATGACCATGCGCTGGATATCGCTGGTGCCTTCGTAGATCTGACACACCCGCACGTCTCGGTAAATTCGCTCCAGCGGGAAGTCGTTGAGGTAACCGTAACCGCCGAGGGTTTGCAACGCCGAGGAGCAGACCTTCTCGGCCATTTCGGACGCGAACAGCTTGGCCATCGACGCTTCGACCAGCGCGGGCTTGCCGCTGTCACGCAGGGCGGCGGCATAGTGCACCATCTGCCGCGCCACGGCGATCTGGGTGGCCATGTCCGCCAGGCGGAACGCCACGGCCTGATGCTCGATGATCGGTTTGCCGAAGCTCTCGCGCTCACGGGCGTAATCACGGGCCGCTTCAAACGCCGCGCGAGCCATGCCCACCGATTGCGAGGCAATGCCCACGCGCCCGCCTTCGAGGTTGGCCAGGGCGATCTTGTAGCCTTCGCCCTCCTCGCCCAAACGGTTGGCCACAGGCACCTTCACGTCGTCGAAAAGGATCTGGCAGGTGTCGGATGCGTGCTGCCCGAGCTTGTCTTCGACCCGCGCGACTTTGTAGCCGGGCGAATCGGTCGGCACGATCAGCGCGGTAATTCCACGCTTGCCTGCGCCCGGATCAGTCACGGCAAATACAATCACCACCCCGGCATTCTGGCCAGAGGTGATGAATTGTTTGCAGCCGTTGAGCACGTAGTGATCGCCTTCCAGGCGCGCACGGGTCTTCAGGCCGCTGGCATCGGAACCGGCCTGGGGTTCGGTCAGGGCAAAGGCGCCGAGCATCGCGCCACTGGCCAATGGCTTGAGGAAACGTTCTTTCTGCTCGTCCGTGCCGTAATTGAGGATCGGTACGCAACCCACCGAGTTGTGCACGCTCATGATGGTCGAGCAGGCACCATCGCCCGCGGCGATTTCTTCCAGGGCCATGGCGTAGGCCAGGTAACCGGTGTCGCAACCGCCCCATTGTTCGGGCACCAGCATGCCGAAGAAACCCAATTGGGCCATCTCGCCGATGGCTTCCCTGGGGAAGCGGTGTTCGCGGTCCCACTCGGCGGCGAAGGGTTTGAGCCGTTCCTGGGCAAAGTCCCGGGCCGCGTCGCGAATCTGTTGTTGTTCGTCATTGGGGATCATGACAATTCCTTGAATTTGACATTGCCCCTGTAGGAGCGAGCTTGCTCGCGATGGACGTAAGGGCACCGCGTTGATCCAGGCAGCCCTCGTTATCGTTAACATCCATCGCGAACAAGTTCGCTCCTACAGGGATTATGCGGGTTTTAGTAGAGGCACTCGACGGCCATGGCCGTTGCTTCACCGCCGCCAATGCAGACCGCTGCCACGCCGCGTTTCAAGCCTTTCTGGCGCAGGGCCGAAAGCAGGGTCACGAGAATCCGCGCACCGGACGCACCAATCGGATGGCCAAGGGCGCAAGCGCCGCCATGCACGTTGAGTTTCTCGTGGGGAATGTCCAGATGGGTCATCGCGGCCATGCCGACCACGGCAAAGGCTTCGTTGACCTCGACCAGATCGACTTCATTGAGCGACCAGCCGGTTTTCTTCAGCAGCTTCTGGATTGCGCCAACCGGCGCCACCGGGAACAGGCTCGGAGTGTCGGCGAATGCCGCGTGACCATGGATCACCGCCAGCGGCTTGAGGCCACGCTTGTCGGCTTCGGAACGGCGCATCAGCACCAGTGCCGCTGCGCCGTCGGAGATTGAACTGGAGTTGGCCGCCGTCACGCTGCCGCCATCACGAAATGCCGGTTTCAGTGAGGCAATCTTGTCCAGTCGGGCTTTGGGCGGCTGTTCGTCATTGCTGATCGTCACCTGCTCTTTGCCGACGGTGACGGTCAAGGGCACGATCTCGTCCTTGAAGCTGCCGTCCTTGATCGCCTGTTGGGCGCGGGTGGTCGAGGCAATGGCGAACTCATCCTGGGCCTGGCGGCTGAAACCGTTGGTTTCGGCGCAGTCTTCGGCAAAGGTGCCCATCAGGCGGCCCTTGTCGTAGGCGTCTTCCAGGCCGTCGAGGAACATGTGATCAAGCACGCGGCCGTGGCCCATGCGGTAGCCACTGCGGGCGCGGTCCAGCAGGTAAGGCGCGTTGGACATGCTTTCCATGCCACCGGCAACCACGACATCGGCGCTACCGGCAAGCAGCATGTCGTGGGCCAGAATGGTCGCTTGCATACCCGAACCGCACATTTTGTTCAGCGTGGTGCAGCGGGTCGATTTATCCAGCCCGGCGCCCAGGGCAGCCTGACGCGCCGGCGCCTGACCGAGGCCGGCGGACAGTACGCAGCCAAACAGCACTTCTTCAACGGCATCAGGCGCAACGCCGGCGCGCTCTACCGCAGCCTTGATGGCCGCCGCACCGAGTTGCGGCGCGGTCAGGCTTTTCAGTTCGCCCTGGAAACCGCCCATCGGGGTGCGGACGGCGCTGACGATAACGATTGGATCGTTGGCAATAGTCATGACAAATCCTCTTTACTTGGCGGCCATGCGCAAGGCGCCGTCGAGACGGATCACCTCACCGTTGAGCATGCTGTTTTCCATGATATGCCGGACCAGTTGGGCATACTCGGCAGGTTTGCCCAGGCGTGGTGGAAACGGCACGCCAGCGGCCAACGAATCGCGGACTTCCGGGGTCATGCCGGCCATCATCGGCGTTTCGAAAATGCCTGGAGCGATGGTCATCACGCGGATGCCGAAGCGCGCCAGTTCACGGGCGGCGGGCAAGGTCAGGCTGACGATCGCGCCTTTGGATGCCGCATAGGCGGCCTGGCCGATCTGGCCGTCATAGGCCGCCGCCGAGGCGGTGTTGATGATCACGCCGCGCTCGCCATCGGCGTCTGCTTCGGTTTCGGCAATCGCTGCCGAAGCCAGGCGCAGCATGTTGAAGCTGCCGATCAGGTTGACGTTGATCACCTGACTGAAGTTTCCCAACGCGTGTGGACCATTCTTGCCGAGGATCTTCTCGCCGCGCACGATGCCGGCGCAGTTGACCAGGCCGTTGAGTCCGCCAAACGCCTTGACCGTCGCCTGCACCGCCGCTTGTGCTGCCGCTTCGTCGCTGATGTCGGCCACCACGCTTTGCGCGCCCAGGCGCTGGGCCTGGGCGGCCACCGCTTCGGCATTCATGTCCACCAGCATCACTTTCGCACCAGCCGCGACCAGCATTTCAGCGGTGGCCGCACCGAGGCCGGAAGCACCGCCGGTGACGATAAAAACCTTGTTTGCGATCTGCATCATTGTGTCCTTCGATTCAAGCTGAAACGTTCTTCGCCGCAGCCTCTTGAGCCTTGGCGATTTCCTGGTTGCGCAAGATAAAGCGCTGCAATTTGCCGCTTGGGGTTTTCGGCAACTCGCTGACAAATTCAATTTCACGGGGGTACGAGTGGGCTGCCAGACGCTTGCGCACGTGTTGGCGCAACTCTTCGGCTAGCTCCGTGGTGGCGCGGTATTGCGCACCGAGCACGACGAAGGCCTTGACCAGTTCGGTGCGCTCCGGATCGGGTTTGCCGACCACTGCGGCTTCGACCACCGCCGGGTGTTCGATCAACGCACTTTCCACATCGAACGGGCCGACCCGGTAACCGGAGGTGGTAATGACGTCGTCGCTACGGCCGACGAAGCTGATGCTGCCGTCCGGGTTCCACTCCACGGTGTCGCCGCTGAGGTAATAGTCACCGACGAAGGCCTTGGTCGGTACGCCTTCGTAGCCGGCGAACCAGCACATGGGCGATTGAGTGCGGTCGATGGCCAGAATCCCCGGCTGACCGACACCCAGTTCCTTGTAGTCATCGTCCAGCACCACGATGCGATGCCCTGGTGAGGCGAATCCGGCGGCGCCCATGTGTATCGGATGCCCAAGGGCGTGGTGATTGCACAGCACCATGCCCAGTTCGGTCTGGCCGTAGTGGTCGTGAATGACCACGTCGAGGTTGTCGGCGAACCAGCGGATCACTTCCGGGTTCAGCGGCTCACCGGCACTGCTGACGATGCGCAGCTTGCCCTTGATCGATTTGGCGAACTCGTCACCACCAGCGATTAGCAAGCGATAGGCCGTCGGCGAGCCGGTGAGATTGGTGATGCCGTATTTGTTGATGACCCGGCAGGTACTTTCGAGGGTGAACGGGCCATCGTAGAAAGTGATCGGGTGGCCCATCGACAGTGGGCCGGTGACGCCAAAGTAGATGCCATAGGCCCAGCCCGGGTCGGCAACGTTCCAGAAGGCGTCTTCCGGGCGCAAGTCCACGGCGTCGCGGGTGTAACTCTGGAAGGCGACGATGGCCTTTAGCGGCACCGACAGTGCTTTGGACGGACCGGTGGTGCCTGAGGTGAACATCAGCAGGAACGGATCTTCGCCGCTGAGCAACACCGGCTCACAGGCTGCGGGATAATTGGCAAGTTCGGCCCAGAAACTGTAATCGCCGCGAACAATGCCCTGCCCCTTGGCACCGGCCACGGTGACGATGGTCGGGCAGTCGGCCACTTCGGCCAGTTTCGGCCGGTTGATCGCATCGGTGACCACGACCTTGGCGCCAGAGCAGTTCAAGCGGTGTTCGATGGCTTTGGGGCCGAAGGCGGTAAACAGGGGCTGGTACACCGCACCAATGCGCCAGGTGGCGAAAACGGTGATCAGCAGTTCGATATTGCGCGGCAGAAGGCCGGCAACCTTGTCGCCCTTCTTCACCCCCTGGGCCAGGAGGAAGTTGGCCAGGCGCGCGGCTTTGTCTTGCAGGTCAGTGAAGGTGTAAGTGGCGCTGGCGCCGTCGCGCCCCTCCCAGAACAGGGCGATCCGGCCCGGCAAGGCATGCCGGTCGCAACACTCGACGCAAGCGTTGAGGGCGCTCAGATCGCCGGCAAGTGTGGTGTCGACGGTGTGCTGATAGTTGAACTGTGAAAAAGCAGACAAGTAATCGCGCATTGCCAGAATCCCTCGGTCTTTTTATTAGGGTTGGGGGAACCGTAATCAACAGGCAAATACTCGCTCTGCGCGATGGCCGGGACAATGGTCAAAGTTCTCAAGTTGCGTGACTGCTTTGGCCAAAATCCCAAGCCTCAGGAAACGAACCGCACGCCGGGCTTGACCCGTTCGTCCACCGTCAACTCGAACACGTCCGGGCGCGCGTAATGCCCGACCACGTCGTAGTCGTAACGGGCCCGCACCAGGTCGTCGGTGTCGATCTCGGCGGTCAGCAGCCCGGCCCCATCGCGCAAGGGTCCGGCGAGAATATCGCCCATGGGGCCGATGATCACGCTGCCACCGGCAATCAATGGCCGGTCCGCGGGCCAGTTGGCGATCTCCAGGCCCAATGCCTGCGGCGAAGCCTGGACCTGGCAGGCGCTGACCACAAAGCAGCGCCCCTCATGGGCGATATGGCGCATGCTCACTTGCCACATCTCGCGCTCGTCCACCGTCGGTGCGCACCACACTTGAACACCCTTGGCGTACATCGCCGTGCGCAGCAACGGCATCATGTTTTCCCAGCACACCACCGCGCCGATCCGCCCGACCTGGCTGTCGATCACCGGCAAAGTCGAACCGTCGCCTTTGCCCCAGATCAGCCGCTCGGTGCCTGTGGGCATCAGTTTGCGGTGTTTGCCCACCAGTCCCGCCTGCGGGTCGAAGTACAGCGCGGTGCAGTACAAGGTGCTGCCCGCCCGCTCGATCACACCCAGCACCAGGTTGGCGCCGGTGCGCGCTGACAGCCCGGCCAACGCCTCGGTTTCCACCCCCGGCACGTCGATGGCATTGGCGAAATAGCGGGCGAAAGCCTCGCGCCCCTCCGGCAGGCGATAGCCCAGTTGCGTGCCGAAACCTTCCCCTTTTGGATAACCGCCGAGCAGCGCTTCGGGCATGACCACCAGCCTGGCGGCCGATTCAATGATCGCTGCTTCATACGACAGAATCTGTTCCAGGGTCTCGGCCTTGCCACCGGGCAAGGCGCCGATTTGCAGGGCGGCAACGATTGATTTAGGCATCGCGATAACTCCATTGGCGTCAGGTGTTGCTCATTCTGCGGCGCGCCGCGATCATGAATAAAGACCGAATCACTGCTGAATGATATGAGCCATATGAATATCACCGACGTCGACCTGAACCTGCTGAAAGTCTTCGAGGCGCTGCACGAAGAATCCAGTGCCAGCCGTGCCGCCTTGCGCCTTGGCGTTACGCAGTCGGCGGTGAGCGCGGCACTGCGCCGGCTACGCCAGGTGTACGGTGATCAATTGTTCGTGCGCACCGGGCGCGGGCTGGCGCCGTCCCTCAGGGCCAATCAACTGAAACCGGTGGTCAGTGATGCGCTGGACAAGTGCCGGCAAAGCCTGGCAATGGTCGACCCGGCTGCACACCATTACGAGGGCCGCTCGGTCACCGTGGGTATGTCAGATGATTTTGAAATTGCCTACGGCCGTCGGCTGATCGAAGAAATCGCCCGCTGCGCGCCGAAGCTGCGCCTGATTTTTCGTCAGACCCACAGCCAGATCGTCGCCCAGGCCCTGATGGAGCGCAGCATCGACCTGGCGATCACCGCTGGTGGTTTTGCCGAGCGCCTGCTTAGCCGACAGGTATTGGGTGAAGGCGATTACTGGTGTCTGGTGGACCCGACGAGCTTGATCGAAGGCCAGCAGCACATCAGCCTTGAAGAATTTGTCGCCCGCGAACACATTCTGGTGTCATCGGGCGGTTTTATCGGGATTACCGACGAAGGCCTGGCCGCCGTGGGCCTGAGTCGACGGGTATGCGCCTCGACCACGCATTTTGCCGCGCTGCCGTATCTGCTCAAGGGCAGCCAGGCCGTGGCGACCATTCCGGGCCACGCTGCCCGCAGCATCGCCGCACTCAGCGGTTTGACCCTGCTGCCCTGCCCGCTGGCCTTGCCGCGCTACCCGATCGAACTGGGCTGGCGGACCAGCACCGGGCTCGATCCGCTGGTGTTGAAAGTCAGGCAGGCCATTGTCACGATTTTCTCAGACGACGATCTACTGGAACTGACCTAACCAGAGATGACGCAGGAACCGGCAACGCAACGCTCAAGACCGCTTCGCCAGCAAGCCGGCTCCTACCGTTTTTTGTGAAACCTCGGCTATGTCATACGACGCAGCACATGTAGCTGCGTGATTAAGGGTTATTTGGCGGCCATCAGGCGATTGACTTCGCTGCGCACCATGTTGGCGTACTCAGGCGGTGACATGCCGTCCAGTTCAGAGCGCACCCACTCAGCCCACTTGCCTTTGCGCTTGGCCCGCTCGCCGAACAACCGTGCGGCCTCGCCCTTGGCTTTGCCCAGGTTGTTTTGCCAGAGTTCGAACAGACGGGATTTCTCGTCTTCAAGCGCTGCGCGCTCGGCAAGGGGTTTGTCGGCCAGATTGAAGCTCATGGGAATTTCCTGCTGCGTAAAATAGGCGACATCTTACACTGTAGGAGGAATTGTCCTGCGCCGGTTTTTCAGCCTGATTGCCCTGGCAGGTAAAAATGCTGCAACTTTTTCGACGGCGGCAGACTCCATTGTTCACTGTCCATTAACTGCAAGGAGTACTTCAATGGCCCGTAAAACCGCCATGCAAGCCGCCGAAGATCAAATCAAGGATCAAGCCTTCAGCGAGCTGCAGACGCTGATCGAAGAGTCGGAAAAGCTGCTTAAAAGCAGTGCGTCACTGGTTGGAGAGGAAGCGGAAACCCTGCGCGGGCAAATTGCCCTGAAACTGCAGCAAGCCAGAGATTCGGTCAGCAGCGTTCGCGACCGCACCCAGCCTGCATTCGAAGCCACTGAAAGCTATATCGGCGGCCATCCATGGCAAACCGTGGCCATTTCCGCCGGCTTCGGCCTGGTGGTGGGGTTGCTGCTCGGTCGGCGTTGAACACAACTCCCCCCTCTTGTAGGAGCGAGCACGCTCGCGATGGACATGAACGATAACGCGAGCCTCCTGAATGCCCGCGGCGCCCTCGGGCTTTTCGCGAGCATGCTCGCTCCTACACCCAAACCCCACAAATCCTTGTAGGAGCGAGCACGCTCGCGATGGACTCGAACGATAACGCGGGCATCCTGAATGCCCGCAGCGCTCTCCGGTTTTTTCGCGAGCATGCTCGCTCCTACAGGGGGGCGGCCAGACACTCATCACCCAAACCCCACACATCCTTGTAGGAGCGAGCATG
>NZ_JBWKOF010000026.1:0-42035 GCF_059415945.1 Pseudomonas sp. GW821-FHT09H03 | reverse complement strand
ACTCCAAAGGAAGACGTGACGGATTGGAAGTTGGGTCAGGTCAGCGTAAAACGGCTTGCGCCTCTCGGGTGGGATGTACCTGGGTAGAATAGGGGATAGTAGTGGAGTCAGAGGGGGGGCGTTAGATACAGATTGGCTGACAAAACGTCATACAGCGGTCGCTGTACCTGGTTTCTGAACCCCGGAATACGTCGCGACTTCAAGGTAGCGCGCGAAGGGCTGAAGCCGACCGATTGTTGCCCTGCGCGAGAGGCTGCAACCGACCCATAGCAGACGTTGCCGCGCGTCGAATGTGGAAGGCTCAGCTTCTATATTTCAGCGCCTCCACCAATGCCGAAAAGGCGGGAGACGCCTGGCGTCTATTGGGGTAATACAAATGGTAACCCTGAAACTCAGGGCACCAGTCGGCCAAGACTTCTTTGAGTCGGCCGTCAGCCAGATATGGTGCTACCAATTCCTCTGGTACGTAGGCCAAGCCAACGCCATCAACGGCGGCATTGAGTACATGCATGATGCTGTTGAAAACAAGTTGTCCTTCCGCCTTGACGGTAAAAGCCTGGCCATTCCTTTCAAATTCCCATGCGTAGATCGCCCCTGATGGTCTGTGGCGGATATTCACGCAGTCATGCCCGGTCAACTCATGGGGGGTTGTTGGTGCCGGGTTGCGTTCGAAATATTCTGGAGAGCCCACCACAGCCAACCGCCAATCCGGCCCTATGCGAACGGCGATCATGTCTTTGCTGATCGATTCGCCCATGCGAATGCCAGCATCAAATCGCTCCTCGACCACGTTGGTGAATCCATAGTCGACGTAGAACTCCAGAGTGATATCCGGGTAGCTCTTCAGGAAGCTTGCAAGCATCGGCCGAATGCACAACTCAATCTGATCATCAGTACAGGAAATACGAATCGTGCCACTGGGCTTGTCCCGCAGCTCGCCCAGCGCTTCAAGCTCGGCAGTGATCTGATCAAAAAGCGGAGCGATCGAGCGCATCAATCTTTCTCCCGCCTCTGTGGGCGACACATTGCGTGTCGTGCGGGCCAGCAGTCGTATCCCCAGTCTTTGTTCAAGTGCCCGGATCGTATGACTCAGCGCAGAAGGAGTAATGCCCAGTTTGGCGGCGGCTTTCGTAAAGCTTTGATCTCGCGCCACCGCCAGAAAAGCTTGGAGATCGTTGACTTTGGTATTGGCCATTGCTGAGTTTTTCTCAAAACCACATGAAGATTATGCCTACTAATCAAGATATCTCTAATCCGTCAAGCTCTGTCACCTATCTGGAACGGAGTACTGATGATGAGCGAGACACCTGTAACCCACCTTGAAGCTACAGAAGCCTTGGACTCTCCAGGGCTTGATCGGCGCGCATTCGTAAAGGCCACCGGCGTCAGCATTGCGGCTCTGGGCGTCCTTTCAGTCGCAGGCGGTTCTGCACTAGCAGCTGACTCGAAAAGCGCTGTCAGCCCGCCGGAAGGCGCCGACAATTTTTACAAAAGCGACAAGGTCACCGTGCAAAAGGTGACCTTCAAGAACTCATACAATCTTCAAATTGTGGGCAATCTTGTAACGCCCAAAAATCTGGCTAGAAACGCTAAAGTGCCTGCAATTATCGTCGGGCATCCCATGGGAGCAGTCAAAGAACAAAGCTCCATGCTCTATTCACAAAAGCTGGCGGAACAAGGCTTCATCACGCTGGCGATTGACTTGCCTTTCTGGGGAGAGAGTGAGGGCCTGCCTCGTAACCAGGTTGCCCCCGAAATGTATGCCGACGCATTCAGTGCCGCCGTTGACTACCTTGGCACGCGGGACTTTATCGATCGCAACCGTATCGGCGTACTGGGTATCTGTGGCAGCGGTGGCTTTGCCATCAGTGCGGCCAAGATGGATCTGCGTTTGAAAGCCGTGGCCACCGTCAGCATGTATGACATGGGCGCCGTCACCCGTTATGGTCTGAGGCACTCAGCGACTGTCGAGCAACGCCAGGCCATGCTCACCAAAGCCGCCGAGCAACGCTATGACGAGTTCTCTACCGGAAAATTGCAATTTCTGAACTATCTGCCTGCGCAGCCTGGCAAGGAAACCGACCCGGTAACTCGCGAGTTTTGGAACTTCTATCGCACGCCACGCGGCATCCATATCCCTCATGGCAGTACGTTGGAACTGACGCAAAATCGCGCCTTGACCAGTGAAGTCAGGTTCGTGAATTTCTATCCATTCAACGAGATCGAAACGATTTCCCCGCGTCCGCTGCTGTTCATATCTGGCGATCATGCGCACTCCAAAGAGTTCAGCGAGGATGCCTACCAACGCGCCGCCGAACCTAAAGAACTGACCTGGGTTCCCGGCGCGGGTCACGTGGATCTGTACGACCGCGTGAACTTGATTCCCTGGACCAAGCTCACCGACTTTTTTACCCGGCACCTGACGGTGGTTGGCTAAAAGGCCAATGCTTCAGCCAACAACTATTTGATGAGAGGTTTTTGAATGACGGCTCAAGTATTCGACTCCCCGGCTGGTGAGGCCCTAGGCACGCCGGGGACTGGGAAAATGCCGGCTTACTGGAGTGGCATCTTTGCGATGACACTGTGCGTATTCGCGTTGATCGCCTCGGAGTTCATGCCTGTCAGTTTGCTCACGCCGATCGCATCGGATCTGCAAATCAGTGAAGGACTGGCTGGGTATGGGATCGCCATCTCCGGCGCCTTCGCGGTGCTGACAAGCCTTTCGATTTCCAGACTGGCGGGTTCAATGGACCGCAAGACGCTGTTGCTTCTACTGACCGGGATTATGTGTGTGTCAGGGCTGGTGGTCGGTCTGGCGCCGAACTATACGGTGTACATGATTGGGCGTGCGCTGATCGGCGTGGTGATCGGCGGATTCTGGTCGATGTCGGCGGCAATGGCCATGCGCCTGGTACCTGCCCATAGCGTGCCCAAGGCTCTGGCAATCTTCAACGCCGGCAATGCTTTGGCAACCGTAGTGGCCGCACCACTGGGAAGCTATCTGGGGAGTGTCATCGGTTGGCGGGGTGCTTTTTTCTGCCTTATTCCGGTAGCGATCATCGCGTTGATCTGGCAGTGGATCAGCCTGCCAGCCATGACGCCGGCGCCGCGCAAACCGGGCGCTGGCAATGTCTTCCGATTGTTTAAGAGCCCATTGGTCAGTTTCGGCATGTTGAGTGTGGGCATTTTCTTCATGGGGCAGTTTGTATTGTTCACCTATCTGCGCCCGTTCCTGGAAACCGTCACTGGTGTAGATGTATCCATGTTGTCGATGATCCTGCTGGTCATCGGCGTGGCGGGTTTTGTCGGGACCATTCTGATCGGCACTTTCCTGAAAACCGGAATGTACCGCGTCCTGGTCTGCATTCCACTCTTGATGGCCGCCATTGCACTTTCCTTGATTGTCCTTGGCGGCGGAGTCGTGGCAGCTTTTTTACTGCTTGGGCTGTGGGGCCTGATCGCGACGGCGGCGCCTGTGGGGTGGTGGTCGTGGTTGGCCAAGGCGTTGCCCAAGGATGCTGAAGCCGGTGGCGGCCTGATGGTGGCAGTCATTCAGCTATCCATTGCGCTGGGCTCTACCCTCGGCGGGCTGCTGTTCGACGGGAGCGGCTATCGCATGACATTTCTCGCAAGCTCTATCTTGCTGGTACTCGCAGCAGTGACGGCCTTTTTCACATCGCGAAACCAGGTTTAATAGAAGGCAGATTTGAGCAAGGCAGGCAACTGTCCACAATTTGTCAGATCGGATTTGATCCTACGTCTGCTATTGGCCGATTACTGCCCTGACGAAAGGCTGTAATCGACCTCATGCGACTCTAATTCGGTTCCCGCCGTTGATCGAGGCGCTGTAAGCGATCAGCGATTAGGGAACTAAACGGTTCTGACTGCCGAAGCTTTTTGCCGACGATACAGAATTGTCGTCGCCGTGAACCCGCACACCGCCGCGAACATCAGCCAGTAGGCAGGTGATGCCTTGTCGCCCGTGGCCTGTACAAGCAGCGTCGAGATTGCCGGGGTAAAACCGCCGAACACCGCGGTGGCCAAACTGAAGGCCAGTGAAAACCCGACTACCCGCACGTTCTGTGGCATGACTTCGGTCAGTGCCGCGACCATGGCGCCGTTGTAAATGCCAAAGAAGAATGAGAAGTACAGCAGAACAGCGAGTAGTCGTTCGAAACTCGCCGCCTCTGCTAGCCAGTGCATGGCGGGATAGGCGGTGAAGATGCACAGCAACGATATCGCCAGCAACAACGGCCGCCGGCCAATGCGGTCGGAGAGGGCGCCGCCGATAGGCAGCCAGATAAAGTTGCTGATGCCGACCAGCAGTGTGACCGCCAGGCTGTCGGTGGTACTTAAGTTCAGTACTGTCCTGCCAAACGTCGGTGTGTAGACCGTAATCAGGTAGAACGTGGTGGTGGTCATGGACGCCAGCAAGCCGCCCGCCAGTACGGTGCGCCAGTTGTCACGCATCGAGCGGAAAACTTCGCGAGTTGTTGGACGATGGCTGCGAGCAGTGAAGGCAGCGGTTTCTTCCAGTGAGCGGCGAATAATGAAAATGAACGGGATGATCACGCAGCCAATGAAGAACGGAATACGCCAGCCCCAATCGGCGATCTCAGCGGCTTGCATCGTGGCATTGATCGTGTAGCCCAACGCGGCCGCGACGACGATCGCCACCTGTTGGCTGGCCGATTGCCAACTGGTATAGAAACCGGTGTGACCGGGGGTGGAAATTTCCGCCAGATACACCGAAACACCGCCCATTTCCGCTCCGGCCGAGAAGCCCTGGAGCAGCCTGCCCAACAACACCAGAATCGGTGCCGCCACGCCGATGGCGGCATAGCCCGGCACCAGGGCGATCAATACGGTACCGGCGGCCATGATCGACAGTGTCACGATCAGCCCCTTGCGACGGCCCACCTTATCGATGTACGCCCCCAACACAATGGCGCCTAACGGGCGCATCAGGAATCCGGAGCCGAATACCGCGAAGGTCATCATTAGCGAGGCAAACTCGCTGGTGGCTGGAAAGAAGGTCTGGGAGATGTAGGTCGCGTAGAACCCGAACAGAAAGAAGTCGAACTGCTCGAGAAAGTTACCGCTGGTGACCCGCAAAATGGCGCCCAATTTGGACCCCTTGGCTCGGGTTGTTGCCGTTGTCGTTTTCATGGCTACCGTTATGCTCACTATTGTTTTTGGAATGAGTGTTTTAACCGTCAGTCGCTGCCGGCGTTTATCGGGTTGGGTTGACGCTTCTCAATGGTGTGTTTGAGCAGCGCTGCGCTGCGGAATATTCCATGGGCGAATTTGCTGTAAGGCATCGTCAAGAAAAACGCCATGACCAGGCCGAGATGGATAGCCAACATCAAGCCCAAGGCGCTGGTTTCACGCAAAGCCAGTAGCGCCAGGCCGCTTGCACTGACCAAAAACAGCAGCGCGATGAAGCCGCGATCCATGGGTTTTTGGTTCTCATCCCCGTGCGCAGGGTTGCGACGCAGGTTCAGCCAAAGAAGACCCGCCGGGCCGATCAGCAGGCCGATGCCACCGGCAATACCCAACATCACGGGCAAGCTGAAGATCGGATAAGGCGCCGACCACTTCAGCAGATAGTGAAAGAGCGTGGCGACACCGGTGGCGGCGAAGCACAGCATGAAGCCGTAGAAGGTGAGGTGGTGGAATCGTCGTCGCCACAAGGTGAATTGATCATCGACGTTGTTGCAGCCTTCGCCATGGCCGCCGTCCAGGTATTTGAGCTTCGCGACGTTGGCCGTTGCCTCCAATGCAGCGGACGTTTTCAACGGCAGTGGCACTGCGACCGGTGAAACGTTGCGCCAGAAGCGCCGTACACCCATGGTCAGGGCAAGTACCGCAAAGCCGAACACTGAGCCGAACATCAGCGCCAGGGTGTTATGCGGGAAAATCTTGTAGAAGTTACCCCCGGGAATGGCCGTGAACAGGTTGCCCATGAGCATCAGGGTCAGGCATAAAAACAACGCCAGTCCCCCACCGGAAGCCAGTGCCAGGGTCAGGCCGTTGCGCTGATACAACTTGCCCATCACTTGCGGCCAGGCATATTCGGCGTAAGTATCCAAGCGCACTTTGGCCATGGCTTTGGGTATGTTGACATCGAATTCGTGTGGGGCGGCGTACTGACAAGCGTGCAGGCACGCGCCGCAGTTATGGCACAAGTTCGCCAGGTAATGGATGTCGGCCTGAGTGAATTCCAAGCGCCGGGTCATCGCCGGAAATACCGCACAAAAGCCTTCGCAATAACGGCAGGCATTGCAGATGGTCATCTGCCGTTGGACTTCACTTTCGTCAAGATTCAACACCGGGATCAACCCGCCCGACGCTTGGGGATCAAACAGTTGCATATCGAGACTCCGTGTTTGCAGATGAAACGCCAAAGCCCACCGAAGCGGCCGCCTGCACACCGGCTATGCGGCCAAACGCGGTGCCGATGGCCATGCCGATGCCGGCGGTGTAGCCCTTGCCCAGAACATTGCCGGCCATCATTTCTCCCGCGACGAACAGGTTGGGGCTCGCTTTGCCGTTGAAATGCACGGCAGCGGTTTCGTCGGTGGCGAGGCCGAGGTAGGTGAACGTGACACCCGGTTTAAGCGGGTAGGCGTAGAAAGGTGGTTTCACCAATGGCCGCGCCCAATGAGTTTTGGCGGGCATCAGTCCTTGGGTGTGGCAGTCGTCCAGCGCCGTGTGATCGAACGTGCCAACGCGGCAGGCGCTGTTGTAGTCCTCGACAGTCTTGACGAATTTTTCTTCAGGCAGCTTTAACTGGCGGGCAAGGTCTTGCAGAGTATTGGCGGTAGTTCCGGGAAACACCGGCGGCATGAAGCGACCGATGGCTTGTTGATCGATAATCGAATACGCCTGCTGACCGGGTTGTCCGGCCACCAGACGCCCCCAGATCGCATAACGTTTTGGCCAGAAATCCTCACCTTCGTCGTAGAAGCGTTCGCCATCACGATTGACCACCACACCTAGCGATACGCAGTCGATTCGGGTGCAGATGCCGCCGTCGTAGAGTGGCGCACGGGCATCAATCGCGACCATGTGTGCTTGCGTCGGATCGCCGATCACATCTGCGCCAAGATCGAGCATGCGCCGTAGCAAAATGCCGGTGTTGAATCGGGTGCCCCGGATCAGGAAATTGTCCGATGGCCATTCACCGCGTTCGTTCTGACCCCACGCTTCGCGCAGCCATTCACGGTTGGATTCGAAACCGCCGGCCGCCAACACGCAGGCCCGGGCTTCAATTCGTTCGGCGGCGAAACGCTGGCCATCAACCTCATGTTCGCCCACATGGGCGGCGACGAATTTCCCCTCATCCAACTCGATGTCGGTCACTTGCGTGTTGTAGCGAACTTTTACACCCAGGCGCTCGGCGCTGCGGAAATAGGCATTGACCAGCGCTTTGCCGCCGCCCATAAAAAATGCATTGGTCCGCGCGACGTGCAGCGCGCCAGACAGCGGTGGCTGAAAATGCACGCCGTGTGAACGCATCCAGTCGCGGCAAGAGGACGATGCCCGAATTGCAATGCGTGCAAGCTTTTCATCCGTAAGGCCACCGGTGACCTTCAGCAGGTCTTGCCAGTATTCTTCTTCCGGATAGGCATCGATCAGCACGTCCTGCGGTTCGTCGTGCATGCACCGTAGGTTACGGGTGTGTTGGGAATTGCCACCGCGCCAGATTTTTGGAGAGGCTTCCAGCAGCATTACGCTGGCGCCCGCTTCTCGCGCCATCAGAGCGGCGCACAAGGCAGCGTTGCCACCCCCTATGATTAAAACATCGATCATCATCGCTCCTCGATTTGCAAGGAAGCGGGAACGAAGTGCTCCTTGCGAGTAGGGAGAACGATAGGGTGAGGAAGGAGTGGCCGAAAGGCGCCGTTTGACGCGGGGTGTTTAGTTTTTCTAAAGGCTTTGTCGTCAAGAGAGACTAATCTGTCCGGGTGAAGGAGGATTACGCGTCTACACCTTCTATCCATGTAGCTCCAGGCCACTGTTTGTCGACGACCAGCTGTCGCGCCACATCGACGATGACCAACCGCGTTGCCAGCGCCGCCGGAGAGAGTTCGTCGTCAGCCAGCGTCGCCAGAAGATTACGCCGGCCCACATGAGGATCGGCAATCCTGATCAGTGAAAGTCCGGACCCGTCTTTCAATGCAGCGGCCGCCCCCGGTTGTATCGTTGCTGCATGACCTGCCCGAACGGCGTTCATCAACACAGCGAGACCGTCGACTTCCATAATGACATTGGGTGTTAGCCCAACTCGCTCGAACGCACTCATCAATGCCGAGCGCAATCCATGTTGCGCGCTGGGCATCACCAGCGGCAGGCCGCCGAGGTCTGCTAACTGCACGCTATCACCAGAAGGCGCTTGAGGCAGACTGGGCGAGGCAATGACAAACAGCTTTTCATCCAGCAGCGGAGTCACGCTCCAGCGTTTACCCCCTTCGAGCTGGAACAAGATGGCCAGATCAATTTGCCGTGCGTTGAGCTGCGCCGCCAAGTGGCCGGAAAGCATTTCCACCAAATGCAGTTGTATGTCCGGATAACGCGCACGCATTGCGTTGATCAACGGCAACGCGAGCACCGTTGCGGTAGTCGGCGGTAAGCCGACGCTGACATAGCCGCTCATTCGCCCGCGATGGGCGGCCATGATTGCGTTTTCCGCCTGGCGTAGCGTCAATTGGGCATGGTGTAAAAACGCAAATCCGGCGCTAGTGGGCGTCACGCCGGTAGAGGTTCGATTCAGGAGGCGGGTGCACAGTTCGCTTTCCAGCTTGGAGATTTGCTGACTGAGGGCTGACACACCAACGTCCAGTTCAAGTGCCGCACGCCCCAGGCTGCCAAGCTCAATGATTTTTACGAAATAGCGCAGTTGTCTCAATTCCAATGTGGCTGCTCCCCGCGAATTTGCTATTCAAATACCTGAACGTTTGCCACGCAAGTTACGAAGCCCGAAGGGGCAGCATTGTCGCAGGTTTGGGTTGACCGTTGAACGCGTGCACTTCGTCGAGGACGGGTAGCAGTTTCGACCCGAAGCTGTCATCGAGACTGTGGCCCGCGACCAGAACAGCGACGAACCGCACTGGCCGCAAAACTGACGAAGCACTGATCCCGAAGAGCGGTAAGTCGTGATGCACTCCGCGCCCTGGATGATAGGCACGTGCATTATTTTATTTCGTAACTGACGGCGGCACAGAGACAGCTGCCTTGGAAAGTGCTGGTCATTTTTTGAGGCAGCATGGTAACTAAGGGGGTCAATTTAAACGATTGGCACGGGGAGTGTCGAATGACTGTTCCTGGCCGATTTCTGCCTGTCGCGAGCGGCAGATATCGGCTGTCGATCCAACCGCTCCACGCAGCAGATTAGCCAGGCTTTTGCGCACCGATTTATCGTCGTCCACGATATAGACAATGAGCATGGCACTGGACGATGGCGGGGGGGGGGGGCCAGTGTCGATCGTCATGAAGAGTCCTGCATGGCAAACGGGGCCTCTGCGGCAATCAAGCCAAACAGGTTGACCAGGCTGACGAGCGAGCGCGTCTGCATCTTCTCCATGATGTGTTTGCGGTGGACTTTGGCGGTGACTTCACTGGTCCCCAGCCGGTTGGCGATATGTTTGTTGGACAGGCCTTCAACGATCAGCGGCAACATTTAGCGAAAAAGGGGACAGCGAAAAAGGGGACAGCGAAAAAGGAACAGCGAAAACGGGAAGGTTTTATTTTTCCGTCCCCCCTTTGGACATAGATCCGCTCCCTTTTTTTCGCGGTTTTTCAACGGCGGGATTCCCAGCCTGTCGAACCCGCTCCCTCATCATTGGCTATGACGGCGTCATACCCGGCGCCCATCTTCCCCAGGGATAGGGCGATCTCTATTCTGCATAACCGCTACCAGGTCTATGCATCTAAGATATAGCCAGCTTCCACTCCAACTCCCGTGCCGTATGCCTCGTACTCCAACGTCGCCCGGCATGAAAAAAATAAAAGGAGATCTCTGCATGCAAGGCTCTGCGATCAATACATTCGATTTCCAATCGCTGCCATCAGCGCTGCTCGAAGAACTGACTTCCCTGCTCGGTACCAGGTTCAGTTCTTCAGTGAGTGTGCGCGAGCACCACGGCAGTGACATTTCCGCCCTCGATCCCATGCCGCCGCAAGCGGTGGCCTTTGTGAACAGCCTTGCAGAGATCGTCAGCGTGCAGAAGGCCTGCCACACCCATCGAGTGCCGATCATCCCCTACGGCAGCGGCAGCTCTCTGGAGGGTTGGCTGCATGCGATACACGGCGGCATCTGCATCGATGTGTCGGGCATGAACCAGATCATCGAAGTGCGCATCGACGACATGGACGTCACGGTACAACCAGGGGTGACCCGCAAGCAGTTGAATGCTGCGTTGCACGGTACTGGCTTGTTTTTCCCGATTGATCCGGGTGCCGATGCTTCACTGGGTGGCATGGCGGCCACCCGAGCGTCGGGTACCAACGCAGTGCGCTACGGAACGATGCGCGAAAACGTCCTGGCCATGACGGCCGTACTTGCCGATGGTCGTGTGATGCAGACGGGTGGCCGGGCACGCAAGTCGTCGGCAGGTTATGACCTGACTCACCTGTTGGTCGGCTCCGGCGGCACCCTGGCCACCGTTGCCGAGCTGACGGTGAAATTGCACCCGATCCCGGAGGCCATTTCGGCGGCCGTGTGCAATTTTCCCAGCGTCGATCACGCGGTGCGCACGGTTATCCAGGCCATCCAGTTGGGCATACCGATGGCGCGCATTGAACTGATCGACGCACTGACGGTTCGCGCGCTCAATGCCTACAGCAAGACCACGTTGCAAGAGGCGCCCTCGCTGTTCTTCGAGCTGCATGGCTCCGAGTCCGGCGTCAAGGAACAGGTGGAAACGCTACGCATGCTAGCCGACGAGCAGGGTGGACAGGACTTTGAATGGGCACTGCATCCTGAAGACCGCAGCCGGCTGTGGCAGGCGCGGCATGATGCCTACTTCGCCGCACTGGCGCTGCGCCCTGGCTGCCGCTCGGTCACGACCGATGCGGTTGTCCCTATCTCGCGACTGGCCGAATGCATCGAGGCAACGGCCATTGATCTGCAGGAACACGACTTGCTGGCCCCCATATTCGGCCATGTTGGCGATGGAAACTTTCATGCGGTGATCCTCATCGACCCGGACGATCCGGCACAATTGGAACGGGCAACCATCGTCGCGCACCGTCTGGCCGAACGCGCCATCGCCATGAACGGTTCGTGCACCGGAGAGCACGGCGTCGGCCTGACCAAACAATCATTCCTGTTGTCGGAATTTGGCCAGAACGCGGTAGACACTATGGCTGCCATCAAGGCAGCGCTGGACCCGCAGCAATTGATGAACCCCGGGAAGATCTTTGCCCGTGGTACACCGGTGGCGTAAACCCGAGATTGCAAGAGGTACGCGTATGGAAATTCGTCAGCTCAAATACTTCCTGGCCGTTGCCGATGCGGGCAGCCTTTCAGCGGCGGCGCGCAAGGTGCTCATCGCGCAATCGGCGTTGAGCAAGCAGATGTGCGCGCTGGAGGATGAATTGGGAGTGACGCTGTTCCATCGCAGCAATAGCGGCATCGCCATCAACGAGGCGGGCCAGGTGTTCTACGAGTATGCCCTGGGCATTCTCAAGCAATTGCGCGATGCCAAGGCGGCGGTCCTGCCGGGGCATGGCGTATTGACGGGGTCCATCGTAGTGGCGCTGCCGCAGAGTGTTTCGCCGATCATTGCCCTGCCGCTGCTGCAAGCGGTGGGCCGGATCTACCCTAAGGTGGAGCTGCAATTGAATGAAGAATTGACCGGCAATCTGGTCGATCAGTTGATCCGTGGCAGTGTCGACATCGCGCTGTTCACACCCACCGGATTGCCTGCGGAAGTGAGCTTTACGCCACTGATCGAGGAGGACCTCTATCTGATCCATCGCGCCAATGACCCTGAGGCGCCGCCAGCCGGCGAGGTGACCCTGGCCCAGGCCGTGGCGCGGCCGCTGGTCTTTCCCAGCAGGGCCCATAGTCACAGCACCCGGGCCGTCGTCGATCTTGCCCTGGCACAGCAACAGCGCGCGCCCGCCGCAGTGGCCATGGAAGTCAACTCGGTCTACATCCTCAAAAGTGCCGTCGAGGCCGGCATTGGCCCGACCATCATGCCGCTCAACCTGGCGATGCGGGAAGTGGCGGAAGGGCGTTTGGTTGCCCACCCCTTCGTTGTGCCTGGCGTGTTCCGGACGCTGGGTATCTGCACCTGCGGTACGCGACCTGCCAGCAACCTGCGGACCTTGATCGCGCAACTGATAAGCCAAGTGGTGCACGACATGTGCCGATCTGGTGAATGGCCTTCGACACGCTTACTGCCTGCTACCTGAACAAACGTTTCATTTTCGCTTCGACAACAACAATAAAGAGGCTAGACATGAACCAACCTCCACTTCCTGCGGGCGTGATGCCCGACCACGCTTTGAAATCAGCCTACCGCAAGACGGCCTGGCGGATTATCCCGCTGTTGATCGTCTGTTATCTGGTCGCTTATCTGGACCGGGTCAACGTCGGTTTTGCCAAGTTGCAGATGCTCGACGATCTGAAGTTCAGTGACGCCGTTTATGGCTTGGGCGCGGGTATTTTCTTCGTCGGCTACCTGATGTTCGAAATCCCCAGCAATATCGCCTTGCACCGCTTTGGCGCTCGCCGCTGGATCGCTCGCATCATGGTGACCTGGGGGCTTTTGTCGGCGGCAATGATGTTTATCGAAACGCCCCCGGCCTTCTACGCGCTGCGTTTGCTGATCGGTATTGCCGAGGCGGGTTTCTTTCCCGGCATCATCTTCTATCTCACCACCTGGTTCCCCAGCCATCGACGCGGGGTAATGACTGCCATGTTCATTATGGCCTTGCCCGTTTCGAGCATGCTGGGCGCGCTTATCTCGGGTTTTATCCTGCAACACCTCAACGGCGTAGCCGGGTTCGCTGGCTGGCAATGGATGTTCGTCATTGAAGGGCTGCCCGCGGTAGCCCTGGGGGCGGCGGTCTTCTTCCTGCTTCGTGACAGAATCGCTGATGCTCACTGGCTGACACCTGAAGAACGCCAGGGCATGCAGGCGGCCATCGATCGCGAGGCTTCGCAGAAACAGAGTCATCGCCTGCGCGACGGCTTGGTCAATCCGCAGATCTGGCTGCTCGGCGCCGTGTATTTCTGCCTGGTGCTGGGCCAGTACGTGATCAGCTTCTGGCTTCCGACCATCATCCGTAACAGCGGGGTGCAGCAACCAGTGGTTATCGGCGTGCTCAGTGCCATCCCCTATGCGGCCGCCGTTATCACTATGGTGCTCGTAGGTCGCAGTTCCGACCGGCGTGGGGAGTATCGGTGGCATTTGGCGATTTGCGCCGGCGTCGGCGCACTGGGCATAGCCTTCGGCACTTATTTCGGCGACAACCTGTTGCTCGGCATGATTGGCCTGACCATAGGCACGGCCGCGATGATCAGCAGCCTGCCGGTTTTCTGGGGCATGCCCAACGCAGTGGTTGGTGGCGCAGCCGCAGCGACAGGCGTGGCGCTGATCAACTCACTGGGTAATATTGCCGGATTCTTCAGCACGATTGTCGTGGGTTGGTTGACTCAAGTGACCGGCAACACCCATGCGGCGATGTACATCATGGCTTCGCTCCTGGTCATCGGTGGTGTACTCGGCTTGCTCGTTTACCGCCTGCGCCCCATACCTGTCGCCCAGACAGTTTAAATAACTGACAGAACTTCCTGGTCAATTGTAAAGCGCATGCGCTGAGGCCTCAGTACGCCCTGATGAAACTGTCAGGGCCAGGCTGAGCTCGTCTCGAAAAAACCTGCGCGCCATAAAAACAACAATCAAAGAACAACAGGAGCACATAACAATGACAAAAAACTCCCCTGTAAATCGTTTAATGCTGTCCGCCATTGGCTGCTTGTTGGCCGGCCCGGGTATTGCTTTCGCTGACTTCCTGGCGGACAGCCAGGGCAACCTGAGCGTGCGCAATTTCTACTTCAATAACGACTATAGAAATCAGCCAGGTCCTCAAGGCCAGAGCAAAATACGCGAGTGGGGCAATGGCTTCATGCTTGATCTCAAGTCCGGCTACACCGACGGCACATTCGGCTTTGGACTTGATGCACTTGGTACCTTGGGCGTACGCCTGGACGGAGGGGCAGGCAATCATCGGGGCAGTTCCATGTTTCCCGATGACAGCGATGGCGATGCTGTTCATGAGTTCAGCCGGCTGGGGGTCACCGCCAAAGCCAAATTATCAAACACCGAACTCAAGGTTGGAACGCTGCTACCCAAACTACCGATCCTGGTAGCGAACGACGGCCGCCTGCTCCCACAAATGTTCGAAGGTGCAATGTTGACCTCCAAACCCCTCGACAATTTGACTCTGGTTGGCGGGCGCATCAACAAAGCCACCGGGCGAGCGTCGACTAACGATTCGGGGCTGGCCGTGGCTGGAGGGCGGCGTGAAAGCAACAATTTCTCCTTCGCCGGGACAGACTATCAATTCAGCAAACAGCTTCTTCTACAGTACTACCATGGCAAACTCGAAAATTATTACGACCAAGACTTTCTTGGCTTGGTACACACGTTCCCCATTACCGAAGGGCAAACATTCAAAACCGATTTGCGCTACTTCCGAACCCGGGCGGAAGGCAAAAACGATAGCGCCCAGGGTCGCGCCGCCGGTTACACACTCAGCGGCTTTGGCGATACCCCGGGCCGGATAGACAATGACACCCGGGCGGCAATATTCACCTACAACGTGGGCGGCCATTCGGTGACAGGGGGTTATCAGAGTGTGTCTTCCGGCAGCAATTTTACCCAGTTGAACCAGGCCAGTACGGGCGAAGGTGCCGCCGGTTCCAGCACCTATCTGCCTACGGACAGATTCGTCTCAAGCTTCCTGCGGGCGGGCGAAGATACGGTGTTCGGCATGTATTCCTACAACTTCGTTGCTTGCGCAGTCCCTGGCCTGACAGCGTCCATCGGCTACTACCGGGGCACCGATATCATCCAGGCCGGTGCACAGGATGGTCGGGAGTGGGAGCGCGACATCATTGTTGATTACATCATTCAAAGCGGTAGCTTCAAAGGGCTGGGATTTGGCCTTAAAAACGCGATGCTTCGAAGTGATGTACCGGTTGACGGCGCCCAGGATCAGACGCGACTAGTGATGTCCTACACGCTTCCCCTGTTTTGAATTCAACCCCGCCAAGGGCTTCCATACAATCGCCCGGCCGCCGTGTTCGGGCCGGGCAACGGTACTCATGATGACCAAGACTGCAAACACTCATGTCAGTAGTGCATCGGCGTCCAGGCTGGAAACTATCCGCAGTGTGGCTCTGCACATGTTCGTCAATGAGGGGTATCAGGCCGTGAGCATGCGTCAGCTTGCCGATCACGCCGGGTTGCAAGCGGGCTCGCTTTATCATTACATCGAAAGCAAACAATGCCTTCTGTTCGCATTCATTGAGGAACACGAGTATCAGTTGCTCCACTGCCTCAGCAAAACGGCCCTCGCGCGCTTCGACCCAAGGTCCGCATTAGGGCACTACATTGGCGCTTACTTGCGGTTCGCCTTGCCACGGCGCCAGTGGCACATACTGTCCACGCGCGAGAACTACTGCCTGGAACCCTCTCGAAGGGTGAAAATCGATGGATTGCGCACCAAACAAGCGCAGCTTTTAAAAGACATTATTGCATTGGGCATGGCTGGCAGACGCTTCCAGGTCGATGACCTGAACATCACGGTGGCCACCGTGCGGGCCATGCTGGACGGCGTGGTGCTGGGGCCGCTGAGCAATGATTTCCGGACGGAAGTTATCATCAAGGACGTACAGCTGATGGTGCTTAGGTCACTGCTCATTGACCGGCAATGATCCAGCCTTTAATTAAATCACGCGGGAGAAAATGCCAAGTCCGTCGCCCTCAGGAATCTGCCGAGCCATGTTTTGGGTTTCTTGTTTGGCAAAGCGGGTGTTGATGTACCACCGCGTCCTGGTCGGCTTGGCTTGATCATCGACGACTGGAAAGGTACATGGGCGCACACCAGTGATGATCCGATTATCCTGATCGGACTGACGCCTGGCACTCATTAGTTTCTTTTTGAAGTGGCCGACCCGACTTACAAAATCCTCACCCGTACGGTAGTGAGTTTTACAGTTCCGGAAAAGTACCCAACGTGCGCGCCGCATAGACGATGCTCACGCTGCGAACCCCTGACTGTTGTGTGTTCATGGCTCACTGTTGTGATTTCAAAAAATCGAATTTCCAGGCACATCTCAATGAATGCCTCTGGTCAATTTCAGTCTGGCGCGAAGGACAGAAAACGACCGATTTGTTGAAAAAGTCGGCCAATAGCTGTCGGTCGCAACGAACAGCAACCGGCAAGAACAGTTGGGTCGCCTGCAAAATCAAGGGCGCTTCCCTCAGCCGAACCTGAGTCAAAGGTTCGCGAATAAGTTTTCAGCTTGTCTGGATGAGAATATCGCGCAGTCGGTCCAACGCTGGATCTATATCCAACGTCTCGATGGCGCCGTAGCCAAGCAGCAGCCCTGGCTGTTGCGCTGCCGTATAGAAAAAACCGTTCAACGGGTAGACGCCAACATCGACCTTCCTAGCCAGTTCGGACACTTGCACAACATCCAGATCCGTTTTCCCCAGCACTGCCAGGTGGAAGCCTGCGACTGAAGGTACTAGCTGCAGCCAGGGCGACAGATCGTTTTCAATGCGCGCCAGCAGACGTTCGCGGCGGCTAGCGTAGATACCATGACAGCGACGGATATGCCGCAGCAGATGACCGTCGTTGATGAATTTGGCCAAAGCCCACTGAATCAGCGCAGGGCTGTGCCAGTCGGTTAATTGCTTGGCCGCGCTCACCGCCTCCAACAAGGCAGGCGGCAGTATTGCGTAGCCAAGCCGCAGTTCCGGCTGCAATGTCTTGGAGAAGGTGCCGACATAGGCGACCACACCATGTTGATCCAGGCTCTGTAGCGAGTCGATCGGGCGGCCGCCGTAGCGGAACTCGCAGTCATAGTCGTCCTCGATAATGATCGCGCCGATGCGCAGGGCCTTGGCTAGCAATGCCTCGCGCCGCTCCTGACTCATGGGCATACCCAAAGGAAACTGATGCGAGGGAGTCACGTAGATCAGCCGCGCATGTTCGGGTATCAGCTCGATAATCATTCCCTGGTCATCCACCGGCACCCCAACAACCTGCGCGCCTTGGGCGGCGAACAACAGGCGGGCCGGCGGATAACCTGGATCTTCCACGGCCACGCAGCAGCCCGGCTCAATCAAAACGCGCGAGATCAGATCCAGAGCCTGCTGGGCACCATTGCTAACCAGCACATCTTCGGCCGTACAGCTCAGACCTCGGGAAAAAGCCACATGCCGGGCAATGGCATCGCGCAGGGTCGGCAGGCCCTCTGCAGGGCCATACATACCTCCGGATTTGGCGCTCTGGCGCAGGGCGTATTGCAGGCTACTGCGCCACTCATCCAGAGGAAAGTGACTCTTGCTGGTAGCCCCTCCGATGAAGTTGTAGCGCAGAGTGCCATTCTGTCCTTGGTGATTTAGAGGCAAGGATGTCATCCGCCACTTTTCGACAACCATTGCACTGGCCAGATCAGTGTGGCACTGCTTGCGGCCCTTCTTGGCGACCCGTGCGTTGACGAAAGTACCGGCGCCGACCTTACCCACAAGCAAGTTGTCGTAGGTCAGCAAGGCATAGGCGTCGGCTACGGTCTTGCGCGAAATACCAAGCTGTTCAGCCAAAAGGCGGGTTGGCGGCAGTTGCGTGCCGGCTGCTAGGCGGCCGTTCTCGATGGCCTCGCGCAACTGGCGATAGAGCTGCCCGACAAGATCCTTACGTCCCTGAACGACAATGTGCAGCTCCATCTCCGCTCCTTTTGGCTGATCTAGTTGCACATTACCGAGTGGCCTGGCGATAGAGAGGGACGAATTGGTGTGCCAGTTTACCTCGGAATTGGATATTGGTCCGCAGCCGCTCTGTCACTAATGTGGGGCTGTGCCACTCACCCCGAGGTCGTCCCCATGCAATCCCGTCTAGATTACTACGCCGCTTCACCAGAAGCACTCAAGGCCATGCTGGCACTGGAGGCCGCCATCAGCCTATTGAGTATCGACAAACCGCTGTTGGAGCTGGTGCGACTGCGCGCGTCACAACTCAATGGCTGTGCTTACTGTGTTGATCTACACAGCATCAATGCCCGCAACCTCGGCGAAAGCGAGAGACGCTTGCATGGGCTGGCTTACTGGCGTGAGGCGCCGTTTTTCAATAGCCGGGAAATGGCCGCTCTAGCCTGGACCGAAGCCGTCACTCTACTGACCAGCACCCGAGTACCGGACGAGGTTTTCCAACAACTGCAAAGCGAGTTCTCCCCCCAGGAGATGGTCGACCTGACGCTGGCCATCAACACCATCAACAGCTGGAACCGTCTGGCTGTCAGTTTTCGCCATGGCCCAACGGCCTGAGGAGTTAACCATGCAACGTCAAACACCTTGGAAAATGCTCAGTGCCTGCCTGCTGCTAGGTATGACCCTTCCGGTATTCGCCCATGACGATGGCCAGGAGCAAATCGGCAAGCTGCGCGAAGAAGTGCTGCAAGATGCCCCTGGCAAGCGCGCTCTGATGATCACCGTGAGCTACCAAGCAGGCCAAAAGTCCACGGCCCACGTACACCCAGGATCGGTTTTCGCTTACGTCCTAGAAGGTTCGGTGGTGTCCCAATTGCAGGGCCATAAACCGGTCACCTACAAAACCGGCGAATCCTGGTATGAGCCGGCAAATACACCACATCTGGTGTCGCGCAATGCCAGCGACACCCAGCCAGCCAAGCTTTTGGTATGGCTACTGCTGGACGAGAAGGCACCAGTGAAATTACCGCTAACGCAGTAAGTCCGATGCATCAGGCCTGGCCGTCGGCAACATGGCCGGCCTGATCCTGGCCATGCTTACCCGGAACAGCCTCTATCACACAGGTCGCCCGTTACAGCTACTTTGGCGCATTCAAACACGTACCACTGGTGAGCTTTGTGCCCCACGTCCTGTGGCTGGCAGCGTTGGCTGGACAATGGCCTTGCTACTGTTCCTGAGCCACTCCCCCTTACTTTACCAAGCCCGACAGATGGCCAGCCCGATGCAGCTATACCACAGCAGCCTGCGACCAATCTACGCTGAAGATCCGGCCCGCCAATGCAGGTTGGCTTGGTAGTGGCAACTAAATTCGCACCATTGCTGCGGCAAACAATTACTGGCGAGTGAATCGTCCATAAAGCCGCCATTGGCCTCCTGATAAAGCGCGCAATTGGCTATTCGACCTCGCGAACTCCAGCGCTAGGATAGCCAACAGCAACCACCAACCCCGCATATCTGGAGACACCAAAATGAGTAATCGAATCGAATGGGCCAAGCAATCCCCCGACGCCTACAAAGCGCTCGTCGGCCTGGAACAGGCGCTGGCCAAGTCCGGCTTGGAAGCCTCACTGCTGGAACTGATACGCCTGCGTGCCTCACAGATCAACGGCTGCGCTTACTGCGTGAACATGCATGCTAATGACGCGCGCAAAGCTGGTGAATCCGAAGCACGTCTGCAAACCCTTACCGTCTGGCGCGAAACCATTTTTTTCACCGAGCGTGAGCGTGCCGCCCTGGCCTGGGTCGAAAGCCTGACCGAACTGGCGACCAAGTACGCCCCGCAGGATCAGTTCGACGCGCTACGCGAACACTTCAACGAAAGCGAAATCGTCAGCCTGACCCTGGCAATCGCCACCATCAATGCCTGGAACCGTTTCGGCGTTGGCTTCGCCATGGTGCCTTAACCTACCCAGCACCCGGAGTTTTGGCTGAGCGATTACCCGCATGCGCTGAGCGCCAGGATCGTGTCTAGATATTTTCTGCCATTGGAGCGTCGGCCAGCCCAGTTTCCGAACTCAGGCGGGCTGGGTTTGGCTGACCGCTTATGGCCGATTCTGTTAAAAAAGTAGCTCCCCTGTCTGGCCTGCGGCAAAGTCTCTGCATTGGCCAGCGGGTAAGCACGCAGCATGATGGGACAGTTATCGAGTGGGCAGGAGCGGCTGTTTACTCGTTCAGCCTTAAAGATCACATTCCAGCCACTCACCTTCTGCGGAGCATTGAGCAGTGCCTCGATCTGAGCGACTTGCGTCATTACCTCGCCGATTTTTACAGCCCGATTGGGCGTCCGTCGATTGATCCCGAACTGATGATTCGCATGCTGAGCAACGCCGGCATATCAGCGCTCTCGCCACGAACGTAAAAAGGTCGAAATGTTGTTTGCCCACCTCAAGCGCATCCTGAAATTGGATCGCCTGCGGCTACGTGGCATTACTGGCGCGACGGATTAATTCACGCTGGCCGCTGCGGTGCAGAACCTGCGACGGCGGGCCAAATTTTCATCTCAAGGGCCAGCAGTCACGGGATAGGTGCGCCTGCACCAAACAAAAGACCTCAAATTAACCCGATAACAGAGCAGCAAAGGTCACCGAAGGGCCGAAAAACCACTCAATGTGGCGAGTAGGTTCTCCGGTGGTGGTCGTGCCTGAGTTAAGGCCATCTGAAAATCCGACTTTTTCAACAGAATCGACCCATAGCGGACATTGGCGAAACTTAGGTGTACGAGTACTGAGTAGCGTCCGCAAACTCACTTTCCGAACGGTGAGTAGCAGTTTGAAAGTCGCTAGCTGGCCCAGTTTTTGTTGCTGGCGCTTGCTGTAGCGTATGCCTACACTCCAAAAACCTATCATGCCAGTGCAGGGCGGTGGACAAACTCGTGCAAGGGCGTTCACAAGGATATGTCGAGTTGGATCGTGAGCAATTACCTACCAGCAGGTGCATTTTGAAAACAAAACCGTGCTGGGGAGCGTTGCTTGCGCTGGGAGGCTTGTTGGTGCTGGGCATGCCATGCGTGGAAGCACGTACGCTGTCCCAGATTGAGGAAAGCGGCGTCCTGCGCATATGCGTGGCTGGCTCAAGCGCTTCCTTCTACCGGACTAATGCGGAGGCGTTCGCGCAATCACTCGGTTTACGCCCACAGGTAACGGAACTGCCGAGTTTCGATGCGCAGTTTCACGACGATCGGGGCGAGACCGTACGCGGGGAAAGCTACGACCCGAAGCTACTCGCCGACGGCCGCTGTGATCTTTATCCAAATGACTTGCATATCATCCCTTGGCGCGAAACGAAGATGTTGCTCGTGCCCTACTACCGGGTACGCAACCTGGTCATCGTCCATCGCTCCAACCAGCCCCTGAGCAACGAGGTGTCTGATTTGCTCGGTCTGACGGCGGCAGTGCAGAAGGGCACGGACTACGAGCAGTGGATCGATGAAGCCAACCGCGGTCCTCTCTCCAGTCAGCCGGTCAGAATGGTCTATGCGCCAACCGAACAGGCGGTGAAACTGGTCGCCGATGCGAAGGTGGATTTCACGGTATTGGGTAGCGAAAGCGCGCTGCGCTGGGCTCGTGAAGATCCCGAACGTCTCTCCATTGCGTTTCCGGTCAGCGAAGCGACCAGCGTTGGGTGGGGTGTTGCGCGCAACGCCCCGGATCTCGCGCGAGCGCTGGAGCGGTTCTTCCAGTCCAGCAATCGCATTGATTCGCCGCTCGATGCGAGCTGGCGGCGGTACTATCGCGTATCGCTCATGGAATACCGGCTGTTCGAGGATTCCTTCAACGAGGACAGCCTCGATATCAAAACCGTAATGAGCTGGGCGATCCCGAGCTTGGTCGCGGTCCTGCTGTTGCTCGGCGCCATGCTGGCCTGGAACCGACGCCTCAACCGGGAAGTGGACGAGCGCAAGCGCGTTGCCGCAGAGCTGGCCGAGCGCGAAGCTTTCACCCGCGCGCTCATGGATACCAGCCCCGCCAGCCTGGTGCTGGCAGACCGGAACGGGGCCGTCAGGGAAGTAAGCCAAAGCTTTTCACAGGCGACCGGTTATGTCAGCGAGGACCTGCTCGGGCGCCACGCCACGAGCCTGTATGTCGATCCTGAGGAGCGCGAACGCTTCCTCGAACTGCTGACACGAAACGGCAAGGTCGAACACTTCGAGACCCGCCTGTTGCACAAAAATGGATCAATTCTCTGGGTTCTGGTCGGTGCATCATTCGTGACAATCCACGGTGAGACCCTGGTCGCCAGCTGGGTGCGCGATGTCACGGATCATCATGCGGCAGCAGTGGCGCTTAGCGAAGAACGCGCGCGGCTGCAGGCAATCCTCGATACGAGTCCAATCAACATAGCCTTTTCTACCCAGGGCGTGATCCGCTTCGCCAACCCCCGCTTCTGTGAAACGTTCGGCGTAGGCGTCGGTGACGCTGCTTCGCAGATTTACGCGAATGGGCATGATCGCGAAGCCATCGTCGAACGACTCACGGACGACGGCATCGCAAAGGGCCAGGAAGTACCGATGCGTGACCGGCAGGGGCGCGAACGCACCATGCTTGTCACCTACCTGCCAATCCAGATCCAGGGGGAGCAAGGGCTGCTCGGCTGGCTGCAGGATATCACCGAGCGCAAGGCAGCAGAGCACGCGCAGCAGCGGGCGAAGGAGATTGCTGAAGAGGCGACGCGGGCAAAAAGCGACTTCCTTGCAAACATGAGTCACGAAATCCGCACGCCCATGAATGCGATCATCGGCATGTCCTACCTTGCGCTGAAGACTTCGCTGGACCAGCGGCAGCGCGATTATGTCTCGAAGATCCATAACGCGGGCACTTCGCTGCTTGGCATTATCAACGACATCCTCGACTTCTCCAAGATCGAGGCCGGCAAGCTGAGCGTCGAGGCAGTGCCGTTTGAGATCGATGAGGTGCTCGACAACGTGTCCTCGCTGATTGCGCAAAAGGCCTACGACAAGGGCATTGAGCTGCTGTTCGACCGCGCGTCAGACGTTCCCAAGACGCTGCTTGGAGATCCACTGCGCCTGGGCCAGGTCATCCTGAACCTGGTCGGCAACGCAGTGAAATTCACCGAGCATGGGCAGGTGACGGTCGTGGTTCGCAACCTGGGCCGCACCGGCGGCAAAGTTCAGCTGCAGGTTCGTGTCCGCGATACCGGTATCGGCATGACTCCCGAGCAATCCGGGCGACTCTTTGAGGCCTTTGCCCAAGCCGATAGCTCTACCACGCGACAATTCGGCGGTACCGGGCTGGGCCTTGCCATCTCGAAGCGCATCGTCGAGCTGATGGGCGGAACGATCGGGGTGGACTCCGAACCGGGCAACGGCAGCACGTTCTCTTTCAGCGTCTGGCTTGGTCTTGACCAGCACATGCGTACGCAGCACCAGATTGTCCCTGCGGAGCTCGCCGGAGCGCGCGTCCTGGTCGTCGATGACAATGCCGACGCGCGCCAGATCCTTTGCGACATGCTTCGCGTAGCGGGGCTTTCGCCGGTCGCGGTGGCGTCAGGCGAGGCTGCTTTGGAGAGCCTTCGCGGTGCTGCGGCCGACGACCCGTTCCGGGTGCTATTGGTGGATTGGCAAATGCCAGAGATGGATGGCATCGAGACGACGCGCCGGGCTCTTGGCCTGCAGCCTGCACTGTACGCTGTCATGGTCAGTGCATTTGGGCATGACGAAATGCATGCCGCTGCGCAAGCGGCCGGCATTCGCGCGTTCCTGGTCAAGCCGGTCAACCAGTCCTCGCTGGTAGAGGTACTGGTCAACTTATTCGCGCCGCAAACGGGCGTGGTGGCGCTAACCGTACCCAATGCGCAGGCGCAGGTGCTCGCCGGAGTGCGCCTGCTCGTCGCGGAGGACAACGAAATCAACCAACAGATTGCCAGGGAGCTTCTCGAGGCTGCCGGTGCCCTGGTGGAAGTTGCCGGCAACGGCTGCGAGGCGCTGTCAATGTTGGCTGCAGCGCAATACGACGCGGTGCTGATGGACGTACAGATGCCGCAGATGGATGGTCTCGAGACGACCCGGCGTATTCGCGTCGAGCCTCACTGCGCACAGATCCCGGTGATTGCTATGACCGCACATGCCATGGTCGAGGACCGGGAGCGCTGCATCGAGGCGGGCATGGTCGACCATGTGACCAAGCCCGTGGAACCGCAAGCACTCATCGCCACGGTTCTGCGCTGGGTCGTACCTGGGTCGGCGGCAGTGGAGCCGTCCAGCGCCGCATCGGGCGAGGAGCGCCTACCGGACATTCCAGGGCTGGATAGCGCCGACGGACTGAGGCGAGTGGCGGGCAATCGCCAGCTATACATCAAGCTGCTGGGTCAATTTGCCGACCGCTGGGCTTTGGCAGGGCAAGCGCTGGGGAACGCGCTGCGCGCGGGTGATCGGGCGACGGCCGAGCGAATGGCCCATACCGTGAAAGGCGTTGCAGGCAACCTCGGCTTCAGGGGCCTGCAAGTCAAGGCCGGTAAGCTGGAAACCGCGATCAGGGCGCACGCTGAGTCGGACGCATTGGTGAATGAATTGATCGAAGCGCTCTCGCTGGCCGTGCATGCGATTCGCCAAGCGCTGGGTAGCGGCCAGGCAGCACCGGCAGTGGTATCGAGCGTCGACTGGGCACAGCATGCCATAGCGCTCTTGCACCTGCTGGAGGCCAATGACGGAGCAGCGCCGGATTATATGGAGCAGTATGCGGATTCGTTGCGCGGAGCACTCGGCCAGGACAGTTTCGAGCAGTTGCTGAATGAGGTGGACAACTTTGACTTCGAAGCCGCACGGCTAACACTCAAACGTGCATCGACGGCCCGCGATACCCCGTGCTGGAGGGAGCATCATGAGTGAAACGCTAAACTACTCACTTAGCCCGATCATCCTCATTGTCGATGATACGCCGGAGAACATTAAGCTGATCAATGGCCTGCTGAAGGACATCTACCGCACGCGGGTGGCCATCAGCGGTGAGCTCGCGCTGAAGGCAGCGGTGCAGGAGCCTCGCCCGGATCTGATTCTGCTCGACATCATGATGCCTGATCTGTCGGGGTATGAGGTGGCAGAGCAGCTCAAGCGCGATCCGCGCACCGCTGATATCCCGATCATCTTCATCACCGCCATGGCGACAATGGAAGACGAGATCCTGGGTTTGCAGATGGGCGCCGTGGACTACATCACCAAGCCGATCAACCCACCCATCGTGCTGGCTCGGGTGGAAACCCAATTGAAGATCAAGGCGGCCGCCGACTTTTTGCGTGATCAGAAGGCTTACCTTGAGCAGGAAGTCCAGCGCCGCACCGCCGAGGTCACCGCCATCCAGGATGTGACCATTCAGGCCATGACCTCGCTGGCCGAAGCCCGCGACAATGAGACAGGTAACCACATTCGACGAACTCAGCACTACGTCAGACTACTGGCCGAGATGCTTCGCGAACATCCGAGGTTCCAGCATTTTCTCAATGACGAGAGCATCCGCCTGCTGTTCAAGTCGGCTCCGCTGCATGACATCGGCAAGATCGGCATACCCGATGACATACTGCTCAAGCCGGGGCGCCTCACGCCGGAAGAGTTCGAGACGATGAAGACCCATACGGTACTGGGACGCGATGCCATCCGGCATGCCGAAGAGCAGTTGGGCATCTCGGTGGAATTTCTGCGCCTTGCCAAGGAGATCGCCTACAGCCACCACGAGAAGTGGGATGGTACCGGTTATCCCGACGGGTTGAGTGCCGATGACATCCCCATCAGTGCCAGGCTCATGGCGGTGGCGGATGTCTATGACGCGCTGATTAGCCGACGCGTATACAAGAAGAGCATGTCACACGATCAGGCGCTGGAGATAATCCGCCAGGGATGTGCTACGCATTTCGATCCGGAAATCTGCGAGGTTTTCCTGGCCAACCATGAGCAATTCCAGGCTATCGCGGTGCGTTTTGCTGATAGCGGTCAGGATGGTTAATCAACGCGTCGCCGTGAAATCAATGCCCAGGGCTTTTGGTCATTTTTTTGAGGTTTGGAAATGCCCCGTAGAGGCAATGCGCACTCCATCGATCATTTGGCATCACATCTGCTTGAACGTCCGTCATGGGTCGTTCTCTGCCGGTCGTAACTACGGCGTGTGCTGGTCCATTCAGTTTTCAAGCTGCGAAACACGCGCTCCATCGGGGCATTATCCCAGCAGTTTCCACGAGGTAATTACCTGGTTGCCATAAACCACTTTTTTGAGTTGTTAACCTCAGTGGTTTACAGATCAAAAAATTGGTTTACAAGGTGTCTAGCGAATCCACTGTGATTCAAGGTGCGTTGACGATGTCGCCTAAGGTGAAATGGACCTTGTCGCGCCCACTGTTCTTGGCCGCATACAGTGCCTTGTCGGCTTCGTTGAGCCAGTCTGCGGCGTCGGTCATTGCACTGCAGCACGATGCCAAGCCGATACTCAGGCTGACTCGCAGCTCAGGCAGTTGCTCATTGCGGTAGTTGCCCATTGCCCCTCGCAGTCGCTCCATAATTTCGCCGGCCTGGCTCAGTGGGCTGTTGGGCAGGATCACACAGAACTCGTCTCCACCAAAGCGACCGGCCAGGTCACCTTGGCGAAGGTTTTTCTTAAGTTCGGCGCTCAGCTGGCGTAGCACGCTGTCGCCAACGAGATGGCCGTAAGTATCGTTGATCTGTTTGAAGTGATCGACATCAATGATCGCGATCACCGTTTCGAAGCTCTCCTGCCGGGAGGCGAAAAACTGCAGGTGAAGCAAATCCTTCCACGCCCCATGATTGAGCAGGCCGGTGAGACTGTCGGTACAGCTCAGGGCGCTAAGACGGCGCTTGTGGTCGGCGAGATTAATGGCCAGGCGATAACAGACCCAGCCCAGCGCTAATGGGTAGAGCGTCAGCATCGGCAAGCAGGCGTAGATCTGTAGGGCGGTTGCAGTAAGTTGCACCTGCGGGCCGAACAGTGTTATCGCAAGCAGAATTCCGACAACTTGGGCCAGCGCGCCATGCACGAATAAACGCTGGCCGCCTGCAGCGACGTTGTTCATCGTCATCATCGAAAGGATGGTGACGGCAGGCAACGGATTGAACTGCATGGTCGCGGTCCAGAACCCGCCCATCACTGAGTCGTAGAGTAAGTTGCGCCGCTCCGCCTGATACGGCTCACCAGCACGGGTGGCCAATTGATAGGCCAGATGCGGCCAAACCAAGCCGTTGAAAAGCAACAGTACCCATACCCATCCCGGCAGGCCCAGCGGCGCAATGGCGGCCAGTACGCTCAGCATGCCAATCGCCAGGCCAATAAGGCGTGGCAGGTAGATTCGTTTGGCAAAAGACTGTCCTTTGCCAATCTTATTTTCAATTATCCCATTACCATTCATGTTTCGCTCCCTCGATCGTTATCGACCACTGCAGGAGTCGCCGTTAATCGCATAATTCGCATAAAAATTCTTCAATATTAACGGGAGTTTAAGAGCGACCTTGCAAGCGCTCTCAATGCTTAGGCAAACCGCTCTGACTCCTGGTCCGCCACGATCATACAAGTCTCGCTGGCCTTTCGATCATAATATTGAATCGCCAGCAGAACGTCTTCTGAATCGGTGGTTTCATAGGCACATCTGACGGGCTGTTTTTGGCCGCTTTCTGCATGTCACGATGGGCAGAAATCGACCCTAAGCGGTCTTACGACTTTCGCGGAAGCGGACGTTCAAAGTGGATGCTTCCACATATTGGGCACGCCAACACCACGTCGGCATCTCTGTAAGGGGGTATCTGTCATTACAAAGCTCCTGAATCAGACCACATACCGGGCCATCAACCAATAGCCCATAAATCCGAATCACGTCACCGCCAGGACATGCCCCTGCATTGGGCCCCTACGCTCACAGAAAAGCGTATTTGCCTCAGCGGGACAGTGACCGGTCTGAATTGAGTGGCCGATTAAACGTCAATCAGGCGAACTGCCTGGCGCGAATCAATTGTTGGAATAAATCCGATGCCTTGGTGCTCTGTGATCCACTTCCGAGTCAGCTCTATATCGAAATACCAACCGTGGGTTTTCATCAGCACAAGCGCCGCACCCGTAATTCGACAATGCCCACAGCTCGGACAGGTTCTTTCCTCGTATTCACCATCAGTTTCAAAGACAGCCGCAGTTTCAACACAAATCAAGCAAGTCATGAACTACTCCTTTTGGCTTTCCCAAATCCCCCAGCAGGACGATGAACTGCAATCCCAACGCGTAATCGACCCGAGTGGCGGCCAGGGCTGGGAGCTTGCCTAGTTGGCTTCTTTCACCGCACTGAGAAACGCGCACGTGCGTTCCTGCTGCGGGTGTTCGAAGATTTGGGCCGGGGTGCCCTGCTCGTGAATCTGCCCTTTGTAGAAAAAGCACACACGATCAGCGAACTCCCGGGCGAAACCCATTTGATGCGTAACCATCAGCATGGTCAGGTTGTGTTCGGTGCCGAGCTTGCGGATCACGTTGAGCACTTCGCCGCACAGTTCCGGGTCGAGCGCGGAGGTCACTTCGTCGAACAGCATGACTTTCGGGCGCATGGCTAGTGCCCGGGCGATCGCCACCCGTTGTTGTTGACCACCGGATAACTGCGATGGGTAATGCCCGAGCTTGCTGCCCAGACCCACCAGCTCCAGCAAGTCTGCTGCACGTTCACGGGCCTCGGCCGGTTTCATACCGAGCACCTGCACCGGCGCCTCGATAACGTTTTGCAACGCTGTCATGTGAGGGAACAGGTTAAAACTCTGGAACACCATGCCGATCTTGCCGCGCACTCGGCGGATGTGCCGGTCATTGGCGGGCACCAATACACCGTTGCGATTGGGCATGTGGGTCAGCAAGTCATCCTCAATGCGGATCAGTCCGTCATCGATGCCTTCGAGTGTCATCAGTACCCGCAGCAGTGTGGATTTTCCGGAGCCGCTGGGGCCGATGATCGCGACTTTCTCACCCGGCGTGACGTCCAGGTTCAAATGATCGAGCACGGTAAAGTTGCCGTAGCTCTTGGTAACGTCCTGGAAGCTGACGATCGGCTTTACCGGTTTGGTTTCCTGCATGGCCATGGCCTCCTGCGGATGCAGCGGGGTCGGGTTGCTGTGCCGTGAAAGGTCACCGGGTGTCGACAGTGGAGTAGTCATTAGCGTAGCTCCAGGCGCACTTCAAGGCGCCGTACCAGATAAGCCAAAGCAATGCTTAGGGCGAGGAAAAACAGGCCGACCATGGTGATCGGCTCCAAATAGCGGAAATTCTCGGAACCGATGTTCTTGGCCTGTTGCATGATTTCCACCACGGTAATCGCCGACAGCACCGGCGTGTCCTTGAGCATCGCCACCAGGTAGTTGCCCAATGGAGGCAGGATCGGCCGCAGGGCCTGGGGCAGTATGATGTTGCGATAAGCGCTGTATGGGGCGATGTTCAACGCCGTGACCGCTTCCCATTGCGCGCGCGGCACCGCATCGAGGCCGCCGCGATACACCTCGGCGATGTAGCAGGCGTAATGCAGGCCTATGCCGAGAATCCCCACTTGCATCGCGGTCATGCTGACACCGTAATTGGGCAGCACGTAGTAAAGGAAATACACCTGGATCAGCAGCGGCGTGCTGCGAATGAACTCGATCACGGCGGTGGTCGGCCACGACAGCCAGACTCTGCGGCTCCTTCGACCGATAGCCAGGAACAGCCCCAGCACAATGGCAATCAGGAAGCCGACCAGGGTAATCCCCACGGTGTTAAGGGAAGCGCGCAGTAAATCGGGGAGGATTTGCCAGGCATAGGTCCAATCGAACAGTGTCATGACAGACCTCCACGCATCCGCCCGCGAGCCAGATGGCGCTCAATGTGACGCATGCCGATGTTGATCGCCTGCGCCAAGACGAAGTACATCACCAGCGCCAGGCTGAAAATTTCCAGAGTCTCGAAAGTTGCCTGATCCAATTGACGAGCCCTGAAGCTCAGGTCTGACAGGGTGATTAACGACACCAGTGAAGTATTTTTCAGCAATTCGATCAGCAGGTTGGTACCCGGCGGAATAGCGGCCAGCAATGCCTGCGGAAGAATGATGCGGCGAAAGCGCTTATAGCCGCTAAAGTTCAGTGCCGTGGAAGCTTCGTATTGCCCCTTGGCGACAGAGCTGATCGCACCGCGCATCACCTCGGCGCCGTAAGCACCAATGTGCAAGCCGAGGCCGACGATGGCCACGCTGTAGGGACTCAGTTCGAGGTTGAACGGCGGCAGCGGCAGCACGAAAAACAGCCAGAACAATTGCACCAGCAACGACGTGCCTCGAAACACTTCAATGTAAGCAATGGAAAACCAGCGCAATGGCCGCCAAGGCGACATGCGCCCCAGAGCCGCGAGGATTGCCGCGACAATCGCCAGCAGCGAACCGAAGATCGTCACCTGGAGTGTCACCCAGGCGCCTTGTATCAATAGCGGAAGTAATTCACCCATGGTTTAAACCTGTCCATCCGGATTAAGCAGGGAAATAGGCATCGCGCCGTGGCGCCATGCCTGTTTCGACTATTGAGCGCAGAGCTCGGCAGCCGTTTTGCTTGTCACGTTGGATTTGTCAAACCCGAAAGGGGCAACTGCCTTGAGGTGCTCTTCGGAGCCCAACCATTTTTTCAACTCGGCGTTGACCGCATCGCGCAGGTCTTTGTCTTCCGGACGGAAGGCGAGAGCACCGTATCCAATGTGTGACGGGTCATCCTTGAACTCGGTGACTGCTTCAACTTTTTCACCACCCTTGGCGGCCAAACCTTTCATGGTCAGTTGAGTACCCACTGCCGCGTCGGCACGACCGGCGCGCACGGCTTGCAACTGGGCGGTGGTGTCCGGTACTTGGAGGATTTGCTCATCCTTAACACCCGAGTCGCGGGCATAGCCCAGGTTCACCGTGCCGGCCATGATTGCCAGCTTCACCTCGGGATTCTTGGCGATGTCTTCGTAACTGTGCAGCCCCTTCGGGTTGCCTTTGGCCGTAAGCAGCGCGTCCGGCAGTTGATACTGCGGATCGGTAAACAGCACCTGCTTGCAGCGAGCCGGCGTGATGTACATGCCGGCGGCAATCACGTCGAAGCGCCCGGCGCGCAGACCCGGGATCAACGAGCCCCATTCGGTCAACACTCCGTCAACCTGTTTGATGCCCATTTTGGCAAAGATGGCTTTGGCGATTTCCGGTGATTCACCGGTGACCCTGCCGCCGGTTTCGGTAAAGGCGAACGGGGTTTCGTTGGCATAACCGATACGGATGCTGCTGTTCTGTTTGACGGTTTCCAGTGTCGTAGCTGCTTGGGCGCCGGAGACTAGGCCGAACATCGCGCAAGCTACGAACAGGTGACGCAATGCATGGGTGCTGCGGGAAGGGAAATTGCTCATCGATAAAATCTCCTGTTTCTTGTTGACCCGTCGGTGACGGCTCTGTGGTAGGAGGCAGTGTTACAAGAGCAAAGCGTACAAGGACTGATCTCATGGATCTGGGCGCAGTCCGGTACAGGTCGACTGATTTTGTTGTGGGCTTGAAGGTGCCCGGCTGTTGACCTTGAGCCGAGCATACAAAAGCGCTGAGCATCATTGTATTGCACTAGGACAATTGCATTGCATGGATACTAGCGCGATGCTGTCCCGACGAGCACAGACCCGGGTTTTAGCGCTGATGGACAAATGGAAAGCGGCACTGGATATCGTCCGCAGTGGCGAGTCAAAGTACAAGATTCTGGTGCAGGCGATTGCCGATGATATCGAGCAGGGTGTCTTGGCCAATGATCAGCGCCTGCCACCGCAGCGGCATGTTGCCGATACCATGGGTATCAGCGTGCAGACGGTCACCAACGCCTATAAAGAGCTGGAGCGTCAGGGGCTGGTGCGTTGCGAAGTCGGGCGCGGTAGCTTTGTGTCGCGGCGCATGAGCGATCGAGTGGCTACCTATATTCTCGATAGCCCTGAACGGGCCCTGGTGGATTTTTCCATCGCGCGGATCCTGCACACCCGCGAGCACGACCAGTTCTGGCGTGACACCTGCCGCGAGCTCAGCACGGAAGAGGATCAGCCGTGGATTCACGCATTTCGTCCAATTGCCGGTTTCGAGTCGCACCGCGAAGAGGCCATGCGCTGGATCGGACGGCAAGGACTGCGGGTCGAGCGCGATGACATCCTGATTACCAATGGCGCGGCCCACGGTATCTTCCTTGCGCTGGCATCTCTGGCGGGCCCCGATGATGTAGTACTTTGCGAAGGGGTCACCGATCACGGAGTGATCGGCAACTCTCAGGTATTGGGGTTCACCCTCAAAGGCCTGGAGATGGACCGTTATGGCATCGACCCGGAACATTTTGAAGACATGTGCAGCAACGAGCGCATCACCGCGCTGGTGTGCACGCCGAACCTGAACAACCCGACCACCAGCCTGATGCCGGACAGTCGTCGGCGGGAGATTGCCGATATCGCTCGGCGTTTCGGCGTGCACATCATTGAGGACGATGTATACGGGCCGTTGCTGGATGAGCATCGCGCGCCGCCGATCAGCCATTACCTGCCAGAACTGTCGTTCTATTGCACCAGCATGACCAAGTCGGTGCTGACCGGTTTACGCATCGGTTATCTGGTGGTGCCCAAGCGTTTGGCGTTGCGCACCGAGAGCATCTTGCGGGTTAATAGCTGGATGGCCACGCCCATGGTTTCCGAAATCGCCGCGCGCTGGATTCGCGACGGTCGCGCCGACACGCTCGTGCGTTTGCAGCGCAAACTGTTGGCCGGCCGACAGGCGATGGTCAGCGAATACTTGGGCGAGCACCTGCTCAGCCAGCATCCTCATGCATTGAATGCGTGGGTCGGCATTCCCCCGCATTGGGAGGTCGACAGCCTGGTTCGGGCCCTGCGTCACCGGCACATTGCCGTCACGTCGCCTGACCCGTTCACCGTGCGTGGCACGCCTCGGGCTCGAGCGGTAAGGATGTGTGTCGGAGCCGAATGCAGCGACGAAGAAATGCGGGACGCACTGATGAGCATGCGCGAGATATTCGGGCAGTACCCGCAAATCCACGATTTCTGACCGGGAAAAAGTTCGCAAAAAAGTTTGTCGACTAAATTGCCCTAGTACATTCATTACGACAATCCAGTCCTCTTAGACTGCGCCCAACACCACAGTCGGGACGCGGTCATGTCAACGTTGCAGCTACATGATGTTTACCTCGCTCGCCAGCGCATCGAATCGCTTGTCCGGCGTACCCCCTTGGAATATTCGCCCAGCCTTTCGCAACGATTGGGCGTGGCGGTGTACCTCAAACTCGAATCCCAGCAAATCACCGGCAGTTTCAAATTGCGCGGTGCGAGCAATGCCGTGGCGCAGCTCAGCGCCGAGGAGAAAGCGCGTGGCGTGGTGGCGGCGTCGACCGGTAATCACGGTCGTGCTCTGGCGTATGCCGCTTCCCGGCAAGGCGTGAAGGCGACGATTTGCCTGTCGCATCTGGTGCCGGCGAACAAGGTTCAAGCCATTCGTGATCTGGGCGCCGAGGTATGCATCGTCGGCCAGTCCCAGGACGACGCCCAGCGTGAAGCCGAACGGATCGCCAACGAGCAAGGCGCGACATTGCTGCCGCCGTTCGATCACCCGGCCATCATCGCCGGGCAGGGCACGCTGGGGCTGGAAATCCTCGAACAGCAACCGGACGTGGCGCAAATTCTCGTGCCGTTGTCCGGCGGCGGTTTGTTTGCCGGGGTGGCGCTGGCGATCAAAAGCGTCAGCGCGAACATCATCACCCACGGCATCAGCATGCAACGCGGTGCAGCCATGCACGCCAGCCTCGCAGCCGGGCATCCGGTGGAAGTCGAAGAGCTGCCGACCCTGGCCGACTCGCTCGGCGGTGGCATCGGCCTGAACAACCGTTACACCTTCCACATGACCCGCGATCTGTGTGACCACCTGCATTTGCTCAGCGAGACTTCCATCGCCAAGGCCCTACGCCATGCCTATCGCGAAGAGCATCTGGTGCTGGAAGGCGCGGCCGTGGTCGGGATTGCCGCGTTGCTTGATGGATTGATTGAGCCGCGCGGGCCGATCGTGGTGGTGGTCAGCGGCCGTAACGTCGACATCGATCAGCACCTGCGCGTCCTCGCGGGCGCAGATGCGTGAACCCCAACAATAACGACTGAATGGAGTGCCGCATTGATGAGTGACATCACCTTATTGAGCGAAGCGGATCTGCGTGCCTGCGTAGCACTAGACCTGCCGAGCATCGAAGCCATCGAACAAGCCTTTGTGCTACTGGCCACAGCAGCGGTGGCAATGCCGCCGATCCTGCGTCTGGACATCCCCGAGCACAATGGCGAAGTGGACGTGAAGACTGCGTACCTGCCGGGCCTGGAGCGTTTTGCGATCAAGGTCAGTCCGGGGTTTTTCGACAATCCGAAACTCGGCCTACCGAGCCTCAACGGCATGATGATGTTGCTGTCGGCGCGCACCGGTTTGCTCGACGCCTTGCTGCTGGACAACGGTTATCTGACCGCCGTACGCACAGCCGCGGCGGGCGCCGTGGCGGCTCGCGCCCTGTCGCGGGTCGACAGTCGCAGCGTGGCGCTGATCGGTGCCGGCGAGCAGGCCGCGTTACAGCTTCAGGCATTGCGCCTGGTGCGACCGATTGAATCCGTTCGAGTCTGGGCACGTGACAGCGCCAAGGCTCAAGACTTCAGCGCTGAATTGGCGCACGACAGCGGTCTGACGGTCACGACTTGCGCGAGCATCGACGAGGCCATGACCGGCGTGGACATTGCGATCACCTGCACCCCGAGCCGCGAACCCTTGATCGAAGCGCGCCATCTGCACCCCGGCTTGCATATCACAGCCATGGGCTCGGACGCCGAACACAAAAACGAAATTTCCCCCCAGGCGCTGGCGCAGGTCGACCGCTACGTGGCGGATCGCTTGAGCCAGACGCGAATCCTCGGCGAGTTGCATCACGCTCTGGCGGCCGGCGCTATTACCGACGAGTCGGGCTTGGCCGAATTGGGGCAAGTGCTCGCAGGCCAGCGCCCAGGTCGGACCAGCGAGGCGCAAGTCACCTTGTGCGACCTCACCGGCACCGGCGCCCAGGACACCGCCATGGCCAATCTGGCCTTCGAGCGCGCGCGCTCGGCCGGCAAGGGTTTTCAGTTCGGTAGCTAATCCACTTTTTTCATCCGTGCGTCATTTATCAGAGGGCATGTGCATGTCTCAGATAGTCGTCAATCTCCCGTTCGAACGGGAGGAATACGCCCAGCGTCTGGCCAAGGTTCGAGCGGCCATGCAGGTTCAGGGCATCGAGCTGTTGCTGGTCACCGATCCGTCGAACATGGCCTGGTTGACCGGCTATGACGGTTGGTCGTTTTACGTTCACCAATGCGTGTTGTTGGCGCTCGACGGCGAGCCGGTCTGGTTCGGTCGCGGGCAAGACGCCAACGGCGCCAAGCGCACGGTGTTCATGCAGCACGAGAACATCGTCGGTTACCCGGACATCTACGTGCAGTCCCGGGAACGCCATCCGATGGATTACCTTTCGCGGGAAGTCATCAGTGCCCGGGGTTGGGACGCGCTGACCATCGGCGTGGAAATGGATAACTATTATTTCAGCGCCGCCGCGTATTTGTCGCTGCAGAAAAACCTGCCGCAGGCCAAGCTGATCGACGCGGTCGGGCTGGTGAACTGGCAGAGGGCGATCAAGTCGCCCCAGGAAATCGCTTACATGCGCATCGCTGCGCGCATCGTCGAAAACATGCACGGGCGGATCCTCGAACGGATCGAGCCGGGCATGCGCAAAAATGAACTGGTGGCTGAAATCTACAGCAGCGGGATCCTCGGCGCTGACGGTCATGGCGGCGATTACCCGGCCATCGTGCCGCTATTGCCCACGGGTGCCGACGCCAGCGCGCCGCACCTGACCTGGGACGATTCGCCGTTCGAAAAAGGCGCCGGGACCTTCTTTGAAATCGCCGGTTGCTACAAGCGTTATCACTGTCCGCTGTCGCGCACGATCTATTTGGGCAAACCTCCACAGCACTTCCTCGACGGCGAAAAAGCCGTGGTCGAAGGCATCGCCGCAGGACTGGAAGCAGCCAAACCGGGCAATACCACCGGCGACATCGCTGTGGCGTTTTTCAAAGTGTTGGAGAAATTCGGCATCCACAAGGACAGCCGTTGTGGCTACCCGATCGGGATCAGCTATCCGCCAGACTGGGGCGAACGCACCATGAGCCTGCGTCCCGGCGACACCAGCGTGTTGCAGCCGGGCATGACTTTCCACTTCATGCCGGGCCTGTGGATGGACGATTGGGGGCTAGAAATCACCGAAAGCATTCTGATCACCGAAACCGGCGTCGAGACGCTGTGCAACGTGCCACGCCAACTGTTCGTGAAGGATTGAGCCATGAGCGACCTGCCTGACAACCCGATCAGCGCCACGGTGGATTTTGCCCGCGAAGGCGTGCAGCACGGGTTCCTCAAATTGCCGTACTCCCGGGACGACTCGGCCTGGGGCGCGGTGATGATTCCGGTCACGGTGATTCAGCGCGGTCAGGGTCCGACCGCGCTGCTTACCGGCGGTAACCACGGTGACGAATACGAAGGCCCGGTGGCGCTGAGCAAACTGGCCCAGGGCCTGACAGCCGCCGATGTCACGGGGCGGGTGATTATCGTCCCGTTCATGAACACCCCGGCGTTCCATGCCGGTCGGCGCACGTCGCCGATCGACAAGGGCAATCTGAATCGCAGTTTCCCCGGTAAGCCGGACGGCACCGTGACCGAGAAAATCGCCGATTACTTCAACCGGACCTTGTTGCCCTTGGCCGACATCGTGCTGGATATCCATTCCGGTGGCCGCACCCTGGACTTCCTGCCTTTCGCGGCTTGTCATGTGCTGCCCGACAAGAACCAGCAAGAGCAATGTGAAGCCGCTATGCGCGCCTTCAATGCGCCTTACAGCATGCGCATGCTGGAGCTCGATGCCGGGTCGATGTACGACACCGCCGCCGAGCGTCAGGGCAAAGTTTTTGTCACGACCGAACTGGGTGGCGGTGGTTCGTCCACGGCGCGCAGTGTGGCGATTGCCGAGCGCGGGGTGCGCAATCTGCTGGTGCATGCGGGGATTCTCGAAGGTGAGATCCAGACCACGGAGTCAATCATGCTCGACATGCCCGATGCCAATTGCTTCATCGATAGCGAACACGATGGCTTGCTGGAAATGTGCCGCGATCTGGGCGATAACGTGAGAGAAGGAGACGTGATTGCCCGCGTTTACGACGCTACCCGTAGCGGCGTCGCCCCGGTGGAATATCGCGCGGCCCGCAGCGGGCTGCTGGCGGCGCGCCACTTTCCCGGAGTGGTGCAGTGCGGCGATATCATTGCAGTCATCGCCGATGTATTGACCTGATCTAAAAACCTGTGGGAGCGAGCCTGCTCGCGATTGCGGCGTTACATCTCTCATTGATGTGACTGAAATATCGCTATCGCGAGCAGGCTCGCTCCCACAGGTTTGTCCTACTCATTCAGGAGATCCTCGACCCATGCACAAGCTCGATCGCTATGACCTGAAAATCCTGCGAATCCTCGCCGAAGACGGTCGGATCACCAAGTCGAGCTTGGCCGAGGCGATCAATCTCTCGGTGACCCCGGCGTGGGAGCGGGTTCGCAAGTTGGAGTCGCTTGGGCTGATAAAGGGCTACCGGGCACTGATCGACTGGAACGCGGTGTTCAAAAGCCAGCAGGTGCTGGTGGAAATCACCCTAGCGCGACACACCGCCCAGGACATGCGGCGGTTCGAGCAACGCATGAACGAGGCCGCCGAAGTGGCATTCTGTTACGCCACCGGTGGCGGTGTTGATTACATGGCGATGATCCAGGCGCCGGACATTGACCATTACCAGCGGTTTATCGACCAGTTGTTGCTCGATGACCTGGGCATTGAGCGCTACTTTACCTACATCGTCACTAAAACCATCAAGACCGCGGGTGCCTTGCCGGCCGAGGTGGCGCAAGAACCATAAATCGGGGCAAAACCTTCACCGCAAAAAGTCCCTGTTTACCGGCGTTCAATCAGAAAAAACCTATGGTTACACCCCGCCAAACGCCAAATCATCTTGGCTGCGCTGCCCTAGCATGGATTCACGCACACGGTTTGGAGTGAACGCCATGACATACAAACATCCGCTGTTGTTCAAAGCACTTTGCTACGTAGACGGCCATTGGGTCCACAGTGACAGCGGCCATAGCGTCGCCGTGCACAATCCGGCCGATCAGAAGTTAATCGGTCATGTGCCGATGCTCGATCAGCCTCAGATCATCGCCGCCGTAGATGCCGCACACCGGGCGTTTTCAGCCTGGCGTGAACAAAGCCTCGATGACCGCGGAACGATTCTGCGGCGCTGGGCGGCGTTGATCCTTGAGCATCAGGAAGACCTGGCGCGGATTCTCAGCCAGGAACAAGGCAAGCCCCTGGCCGAATCACGCGGCGAAATCGCCTACGCCGCCAGTTTCATTCCATGGTTTGCCGAAGAAGCGCGGCGCCTTTACGGGCAGAACATCCCCAGCCATATCCCCGGCGCGCATCTGGGCACGATCAAGGAACCGGTTGGCGTCTGTGCACTGCTGACGCCGTGGAATTTTCCTTCGGCGATGATCACCCGCAAAGCCGCCGCCGCATTGGCCGCCGGTTGCACTGTGGTCATCAAACCGGCCCACGAAACGCCGTATTCGGCATTGGCCCTGGCACAACTGGCAGAAGAGGCGGGCTTCCCGGCCGGCGTGTTCAACGTGGTGCTGGGCGAACCGCAAATGACCATGCAAACCCTGGTGCAGGACACTCGCGTGCGTTCGGTCAGCTTCACCGGCTCGACCCGGGTCGGCAAGTTGGTGCTGCAAGCGGCGGCCCAGGACGTGAAGAAAGTGTCGCTGGAACTGGGCGGAAACGCGCCGTTTATTGTCTGCGCCGATGCCGATCTGGAGCTGGCGGTGAAAGTCGCGGTAGAGGCCAAGTTCCAGACCTCGGGCCAGGATTGCTGCGCGGCCAATCGGATTATGGTCGAACGCTCGATTTATCCGGCGTTCCTCAACCGCTTTGCCTCTGCGGTGCGCGAACTGCGGGTCGGCCCGGCACTGGTGGGTGATCAAGAGCAAAGTGTCGACATCGGCCCGCTGATGCATCAGGCCGCCTTCGATGTGACCGCCGAGCGTGTGGCTGATGCGCTGAAGCTGGGCGCGCAACGTCTGGTGGGCGGCGAAGCGCATGCCCTCGGCGGATTGTTCTATCAGCCGACGGTGCTGGCCGACGTTACGCCGCAGATGCGTATCTACCGCGAAGAGAATTTCGCGCCGATTGCTGGCGTCATGCCTTTCGACACCCTCGAGCAAGCCATCGAAATGGCCAACGACACCGAATACGGTCTGGCTGCCTACATTTGTTCCAACCGCCTGGACCTAATCTACCCCCTGATTCGCCGCCTCGACCACGCCATGGTCGCAGTCAATGGCGTCAAGTTCACCGGCCATCCGATCCCGTTCGGTGGCATGAAAGCCTCGGGGTTGGGCCGCGAGGGCGGTACCGAGGGCTTCGAAGCCTTTGTCGAAACCAAATACTTTTGCCTGCACCATCAAGGCCAGTTCTAAGGAGATCCGCCATGAGCCAAAAACTCGATTCGTTGTTCGAACAAGACCGTGCGCACTTCATGCACCCGTCGACCCATGCCCATGACCACGCCAGCGGCACGCTCAAGGGACGCATCATCAAGAGCGCGTCAGGCATTCGTATCCGCGACCACGAAGGCCGCGACTTCATCGACGCCTTTGCCGGGCTGTACTGCGTGAACATCGGCTACGGGCGCACCGAAGTCGCTGATGCGATCTACAAGCAGGCAAAGGAGTTGGCCTATTACCACACCTATGTCGGGCACTCGACCGAAGCGATCATCGAGCTGTCGAGTCGCATCATCGACTGGGCGCCGGAGGGCATGAAGAAGGTCTACTACGGCCTGTCCGGTTCCGACGCCAATGAAACCCAGATCAAACTAGTGCGTTACTACAACAACGTATTGGGTCGCCCGCAGAAGAAGAAAATCATCTCCCGTGATCGCGGTTATCACGGTTCAGGCATCATGACCGGCAGCCTCACCGGCCTACCGACTTTCCACCAGCATTTCGACCTCCCGGCCGAAGGCGTTAAACATACCATTTGTCCGCACTGGTACCGCAAGGCACCGGCAGGTATGGATGAAGCCACTTTCGTGCGCTATTGCGCCGACGAGCTGGAGAAAATGATCCTGGCCGAAGGGCCGGACACCGTCGCCGCGTTCATCGGCGAACCGCTGATGGGCACCGGCGGCATCATCGTTCCGCCGGCCGGCTATTGGGCGGCCATACAAGCGGTGTTGAACAAATACGACGTGTTGTTGATCGCCGACGAAGTGGTCTGCGCCTTCGGTCGCCTGGGTTCGAAGATGGGCAGTCAGCGCTATGGCATGCGTCCTGACCTGATCACCACGGCCAAAGGCCTGACCAGTGCCTATGCGCCTTTGTCGGCAGTGATTGTCGGTGAAAAAGTCTGGGACGTGATCGAAAAAGCCTCCGAATCTCAAGGTGCCATGGGACATGGCTGGACGTACTCCGGGCATCCGATCTGCGCGGCGGCGGCCCTGGCCAACCTCGACATCCTGGAGCGGGAAAACCTGACGGCCAACGCAGAGAAGGTTGGCAGTTATCTGAATCGTCGGTTGCGGGAAGTATTGGAAGGTCATCCGCTTGTAGGCGAAGTGCGTGGCGACGGCATGCTTGCCGCAGTCGAGTTCATGGCCGATCGTGAGCAACGCACACCATTCGATGCTGCATTGAAGATCGGTCCGAAAGTATCGGCAGCCTGTCTTGAACGCGGAATGATTGCCCGAGCGATGCCCCATGGCGACATTCTCGGCTTTGCACCACCGTTGATCTTGACCGAGGAGGAGGCCGACCTGATAGTCGACATCACCAAAAGTGCGGTCGATCACGTGGCCAGCGAGATACTGGGCTAAGCCTTGCCGCTCATCCCTCCCTCCCCAAAAAACCGTTCGATCCTTCACCGTTCGGGTGGTTTTTTGTATCGCCAGTTTTGGCCTTATCGTGAATGAGCTGCGAATAGAAGATTGTGACTACATAAACTCATTTTGGGAGTAAGGAGGCCCGGAGATGAACTGCTGAAGGCCCATCGAATGACTGCTTTTGGCCGATTTCTGCCTGTCACGAGGGGCAGAAAATCGGGCACAAGCGGTCGTCCGCTGGTTAATCAGCGAATAGCAGACATCGCCTCACCAGCCGCTGCATGAGTCAGATTCATGGCGAATCCCTGACCCGCTTGCGCATTGCTTTAGCAATGAGCCAGTAGAAAATCATGAGCAAGGGAATGGGTAAAGCCAGCAGCAGCAATGCGCGAGTGAATTGCGACAGGCCGTCGGTATCCAGGTTGGCCAGTAGAATCAACACCAGCAGACACGCCCACAGGTTGCACATGCAGATAGCCATGACCCGGTAAAAAAATCGCCAGGGCCTGGAAGGGTGGTCGATGTTGCTGGTAGATGGCGGGATGACGCCAGGACGGGGTAACACGATACAAAACCCAATGAGTCCGGCAATGGACTGCAAGGTGAAGACGAAAAATATTAGCGTCATGCGTTGTCAGTCAAATCGGTGGAAGCGCGATGACGGCATTATGCACAGTCTCTGCCAGAAGATGATGCTCCAGCTATGGGGGGGCGCTCACTCCTACTTTGCCGGGGCATGGTTCGTGTTGATTTATTGGATTGAAAGGCGCGTGGTGTACTGCCCGCTGTTTTTCGAAGTGCCGCCACATTAGCGGCTGTGCTTGCAAGCGAGTGTACTCAAACGCTGCCTTCGCGTTCGATCACCAATATCCGTGCTTGTGCGCGAGGATGCGCAACATGTTCACATCCAACGCCGGCAAAAAACACGTCGCCAACCTCCAGCGTCACGACACGCTCGATGCCTGACTCGCGGTAATGCATATCGACCGT
>NZ_JBWKOF010000025.1:0-55053 GCF_059415945.1 Pseudomonas sp. GW821-FHT09H03 | reverse complement strand
CGTTACAGGCGGGGGCGGTTCGTGTAAGCCAAACAGTCGGGCAAGCAAACTGGCCATGTTGTATGTCGCTCCTTGTCGTGCAAACTTGGCGGGATTGCGCAGGAACGAACTTCGGTCGACCTTTCCAGCGATGTTGGGCATCAGATACTGCTCCCACAGCACCCGGTTCTCCGCCGGTCAAGGGGGATGCCCTAAAGCTGAAAGCCACCCTCGTTCAAGCGCTTGCAAGTTTTAACGAGGGTGACAAACACGGATATAGGCTATTTCCGATAAGTGCGTAGGGCGTTTCTGGGTGCTAGCTGAGCCCCCCCGCTTCAGTGCATCTATGGCAATACCAAATAAACCGCACTCACCGCCAACAACCCCGCCATCACCCGATTGAACAGGCGCATGCCGGCGGGATTGTTCAGGTACCCGCGCAAAAACGTCCCGACATAGGCCCAACAGCCGATGGACAGGTAACAGATCACCAGATACACCGCCGCAAACTGCCACACCAGGCGCGCCTCGCCATCGGCGACGAACGCGCCCATGCCGGCCACGCAGGCCAGCCAGGCTTTGGGGTTGAGCCATTGCATGATGGCGCCGTACAGCATCGACGGCGCCTGCGTCGACTCCTTCGTCTGCAACTGCCCGTTGTCGGCCGCCAGCTTGAAGGCCATGTACAACAGAAAGGCCACGCCCGCCCATTGCACCCACAGGGTCAGCGCCGGCCATAACTGCAAAAGCTCATGCAAGCCCAGGCCCATCAGTACCAGCAGCAAGACAAACCCCAAGGTCGCACCGGCCACATGCCGCTGACTGGCCCTGAAACCAAATCGCGCACCGGAACTCAACGCGACAATGTTCACAGGCCCCGGGGTAATTGACGCGGCCAGCGCAAACGCGGCCATGGAGATCATCAGACTCATTGCACACCTTCTTTCTTCGAGTTGAACCAGGCCCTCAAGGTAAACAGCCGCTTGGCGCAGGTATTGAAGAAAAATGCCCTGTCAGGCGTACAGGCTGACCACCCTCCTGACTTTCAGCAGCGCATCGCGCAAGTCATCCATGCTCACGGACCCCAGCGCCAACCGTAACGCGTGGGGAACGTGGTCCGAGATCGCGAAGGGCTCGGCGGTTGATACGCATACCTGCTCGCGCATCAGGGCCACGGCGATCTGATCCGCCCGCGCCTCTTCCGGCAGCGGCAACCAGGTGAAATAGGAACACGGATGGCTGATGGTGTTCAGGCCCGTCAACACTTCCCGGGCCAGGGCCTGGCGGGCTTGCGCGTCGGCGCGTTTTTGCGCCTCCAGGCGGATCACGGTGCCGTCATCGATCCATCCGCAGGCGATGGCCGTCAGCACGCCGGGGGTGTTCCAGGTGGTCGCGCGAATCGTGCGTTCCAGGGCCGCGACCCAATGTTCAGGTGCTGCAATGAAGCCGACACGCAAACCGGTGGCGACATTTTTTGACAGGCCGGACACGTAGACCGTGCGCTCGGGCGCCAGCTCGGCCAGGGGTGGTGGTGGATTTTCCGCGAGAAAAGCATAGGCGCCGTCTTCAATGAGAATCAGATCGTACCGGCGCGCAATCGACACCAGCCGCTCACGCTGCCCGGCGGGCATCACCCAGCCCAATGGGTTGTGCAGCGTCGGCATGCTGTAGACAGCGCGTACCGCACGACTGCGGCACAACATCTCGAGCGCCTCCAGGTCAGGTCCATCCGCAGTGACCGGAATCGGCACCATTTCCAGGTGCAGCGCTTCGGCGAGCACCTTGAATCCCGAGTAAGTCAAGGCATCGGCAGCGATCACATCGCCGGGCCGTAGCAGCGCCATCATCGTCACGGTCAACCCATGCTGGGCGCCGCTGACGATCAGCATCTGCGAGGCCTGCACGGTCAGGCCGCGGCTGCCAAGGTGACGCGCGAAAGCGGCCCGCTCATGCTGGCGCCCCGCATGGGGCTGGTAGCGCAACAAGGCTTCAAGGTCGCCGGACAGCGCGAGCTGTCGCAAGGCGCCGCGCAACAGATCGGCCTGACCCGGCAGCGACGGATAGTTGAAGTTGAGGTCGATCATTCCGGCCACGACCTCGGGTTGATCTATCCCGTGCTGGGGCGGCAAGGAGGTCTCCCTGACGAAAGTCCCGCGCCCGGTTTCGCCACTGACCAGCCCCATGGCCTCCAGCTCGGCATAGACCCGGCTTGCCGTGACCAGCGCCAGCCCCTCGGCGGCCGCCAGTTCGCGGTGAGTCGGCAAGCGTGTGCCGGGCAGCAGGCGCCCTGAGCGGATGTCGCCAGCCAAGGCATCAACCAGAGATTTGTATCGAGCGCGCGGCATGGGATGTATCCATGACAATTTTTTGATTGTACCGATAATCAGCCATAGGATGGCTTTAGTGCAATCAAACAATGAGCGTGAGCCACATGGAACAGACTTCAAACCTGCAAAACCACACGCGACAGAACACTAGCAGCGGCTGGATCAATGGCCTGATCGGCGTGGTGATCTTCAGCGGCTCGCTGCCGGCGACTCGTGTGGCGGTGCTGGAGTTCGACCCGGTGTTCCTCACCGTCGCGCGCGCGACCATCGCTGCCGTTCTCGCGCTCTGCCTGTTATTGCTGTTCAAGGAAAAACGCCCCGGCCGGCATCAGCTACTTCCCCTGGCGATTGTCGCCCTGGGCGTGGTGATCGGCTTTCCCCTGCTGACTGCGCTGGCGCTGCAGTACGTCACCTCCGCCCACTCCATCGTGTTCGTTGGCCTGCTGCCTTTGGCGACCGCAGTATTCGCCGTGTTGCGCGGCGGCGAGCGACCGCGCCCGGCGTTCTGGATCTTCTCGGTGCTGGGCAGTTCGCTGGTGGCTGGGTTTGCCCTGTCCCAGGGGCTGACCGCCTCGCCCCAGGGCGACATCCTGATGCTGCTGGCGATCCTGGCCTGCGGCCTGGGTTATGCCGAAGGGGCGAAGCTGTCCAGGACGCTCGGCGGCTGGCAGGTCATCTGCTGGGCGCTGGTGCTGGCGTTGCCGCTCATGGCGGTACTCAGCTGGTGGCGGATGCCCGCGACCTTCGCCAACATCAGCACCCCGGCCTGGTTCAGCCTGGCTTACGTGTCACTGTTCAGCATGCTGATCGGATTCGTGTTCTGGTACCGCGGACTGGCGCAAGGAGGCATCGCCGCCGTCGGGCAGTTGCAACTGTTGCAGCCGTTTTTCGGCCTGACCCTGGCCGCGACGATGCTCCACGAACAGGTCAGCATTGGCATGCTCGGCGTCACCGTGGCCGTGATCCTGTGCGTGGTCGGGGCGAAAAAGTTCGCTCGCTAGTACTGGTACGCTGCCTGAGTCCATCACTGTACGGGTCAGGTCAACCGGCAGCTGTGTAAAAATATGGCTCCAGCTGCCGGAGCCGATCATGGACCTCACCACCCTCACCCTCTTTCTCCCGGCCTGCTTCGCCCTGAACATGGCGCCAGGCCCGAACAACCTGCTGTCGGTCAGCAACTCGACCCGCTATGGCTACCGCACCGCTTGCCTTGCCGGTATGGGTCGCTTGCTGGCGTTCGCCTTGATGATTGCACTTGCCTCGGCGGGGCTGGCGGTGGTGCTGCAAACCTCGGAATTGCTGTTCTACGGGATCAAGATTCTCGGTGCGGCGTACCTGTTCTACCTCGCCTGGCAATTGTGGCGCGCTGACCCCGGCGCAGAAAACCTGGTGAGCGCAGCGCCGGTGGGAATGCTGGCGCTGACCCGACAAGAGTTTCTGGTGGCGGCCGGCAACCCGAAAGCCATCCTGATTTTTACCGCATTCCTGCCACAATTCGTCGACTCGACCCGGGCGATCGCACCACAATTTGCGCTGCTGGGCGCACTGTTCCTGATCCTCGAATGGATCGCCATCGGTCTGTACGCTTACATGGGCCTGCACATGCGCCGCTGGTTTGCCAAACCGTCGGGCAAGCGGATGTTCAATCGCTGTTGCGCCGGGTTGTTGTCGGCGGCGGCTTCGGTGTTGCTGCTCGCCCGTCGGGCCTGAATTTTATCCCACCTATGAAGCCAGGTTGAACGATCGCGCAGTTGCCAGCAATTCCCTGTCGATTTTCCGGTGGAGGCTGGCCATGACGCGTTCTATGCTGCGTCCATGAACCTACAAAACACGTTACTGCCGCCCCGCGCCGAGATGGTTCGCGCCATGCTCGAACGAGACACCGCCTACGAGGGGGTGTTCTTTACTGCGGTCAAGACCACCGGAATCTTCTGCCGCCCGGGCTGCACGGCACGCTCGCCGAAGCCGGACAACGTCGAGTTCTTCGCCCATGCCGACGAGTGCCTTTCGGCGGGCTACCGCGCCTGCCTGCGCTGCAAACCGCTGGACGCCGCGGCCATTGCCCCGCACTGGGTGCAGAAACTGCTCAAGGCGGTAGACGCCGACCCCGAGCAGCGCTGGACCGATGCCCAGTTGCAAGTCGAAGGCATCGAACCACTGAAACTGCGGCGCTGGTTCAAGCAGCATTTCGGCATGACCTTTCACGCCTGGCTGCGCACCCGACGCCTGGGCATAGCGCTGGGCGGGATCAAACAGGGCGACTCGATTGACAGCGCGGCGTTCGATTCGGGTTACGAATCCCTGAGCGGTTTTCGCGATGCGTTTCAAAAATCCTTTCACATCACCCCCGGCCGCGCGGCCAACAGCGAAGCCTTGCTGTTCACACGCCTGACCACCCCTTTGGGCCCGATGATCGCCATGGCCGAGCGCCGTGGCCTGGTATTGCTGGAGTTTCTCGATCGGCCAGCACTGACCCGGGAAGTCGAAGAGCTGCAGAACCGCTATAGCTATGCCGTGGCGCCTGGACACAACCAGCACTTGCAGCAGATCGAAGAACAGCTTGCCAGGTATTTCGCTGGCCAACTCAAGCAGTTCAGCGTTGCCTTGCACCTGCCCGGTAGCGAATTCTCCCGCCAGGTCTGGGCCGAGCTGGGGAAAATCCCCTATGGCCACACCACTACCTATGGCGCCATAGCCGCCACGCTGGGCAAACCCGGCGCCAGTCGTGCGGTGGGCCTGGCCAATGGGCACAACCGGCTTTCGATAGTCGTACCTTGTCATCGGGTAATCGGTGCCGACGGCTCGCTGACCGGTTACGGTGGTGGCCAGCCGCGCAAGGCGTTTTTGCTCAGGCTGGAAAACGCGGCGGTGCAGATGACCCGGCAGTTGGCGTTTTGACGCTTGGGCTCAAGAAGGAATCGATGAGCAGGCCAGCCCCTTATTTACCCGCCAGTGACTTTCTGGCCTCCCTCGACGATGACTGGCGCCGCCACATCGACGCTATCGGCCCGTGCCTGCATCAACCCCACCCGGCTCGCGATCCCTATGAATCGCTGGTACGGGCGATTGCCTATCAGCAACTGCATGCCAAGGCTGGCGATGCGATAGTCGGCCGGCTGCTGGCGCTGTTCCCCCAGCACGGGTTTCCACGACCAGAGGAGATTGTCGCCACGGACTTCGATCGCCTGCGCAGCTGCGGGTTTTCCGCGAGCAAGATCGCGACCATTCAGGGCATTGCCCAGGCGACGCTGGACGGCGTGGTACCGGATTACGCCACGGCGCTGGTCATGGACGATGAAGCGCTGATCGAGCGCTTGATCACCTTGCGCGGTGTCGGCCGCTGGACAGTGGAGATGCTTCTGATCTACAGCCTGGAGCGTCCGGACATTTTACCGGCCGATGACTTTGGCGTACGTGAGGGGTATCGACGGCTCAAGGGCCTGGAGTTGCAGCCGACACGCAAGCAAATGATCGAGATCGGCGCGGCTTGGAGCCCGTATCGGACGGTGGCCGCCTGGTATCTGTGGCGGGTGCCAGGCCGGTAGACCGCGTAATCGTTCTTCGCAGGCAAGCCAGCTCCCACAGTGGATAGGTGCCGGCCATGAGTTTTGTGCTCACTGAAGATCAAATTGTGGGAGCTAGCCTGCTGGCGATGAGGCCGGCACATACAACATCACGGGTGACTGACACTCCGCCATCGCTGGCAGGCCAGCTCCCACAGGTTTAGCGGTATACATATATTCTGTATACCACTCGAACACGGTGGGAGTTGACTTGCCAGCGATGAGGCCCGCCCATTCACCCTGCATGCAACTGCCCATCACACTCAAACAGTTCAACACGAGCACCTCGGCTTGAGCCGCTGAGAATACTTATCAATTATTTTCGCAGCGCAGTTCCCCTTTTCATTTTTCGTTCGGTTAACCAGCAGAAGCACTTCAACTACCGATCGATTCGATGCAAAGGGATCTCCATGTCGCACCACCTCGCCGTCCGTTTTCGTTTTGCCTTGTGCCCGCTGGCACTCGCCCTGCCCGCCGCGCTGCTGAGCCTGGCAACTGCCGCTCACGCTGCTGACAGCGGCGCCGATAAAAAGATCGCCAAGGACGACGGTATGCTGCAACTGGGTGCTACCACCATCTCCGCCCAAGGCCTGGGCGCGACCACCGAAGGCACCCATTCCTACACCACCGGCTCGACATCGTCGGCCACCGGCCTGCCGTTGTCACTGCGCGAAACACCGCAATCGGTCACCGTCATTACCCGTCAGCAAATGGATGACCAAGGCGTACAGAGCATCAGCGACGCGCTGCGCAATGCCCCCGGCGTCTCGATGCAGAAATACGACAGCGATCGCACCGAGTTTTCCGCCCGTGGCTTTGCCATCACCAACTTCCAGTACGACGGCATCAACATCCCCTATGACGGCGTCTACGGGGAGAACCCCAACAATGGCGACGACGCCGCCAGCCTCGATCGCATCGAAATCATCAAAGGCGCGACGGGCCTGTTGACCGGTTCGGGCGATCCGTCGGCCACCGTCAACCTGATCCGCAAGAAACCGACCAAGGAATTCAAGGCGTCGATCAGCGGCACCGTCGGGTCCTGGGACGCCTACCGCAGCGTCGGCGACATTTCCGGATCGCTGAACGAGTCCGGCAGCGTGCGTGGGCGCTTCGTCGGTGCCTACTCGGACAAGAACTCCTACATGGATCATTACAGCCAGAAAAAAGACCTGTACTACGGCATCCTCGAAGCCGACCTGACACCCGACACCCTGCTGACGTTCGGCATCGACAAGTCGAGTACGACCCCACGAGGCTCGTCCTGGACGGGCAACGCGGTGTATTTCACTGACGGCGGCCGCACCGACTTCCCCCGTCACTTCAACCCGGGCGCCGACTGGAGCCGTCGCGACTACGACGACATCACCTATTTCGCGTCCCTGGAACAGGCGCTGGCCAACGACTGGAAGTTCAAGGTCAGCCTCGACCAGAAAACCACCGATCACGATACCCGCCTGGCTTCAGCCAGCGGGGGCAGCCCGGACCGTGCCACGGGCGAAGGCATGTTTCTTTACTGGGGCCGCTGGGAAGGTCATCGCGTGCAGAACACCGCAGACGTCAACGTCTGCGGCCCGTTCACCCTGGGCGGTCGCGAACATGAATTGCTCGCAGGTTTCATGGCGTCCCACTCGCGCCAGACCGGCGACACCTACGACACCAGTGCAACCGGCGAGGTCCCCGGGAGCATTTATGACTGGAACGGCAATCTGCCGGAACAGGAATTCCCGAAAAACGGCAAATACGAACGCACCCAGAGCCAGAACGGCATTTACCTGGCCACCCGCCTGCACCCGACCGACGATCTGTCGTTCATCCTCGGCGGCCGCCTGAGTACGTTCAAGTACAACGAGGATTACACCTACCGTCCGGACGCCGGCCTGAGCGACACCAATGCGAGCTACAAGGAACACGGAGTCGTGACGCCTTATGCCGGTGTGGTCTATGACCTGGACGACACCTACTCGGTCTACGCCAGCTACACCAATATCTACCAGCCCCAAATCTACAAGGACGCCAGCGGCAAAACCCTGAACCCGGTGGAAGGCGACAGCTACGAGGCCGGCCTGAAAGCGGCGTACCTGGAAGGCAAAGTGAACGCCAGCCTGGCCTTCTTCCGCATCGAACAGGACAACGTCGCCCAATACCTCACCACCGATGGCACCGGCCAGGACGTCTACAAAGCGATTTCCGGCGCAACCACCCAGGGTGTGGAACTGGAACTGGCCGGCGAAGTGGCCGATGGCTGGAACCTGTCCGCCGGCTATACCTACGCCCGCACCCGTGACCAGGACGAGCAGCGCATCTATGGTTTCCCGCTGGCGACCACCAAGCCGGAACACGTCGTGCGCACCTTCACCACCTACCGCCTGCCTGGCGCGCTGGAGAAGGTCACCGTCGGTGGCGGTGTCAGCTGGCAGAGTGCTTTCTACGGTCAGAGTTACAGCCCGGTCGAAGGCGCCACCTCACTCAAGCAAGGCGGCTACACCCTCGTCGACCTGATGACGCGCTACGAGTTTGACGAACACCTGAGCTTCACCGTCAATGCCAACAACGTCTTTGACAAGAAGTACCTCAATGGCCTGGGCAACTTTGGCACCACCTACTACGGCGAGCCGCGCAACGTGTCGCTGACCACCAAGTGGGATTTCTAAGCTGAACCCAGCCCTTAAGCCCAACATCGCAACGCCTGCCCACCCCCTGTAGGAGCGAGCACGCTCGCGATGAACGTCAACGATAACGCGGGGTGTCAGACAACCCGAGGTGTTCTTGCGTTCTTCGCGAGCATGCTCGCTCCTACAGATGAAATGCGTTTTCAATGTGGAAGCGAGCCTGCTCGCGAATGCGAATTATGCGGCGGCAGGTATACCGCTGTGGAAGCGGAACTCGCCATCCGGTGTCTCGATCAGCTCCTGCTCGGCGGCGCGCACCCTGTCAATCACCTGGGCGATATCCTTGGCGTCACCATACTGGTAAGCCAGTTTCAGGTAACCCTGGAAATGCCGGGCCTCACTCTTGAGCAAACCGAAGTAGAACTTGCCCAGTTCTTCGTCCAGATGCGGTACCAGCGCCTCGAAACGCTCGCAGCTGCGGGCTTCGATAAACGCACCGACCACCAGGGTATCCACCAGTTTCACCGGCTCATGGCTGCGCACCACCTTGCGCAGCCCCGAGGCATAGCGCCCGGCGGACAGCTGGCGCAGCTCGATCTTGCGCCGCTTCATCAGGCGCATGACCTGCTCGTGATGCACCAGCTCTTCCCGGGCCAGGCGCGACATCATATTGATCAGGTCAACGTGGGAGTGATACTTGGCAATCAGGCTCAACGCGGTGCTGGCGGCCTTGAATTCGCAGTTCTTGTGGTCGATCAGCAGTGTTTCCTGGTCAGCCAGCGCGGCCTGAATCCAGCCGTCAGGGGTACGACAGCCAAGGAATTCGTGAATTTCGGGAAGGATCATGGGGCCCACGGATAAGAGGTTGAAACGAAAGGCGTCGATTATACCGGCCAACCGACAGACCACCAGTCGCCAACCGTTGATATGCATCAAGTCGCTCAATGGCGGGCAGCAACTATAGTTGTGCAACGCCGTGCTTTTTCATATTCAGGAGATAGTGATCATGCAAGCCATTCGCAGCATTCTGGTGGTCATCGAACCCGAGCACCCGGAGAGTCTGGCGCTCAAACGGGCCAAAGTGATCGCCGGTGTCACCCAGGCGCACCTGCACCTGCTGGTATGCGACCGCAGGCATGACCACGCCACAATGCTGGGCGCGCTCAAGGCCACGTTGCTGGAGGACGGTTACAGCGCCACCACGGAACAGGCCTGGAACGAAAGCCAGCACGAAACCATTGTGCAAGTGCAGCAAGCCGAAGGCTGCGGCCTGGTGGTCAAGCAACACTTCCCGGACAGTCCGTTGAAAAAGGCCCTGCTGACGCCAGAGGACTGGAAACTGCTGCGCTCCTGTCCAACCCCGGTACTGCTGGTGAAAACCGCCGATTCCTGGAAGGACCGGGTGATTCTGGCGGCGGTCGACGTCGGCAATACCGATCTTGAGCACCGGCATCTGCACAACACCATCATCGATCACGGCTACGACATTGCCAGCCTGGCCAGAGCCCATCTGCACGTGATCAGCGCCCATCCGTCGCCGATGCTGTCCTCGGCCGACCCGACCTTCCAGCTCAGCGAAACCATTCAGGCGCGCTACCGCGAGCAGTGCAAAGCGTTTCAGGCGGAATTCGACATCGACGAAGATCGCCTGCATATCGAGGAAGGCCCGGCGGATGTGCTGATTCCATTCATGGCGCACAAGCTGAAAGCGGCGGTGACGGTGATCGGCACCGTGGCACGCACCGGACTGTCAGGGGCGTTGATCGGCAATACGGCGGAAGTGGTGCTTGATAAGCTGGAAAGCGATGTGCTGGTGCTCAAGCCGGCGGAAGTGGCGGATCACCTTGAGGAGTTGGCCGACAAGCATTGAATGTCTGGCATCAGGTCGATCGTTATCGCCGGCAAGCCGGCTCCTGCAGAAGTTAGCGATTTTGTGTAGGAGCCGGCTTGCCGGCGATGCTTTTCAATCGCCCAAGGCGTCCTTGAGAAACCCCGGCGCGATGTACCGCTGGTAGTGTGCTTCGGACAGCAGGAAAAATTCCCGATCAATGGCATCACGCAGTTCCGGCAGGTTCCAGTCGCGAAATTCCGGCAGCAATACCATGCCGTAGGCCTCCAGATTATTGATCACCCGCGCGCCCCGGGCGATCAACTGGTACGCCCAGCAATATTCCGACTGATGGGGCACGAAGCGAATCTTGCGCTGTTCCAGCTGCATCCTGAGCTGCGCCGGATCGAAAATCTCCACCTTGGCGGCCATCACCTGGGACAGCAACTGCTCCAGACGCAGCCAGACCGCGCGCTTTTCATCCTCGTTGTAGCCGTTCCAGTGAATCACTTCATGGTGGAAACGCTTGCAGCCACGACACACCAGATCTCCGTAAACAGTGGAGCAGAGGCCGACGCAGGGGGTCTTGATGGTCTGGTTGGGCATAGGTAGGCAAAAAACGCGCAAAAGCAAAACAGGTCGGCATATTAGCCCTTTGTCTAAGATGAATCACCCCTGAAAATTAAGGCTCGCAACTTACCTTTAATATTTTTTTGCCGTAGAATCAGCCAGCCTTTTTAGGCGCCAATGTCCGTTAGAAGCTGTTTTCAAAGCGTCACGAGCACAGTCGTTCCTTCAGAGCGGTGTTGGCGAAGGGTTTTTCCAGCGGGGAAAAGCTCGGCGCCAACCCTCATCAGCTCCCGTTCTGCAGGCGTAAAACTTTGAAAGCAGCTTCTGTAAGGAATTGTCGGTAATTCTGGCTAATGGGCCCACAACGCCCTGCAGCGCATGAGTACGGCAATTTCGGGATGAGCGTCCCGGACACCCATTTGGGACCACTGATGAGGGTAATAACTGTGCTTGAAGCCTACCGCAAACATATCGAAGAGCGCGCAGCACTGGGTATCGTTCCCCAGCCGCTAAACGCCGAACAAACTGCAGGCCTGGTTGAGCTGCTGAAAAATCCCCCGGCTGGCGAAGAAGCTTTCCTCGTTGACCTGATCACCAATCGCGTTCCACCTGGAGTGGACGAAGCAGCCTATGTCAAGGCCGGCTTCCTCTCCGCCATCGCCAAGGGCGAAGCTCAATCCCCCCTGATCGACAAGAAGCGCGCTGTTGAACTGCTCGGCACCATGCAGGGCGGCTACAACATCGTGACTCTGGTGGACCTGCTGGACGACGCCGAACTGGCGCCAGTGGCCGCCAAGGAACTCAAGCACACGCTGCTGATGTTCGACACCTTCCACGACGTCTCTGAAAAAGCCAAGAAAGGCAATGTTCACGCTCAAGGCGTGCTGCAATCCTGGGCTGACGGCGAGTGGTTCGTGAAGCGCCCGGTGCTGGCCGACAAGATCAGCCTGCGCGTGTTCAAGGTGACTGGCGAGACCAACACCGACGACCTGTCCCCTGCTCCTGATGCCTGGTCCCGTCCAGACATCCCGCTGCACGCCCTGGCCATGCTGAAAATGGCTCGCGACGGCATCGTGCCGGACGTACAAGGCGTCACCGGTCCGATGAAGCAGATCGAAGAAATGCGCGGCCAAGGCTTCCCGATCGCCTACGTCGGTGACGTGGTCGGTACCGGTTCCTCGCGTAAATCGGCGACCAACTCGGTACTGTGGTTCTTCGGCGACGACGTTCCTTACGTGCCGAACAAGCGTGCCGGCGGTTTCTGCTTCGGCAACAAGATCGCACCGATTTTTTACAACACCATGGAAGACGCCGGCGCCCTGCCGATCGAATTCGATGTGTCCGGCATGAACATGGGCGACCTGATCGACCTGTACCCGCATGCTGGCAAAGTCTGCAAGCACGGCACCGACGAAGTCCTGACCACCTTCGAAATGAAGACCCCGGTTCTGTTGGACGAAGTTCGCGCTGGCGGCCGTATTCCGCTGATCATCGGCCGTGGCCTGACCGAGAAGGCTCGCGCCGAGCTGGGTCTGCCGCCTTCGGAGCTGTTCAAGAAGCCTGAAGCACCGGCTGAAAGCACCAAGGGCTACACCCTGGCGCAGAAAATGGTCGGCAAGGCGTGCGGCGTAGAGGGTATCCGTCCGGGCACCTACTGCGAACCGAAGATGACCACCGTCGGCTCCCAGGACACCACCGGTCCAATGACCCGTGACGAACTGAAAGACCTGGCGTGCATCGGCTTCTCCGCCGACCTGGTGATGCAGTCCTTCTGCCACACCGCGGCCTATCCAAAGCCGATCGACGTGACCACCCACCACACCCTGCCTGACTTCATGATGACCCGCGGTGGCGTTTCCCTGCGTCCGGGCGACGGCATCATCCACAGCTGGCTGAACCGCATGCTGCTGCCGGACACCGTCGGTACCGGTGGTGACTCCCACACCCGTTTCCCGATCGGTATCTCGTTCCCGGCCGGTTCCGGTCTGGTCGCGTTCGCCGCTGCCACTGGCGTTATGCCACTGGACATGCCTGAGTCGATCCTGGTTCGCTTCAAAGGCGAACTGCAACCAGGCGTCACCCTGCGTGACCTGGTTCACGCCATTCCTTACTACGCGATCCAGTCTGGCTTGCTGACCGTAGAGAAGAAAGGCAAGAAGAACGCCTTCTCCGGCCGCATCCTGGAGATCGAAGGTCTGTCCAAGCTGACCGTCGAGCAAGCTTTCGAACTGTCCGACGCCTCGGCCGAACGTTCGGCTGCCGGTTGCACCATCAAGCTGTCCAAAGAATCGATCGCCGAATACCTGCAGTCGAACATCACCCTGCTGCGCTGGATGATCGGCGAAGGCTACGGCGATGCTCGTACCCTGGAACGTCGTGCGCAAGCGATGGAAGCCTGGCTGGCCAACCCTGAGCTGCTGGAAGCTGACAAAGACGCTGAATACGCCGAAATCATCGAGATCGACCTGGCCGACATCAAGGAGCCTGTGCTCTGCGCGCCGAACGACCCGGACGACGCTCGCCTGCTCTCCAGCGTTGCTGGCGAGAAAATCGACGAAGTGTTCATCGGTTCGTGCATGACCAACATCGGTCACTTCCGCGCTGCCGGCAAGTTGCTGGAGCAGGTCAAGGGTCAGCTGCCAACCCGTCTGTGGCTGTCGCCGCCGACCAAGATGGACGCTCACCAACTGACCGAAGAAGGCTACTACGGCATCTACGGCAAGGCTGGCGCGCGCATGGAAATGCCGGGCTGCTCGCTGTGCATGGGTAACCAGGCACGTGTAGAGCCGAACTCGACTGTTGTGTCGACTTCGACCCGTAACTTCCCGAACCGTCTGGGTGACGGCGCGAACGTCTACCTGGCTTCGGCTGAGCTGGCGTCCGTGGCTTCCATCCTGGGTCGCCTGCCGACCGTCGAGGAGTACATGGAATACGCTGGCAAGATCGACAGCATGGCGGCCGATGTCTACCGCTACCTGTCCTTCGACCAGATCGCCGAGTTCCGTGAAGCTGCTGCGAACGCCAACATTCCGGTCGTTCAAGCCTAACGTTACAGAGCCATAAAAAACGCCGCCCATCGTGAGATGGGCGGCGTTTTTTTATGCCTGGAATAACTACCGCCGATAAACCTGTGGGAGCGGGCTTGCTCGCGAATGCGGTGTGTCATTTAACACATCGGTTGACTGATTCACCGCATTCGCGAGCAAGCCCGCTCCCACAAGGGGAGTTCGTGGCGGGTCAGGCAGTCAGGGAGTAGATCAACGCTGAAATAGCCACCAGCCCCACCGCTGTCACAAAGACATTGGAAGCCTGCCCGCGATAACGCGCCATCGCCGGTACCTTGCGAATGGCGTACATCGGCATCAGGAACAGGATCGCCGCGATCACCGGGCCACCCAGGGTTTCGATCATGCCCAGAATGCTCGGGTTCAACGTCGCCACAATCCAGCACACCACCAGCATGAACGCCGCTACGATGCGATCCAGGGTCTTGGCTGCCGGGCGCTTGCCGCTCTTGACGATCAGGCCCTTGAGGCCTTCACTGGCACCGATGTAATGCCCCAGGAACGACTTGGAAATGGCCACAAAGGCAATCAACGGCGCGGCGAAGGCGATGGTCGGGTTGCTGAAGTGGTTGGCCAGGTACGACAGGATCGACAGGTTCTGTGCCTTGGCTTCGGCCAGTTGTGCCGGCGACAGGGTCAATACACAGCTGAAGACGAAGAACAGCACCATCGCCACCATCAGCAGGTGGGCACGGGACAGGATCTGCGAGCTGCGCTCTTCGGCATGCTCACCATACTGACGCTTCTGGTCGACCGCGAACGCCGAAATGATCGGCGAATGGTTGAACGAGAACACCATCACCGGAATCGCCAGCCACAGGGTACGCAGCAGCGCAGATGGCTCAGGCAGCGTGGTGGCCGTGGTCAGGATGCCGCCGTTCCAGTGTGGAATCAAAAACACCGCCAGGAACAGCAAGGCGACGATGAACGGATAAACCATCAGGCTCATGGCCTTGACGATGATCTGCTCGCCGCAACGCACCACGGCCAGCAGGCCGAGGATCAGCACCAGCGACAGCACGGCGCGCGGGGGCGGCATGATGTGCAGTTGATGCTCAAGGAAACTGCCCACGGTATTGGTCAACGCCACGCTGTAGATCAGCAGGATCGGGAAGATCGCGAAGAAGTACAGCAAGGTGATCAACGCGCCGGCCTTGATTCCGAAGTGCTCTTCGACCACCTCGGTAATGTCCGCACCATCGCGTCCGGACAGGACGAAGCGAGTCAGGCCACGGTGTGCATAGAAGGTCATCGGAAACGCGAGCAACGCCAGGATCAGCAGCGGCCAGAAACCGCCCAGCCCCGCGTTGATCGGCAAAAACAGGGTTCCCGCACCAATTGCCGTGCCAAACAGGCCCAGCATCCAGGTGGTGTCTTGGCGATTCCAGCTCGAAAGTGTCGCGGGTGTTGCTGCTACATAGCGTTTGTTGACGCTATTGGCCTGATCATTCATCCGGTGGGATCTCCACATTCCGGTCACTTGCCACCCGGCCAGGACGCGTCGGAATACCCGACAGGCAGCGCCATGGCCGAAACAGGGGCGCGATTCTGGAGGATTAGTGAACAGAAGCAAAGACTTAGGTGAGGAACGGCAGTACCAATAGACCTTTCTTGAGCGTTGGAACGCCTGGATCGTCCAGCGCGAACAAGAATAGTACCCGCCGCGCCCTGATCGAGCCTTTTCTGTCAGATTGCGCCAGACCTTCAACGGAGCCTTGGCAGTTTGCTGCAAACGCTCGACTTCTTGTTGGACACCAGCGACACCACTCGGGAACGGTAGCGCTCGGTGGGGTGAAATTAAACATTGACTACCCCAACCTGGAAACAGCGAATATGCCTACAAAAAACACAGACAAAAACTACAAGTAACAAACTACTTAAATTAAAACGACACTGAACTGTTACAAGCAAATACCCAACCATTGTATCGCGTCTACTCCCGGCCTATATTTTTACTCACCGAACCAAGCAAATTGATAGCGCCCCCATTCCCAGGAGTTGCCCGCATGCAAAAACACACTATTGCATCTACATGCTTCCTTCTTGCGGCACTGCTTTGTGCGCCAGGCAGCTTTGCACAACCAAACCCTGGCGCCGTGGATATACTGGCGCTGGCATCGTCTCCTCGATGGCTGACAACCAAAGTCTATATAGAAGGCGAGCCTCAAACTGACGTAAAAGCGGATTATTCCGAAGTGGTGGGCATATCGACCTGGGATCTCGAAACCAATCGCTATGAGTTCTTCGACGCTGTCACGGGAGTTTCAAAGTACAACAAAGGAGGTGGCGGTTACTTCTTTGTTACCGGAGATCAAAAACACCACATACTGGTACCCGAATTCGGCCCCATCAAAACAGTGGTCAGGCGCCTGGAAGCATTGAATAAAACCGAGTTCACCTACTCTCGAGAAGTACCACGCGATATGGTGGAAAACAACCCGCCGGTGCGCATCCATGTCGTTCACACTCCTTATAAAGGGGAGTAGCAAGCGCGTCCGCCTTGAGCCATAAATGAGCTTGCGACTACCTCGAACCTGTATTTGCTTCTTCCGGCAAGCAGTCCAGACTACAGAACACCGCCAAGGCGGTGGACACCATTGCCAAACACTTCTGAAATCAGCACCCTGAAACGACCTATTGCACCTGACAAGCCGACGATCACAGGAGCCGAGCAATGCCCGCAACTGTTCTGGTACTGGTTGAAACCATCAATGACTACCTACCGATTCTCGAACATCAAGGCTTTCACCTGATCCTGGCACCCACGCCCGCCGAGCGCGCCGAAGCCATCTCGCGCCACGCCGGCCAGATAGATGCCGTGCTGACTCGCGGCCCCCTGGGGCTGTATGCCGATGAAATCGCCGCCCTGCCCAACCTCAAGATCATTTGCGTGATCGGCGCCGGTTACGAACACGTTGACCTGCAGGCGGCCGCCGACCGCGGCATCACTGTCACCAACGGCGCCGGGGTCAATGCCTCCTCCGTCGCCGACCATGCCATGGCACTGCTATTGGCACTGGTGCGCGATGTGCCGCGCTGCGATGCCGCCGTACGACGCGGCGAATGGCCAAAAATCATGCGCCCGTCCCTCGCCGGCAAGCGCCTGGGCATCCTTGGCCTGGGCGCGGTCGGCATGGCGATCGCCAAACGCGCCGACGCCGGCTTCGACATGAGCGTGAGCTACCACAATCGCCAGCTTCGCAGCGACGTGCCCTACGCCTTCTGCTCGACCCCCACCGAACTGGCGCGGGCCTCGGATTTTCTCATTGTTGCCACACCGGGTGGCGTGGGCACCAGACACCTGATCAACCGCCAGGTGCTGGACGCCCTTGGCCCCAACGGATTCATCGTCAATATCGCCCGGGCCAGCGTTATCGCCACCGCTGACCTGATCACCGCACTTGAGCAACGGCGGATCGCCGGGGCCGCACTGGATGTGTTCGATAACGAACCGCACGTACCCCAGGCATTCAAGGCGCTGGCCAACGTTATCCTCACTCCGCATGTCGCCGGGCTGTCCCCGGAGGCAACCCAGGGCACCGTCGAACTGGTGGGCAAGAACCTGGTGGCGTTCTTCTCCAGCCAACCGGTACTGACGCCGATCCTGTTGCCGCCGGCGCAAAGCCGTGCTGTACATTGACGACAAATTCAAACAGCTGTATCAAAAACAATGATTGGCCGGCAACACGCTTACCTATAAGAGCCATTCACGGTTGTGGGTGCAGGGTGTGCGCATTAGATTAGCCAATAGTTTGAGGCCTCCAGAATAAGCAGAAGGGATAAGCATGGCGCTTACTGACCAGTCCACCCGTATCCGCTCCGGCGAAGAACTCGATGCCAGCCTGATCGATCCGTACCTCAAGGCGCACATTCCCGGCCTCAGTGGTCTGCCACAGATCAGCCAGTTCCCGGGGGGGGCGTCGAACCTCACCTACCTGCTCGAATACCCCGAACAGGAGTTCGTCCTGCGGCGCCCACCCTTCGGCCACAAGGCCAAGTCCGCCCACGACATGGGTCGTGAGTTCCGCATCCTCAATCAGTTGCGCGACGGTTTTCCGTACTGCCCCAAGGCCTATGTGCACTGCACCGACGAATCGGTGATCGGTGCCGAGTTCTACGTGATGGAACGGGTCAACGGCATCATCCTGCGCTCGGACCTGCCGGCAGAACTGGGCCTGGACGCCGCAAAAACCGAAGCCCTGTGCAAGAGCTTCATCGACAAGTTCGTGGAATTGCATCAGGTCGACTACAACGCCTATGGCCTGGGCGACCTGGGCAAGCCCGAAGGTTACGTGGCGCGGCAGATCAAGGGCTGGAGCGATCGCTACGAGAAAGCCCTGACCCCGGACGCGCCACAGTGGGACGCGGTGAAGGCCTGGCTCAACGACAAGATGCCGGCCGATCACCCGACCTCCAGCATCGTCCACAACGATTACCGCTTCGACAACGTGATCCTTGACCCGAATAACCCGATGCAGATCATCGGCGTGCTCGATTGGGAGCTGACCACCCTCGGCGATCCGCTGATGGACCTGGGCAACACCCTCGCCTACTGGATCGAAGCCGATGACCCGGCCCCCGTGCAACTGATGCGCCGCCAGCCGAGCCACGCACCGGGCATGCTGACTCGCCGCGAGTTCGTCGATTACTACGCCGAACGTTCAGGCATCCGCATCGACAATTTCGATTTCTACTACACCTATGGCCTGTTCCGCCTGGCCGGCATCGTGCAACAGATCTACTACCGCTTTTACCATGGTCAGACCCAGGACAAGCGCTTCGCACAGTTCATTCACATGAACAAATTGCTGGAGCAGATGAGCCTTCAGGTCATCCAGAAATCCAGCCTTTGATCACGCTTGTGGCCCGATAACAAAACTTTTTATAAGGGAATACCATGTCCAAGACTCAGTTGTTCGACCTCGATGGCAAGATCGCTTTTGTCTCCGGTGCCAGCCGCGGCATCGGTGAGGCCATCGCCAAACTGCTGGCCCAGCAAGGCGCCCATGTCATCGTTTCGAGCCGCAAGCTCGACGGCTGCCAACACGTCGCCGACGCGATTATTGCCGCCGGCGGCAAAGCCACCGCCATCGCCTGCCACATCGGTGAAATGGAGCAGATCAGTCAGGTTTTCGCCGGCATCAAGGAACAGTTCGGGCGCCTGGATATCCTGGTCAACAACGCAGCGACCAATCCGCAGTTCTGCAACGTGCTGGACACCGACCTCAGCGCCTTCCAGAAAACCGTCGATGTAAACATTCGCGGCTACTTCTTCATGTCGGTCGAAGCCGGCAAACTGATGCGCGAGAACGGCGGCGGCAGCATCATCAACGTCGCCTCGATCAACGGCGTCTCGCCGGGCATTTTCCAGGGCATCTACTCGGTGACCAAGGCTGCAGTCATCAACATGACCAAGGTCTTCGCCAAGGAATGCGCGCAGTTCAACATACGCTGCAATGCCCTGCTGCCGGGCCTGACCGACACCAAGTTCGCCTCGGCGCTGGTCAAGAACGAGGCCATTCTCAACACCGCCCTGCAGCAGATTCCGCTCAAGCGCGTGGCGGACCCGAGTGAAATGGCGGGCGCAGTGCTCTATCTGGCCAGCGACGCCTCCAGCTACACCACCGGGGTGTCGCTGAACGTGGATGGCGGCTACCTGTCCTGATAGGCGTCTGCGAGCAAACAGGTAGGAGCCGGCTTGCTGGCGATAACGATTCGTCAGGCGACACCGCCGTCGGCTGACCCAACGCAATCGCCAGCAAGCCGGCTCCTACAGGGTTTCGCGTACTGGATGGTCTACTGCGTGACGCAACGAGTAGTCGTGGTGACTCGGGTCACCTCGCCGTTTTCGCCACGCACATCGCCCAGCACATCGGTTTTATCCATGGTCTCGCAGGTTTTTTCCTGCGGCGGTAATGGAGGCGGAGGGGGTGGTGGGCTGGCGCAGCCACCGAGGATCGCTGCGCAGAGTGCGAGCGGTGCAAAAACGCATTTCCCGGACTTTTTCATAGGTTGACCCGCGATAAGTGATCGACACTTTTCTGTGACAACAAAACCTCCGTACAAAGTCCCCGACCCTGTCACAAAAAACCATTTCCTCAATCCTTATAGCCCAGTCGTTGGCCGCCGCCAGCAGAATCTGGCACTTCTTACATCACCGGGTCCGGGCGATGCAGACTGTTACTCGTGAGCTCGTAACGTAGTTCCTCGATCAGGACAGCCACCGACTCTGCTGTGTGCAGCGCTGCCATGTTCAAGCCGCTGACCACCAGGTCCACCTGACCAGACAGCGGATGGTAAAGCTTCACGGTCAATGAATGATCACCCGAGACACTGCACTCGCAGGCCAGCGGAGAAAAACTGCGCTCGATCGACATCCGCAACTGGCTGAGGGAAATCATTGCACAGGCCTCGTCAGGCGCAATGCGACACAGGGTTGTTTCATGTAGCGGTTCCTTGAGCTGTTTCAATGGCGACACGCAGGCGCTGCGCACAGACCTGTCGTACTCCGCCAGCGTAAGAGCCGCTACCACCAGTCAAAACATCAATTTGCACCCTGCTCTCTGGTGCATTTGCACCTCAGCGCTGGCCCTTGGGCCGCCACTCGCTGGAGAACAACCCACGCTCACGCGACCAGACAATCGCTTCGCTGCGACTGTGCACGTCGAGTTTGGAGTAGACCGTCGCCACATGATTGCGAACCGTGTTCGGCGCCAGCTTCAGGCGCGCGGCGATTTCCTTGTCGGCCAGACCTTCGCAGATCAGGCCCAATACGTCGCGCTCGCGCGGGGTCAGGTCGGTGAAGGACACGCTGGGCAACCTCGGCGTGTTGACGCTTCTCACATTGGCCAGCTTTTCGATCAGCGTGCGGCTGAACCACGAGGTGTCTTTCATCACCTCCTCGATGGCCGATATCAGTTCAAGTTCAGTGCGTTTGCGCTCGCTGACGTCGATCAACACCAACAGATAGCAGGGTCTGTCCTGAATATTCACGGTATCGGCAGACACCTGGCAATCGATCAGCCCGGCGTCTTTTTTACGCACGCGCACATCGACCCGATCCAGGCTTGCGCTCTTCTCCAGCGCTGCGAACAGGCGCGTGCAGGCGCCTTTGTCCTCAACGAAATCAACCTGCGCGATGCTCTCGCCGAGTACTTCCTCGCTGGGGTAACCGAGGGTATCGAGAAACGCATCATTGACGTCCAGGACCACCTGATCACTGGCAGCGCATAGCAGTATTGGCACCGGTGACAAGCGAAACGCCTTGGCAAAACGCTCCTCGCTCTGGCGCAGGGCGACTTCGGCCTTGTGGCGCGGTTCCATGTCCACGAAGGAAAACAGCATGCAGGCTTCTTCATTGAGTTCCAGTGGCTGACCGGCGACGATCACCTGCTTGCTGCCACCGTCGGGCAACTGAAGTTCGGCCTGCATCTGTGGAATGGTGGTCCCTTCACGCAAGCGCTGTTTGGCCAGGTCCTTGTTTTCGGCCTGCTCCAGTACATCGAGCTCATAGGTGGAACTGCCGATCACCTGGTCGCGGGCATAACCGGTCATTTCGAGGAATCCGGAGTTGACCTTGATGTAGCGCAAATCACTGAGCCGGCAGATCACCGCAGGTGCCGGGTTGGCGGAGAAAGTCTTCTCGAAACGCTGCTCGGCGCTGGCCCAATCGGTGACATCGTCCATGATCAACACCAGCGATTCCGGCTCGCCACGGCTATCGGCCAACACCATGCTGCGTACGCGATGGACCCGGCAACGCTCCTCGTCCTCAGCCGACGTCACCATCACCAACACATCGCTGAACGTCTCGCCACGCGCCACGCGGTTGATCGGGTAGCTATCGGCCGGGACCACATGATTGTTGCGATAACGCAGGGCGAAGCGCTTGGCGTAGGCCTTGGCGTCGGCACCCAGATCGCCGACCTGATCGACGCCATGCATCGTCAACGCCGCTTCATTGGCCCAGAGAATGTTCTGTTCGGGGTCGAGCACGATCACCCCGTCGGACAGGCCGGCAATGATCTGCTGCAACTGTCGACGATTGGTTTCGGTGCTCAGTACGTCCTGGCTCATTGCGTCTCCAAAGGTACGAAGGCGCGTACACGCCTGCCTGTGAAGATGTCGACCGTGGGGGGTTGGGATAGTGCAGAGCACATCCTGATGTGGGACTGCTCTCAATGAAATCGTTTTATCTTCGAATATCCATCAGATCGATACCTGTAAATTTTTTAATATACTTTGCGCGATTTATAATCTGACGGTCATACGTCTCAATATAGCTACCCCTTGCGCTATGAACGTAAATATTTCTAACGTGAGATATTGTTGCGTCGAAATGTGCAACGTCCAAAAGGACGTTGCTTTGGTCGTCTATCCAATAATGTGGTTGGTTCGGGTCAGGGTATCGCGTAAAACCATAACCTTCTTTTGCGAGCTCATACGCTTGCTTACTTAAATTTAAATCGGCAAGATCATCATTAACATTGTAATGACCCTGGGGTGGCTGCGAGGCTTCTTTCGCAACGATTACGCATGATAGTTTCTTATTTTCAGCCCTTAGTTTAGCCTCGAGTTTATTTCTACTTAATTTTTTCAACGTTTGCTCACTCATTGCCTGGGATGACGAACTGGCCCCCTCCGTTAGTCCATCGCTGCCTGCCAATGGTCGTGAAATTGCTTTGCCCTTCCTCTGTACTCCTCTTAATGCCTTGACGATAGGCGTAGCAACCTTGGGTATGGGACCGTGCCCCGTCGGGTCTACCCGATTCCTCGGATCGCCCTCGCAATACGCGTATGCGTTTAGCCCTCCTTGCCCAAACGGACTCCAACTGTCCGGACTATTGAACCGCATCAACACCGGATTGAATTGTCGATAGCCATTGCCCAGATGATAATGGCCAGTCACTGGATCCGCTCGCTCGCCATTGAACCCAAGCAGGCTCAGCAAACCATTTTCCAACGGGCGATGGCCGTAAGATGTATAGGCAATGGGATTAGGGCGAGCCCCGTCGAGCGCGTTCAATATCGAGCCTTGATGGTCGCTTGCCAGCAAGGCGGTGGAGAGATTGGCACCCTGGCATTGCTGTTGTGCCAACAGGTGATCGTCATACCGGAAAATGCAATGCTGCACGGCTTGTTGAATTTCGGTGACCAAGCGGCTTTTGCAGTAAAAGCGTTGAACGTTGGCCTGCTGGCATGGGGCGAAAGCTGTCTGTTGATCAAGGGGATCGTAATAGTAGCGACACAATAGGGTTTCACGTTGGGAAGTTGCCATTAACAGAGCTCCGTGCAAGGTCCATACAGCAGCGCAATAGCTTCGGAGATTTTTTTGTTTTTGCCTACTATCAGAACTGCTAGTAAAACGTCGGTCAAAGCAAAGATCGTCCGAAGGGACTGACCGCGTTCGAACGATCTTTTGACATTCAAACCGCCAATACCCCCTTGGCAATGGCTTGCGAAGCCGCCAGCATCGCCCGCAACAACACCGCACAGCCCGCCGCGAGATCATCCGGCGCGGCGTTCTCGATTTCGTTGTGGCTGATGCCGCCTTCACACGGTACGAAGATCATCCCGGCCGGGCCGAGTTCGGCGAGGAAGATTGCGTCGTGCCCTGCTCCGCTGACGATATCCATGTGCGACAGGCCCAGGCCCCGGGCGGCGCCACGAACCGCATCGACGCAGCCCTGGTCGAAGTACAGCGGCGGGAAGTCGGCGGTCGGGGTCAGCTCGAAGGTCAGGCCGTGTTCCTCGCAAGTGGTTTCGATCACCTGGCGCACTTCGGCGATCATCGAGTCCAGCCGGGCCGGTTCCAGATGCCGGAAGTCCAGGGTCATGCGCACCTCGCCAGGAATGACGTTGCGAGACCCGGGATAGGCTTGCAGGCAACCAACCGTGCCACAGGCGTGGGGTTGATGGCCAAGGGCGGCACGGTTCACGGCGCCGACGATCACCGCGGCGCCGACCAGGGCGTCCTTGCGCAGGTGCATCGGCGTCGGGCCGGCGTGGGCTTCGACGCCACGCAGTTTCAGGTCGAACCACTTCTGCCCGAGTGCCCCCATGACGACGCCGATGGTCTTGTGTTCGTCTTCCAGAATCGGGCCCTGCTCGATATGGGCTTCGAAGTAGGCGCCGACTGCATGCCCACTGACTTTACGTGAGCCGGCATAGCCGATGGCGTTCAGGGCTTCGCCGACGGTTACACCCTCGGCATCGACCTTGGCCAGGGTTTCTTCCAGGGTGAATTTCTCGGCGAAGACGCCAGAGCCCATCATGCAGGGGGCGAAACGCGAGCCCTCTTCGTTGGTCCAGACCACCACTTCCAGCGGTGCCTCGGTTTCGACGCCCAGGTCATTGAGGGTACGCAGCACCTCGACGCCGGCCAGTACGCCGAAGCAGCCGTCGAACTTGCCGCCGGTGGGCTGGGTGTCGATGTGGCTGCCGGTCATCACCGGCGGCAGATCCGGGTTGCGCCCGGGCCGCCGGGCAAAGATGTTGCCGACGCCATCGATGCTGACGGTGCATCCCGCCTCCTTACACCATTTGACGAAGGTGTCGCGGGCCTGGCGGTCGAGGTCGGTCAGGGCCAGACGACAGACGCCGCCCTTGACCGTAGCGCCGAGCCTTGCCAGTTCCATGAGCGACTGCCACAGGCGGTCGCGGTTGATGTGCTGATGGCTGGTCTGCAGAACGTCTAGGGCAGCGTTCATAATGATTTCCTCTGGCTGTTCTTATGGATTTGTTCCGACGATACGGTGGTGTTTGTACTGCCGTTTTCGCGAGCAAGCCCGCTCCCACATTTGAAATGCGTTCCCCCTGTGGGAGCGGGCTTGCTCGCGAAGGGGCCATCACTCATACCGCAGATTTCGCAACAGACGGACTGGGCCGCATCACACTCAACCCGTAATAAATCACCCCGCCAAGGGCCGAGCCGGTAAACCAGCCGTAGCTGTAGAACCAGCTGAACACATCGCTGCCCAACGACAGCAGCGTCAACACCACCGGCACCCCGAACGCGATGAAGCCACTCCAGTTCCATGCCGGGTACACGTCATCGCGATAGAGCCCGGCAAGGTCAAGCTGCTGTTTCTTGATCAGGAAATAATCCACCACCATGATCCCCGCGATCGGGCCCAGCAGGCTGGAATAACCGAGCAGCCAGTTGGAATAGACGGTTTCCAGGCTGAGATCCGAAACGATCAGCCCGAGCTTTTTCAGCAGTTCATGGGCCATCAATGCCAACCCCACCAGCCCGGTGAGGATCACCGCCTTGGTGCGGTTGATCGCCTTGGGCGCGATGTTCTGGAAATCGTTGGTCGGCGAGACGATGTTGGCCGCGGTATTGGTCGACAGCGTGGCGATGATGATCAGCGCCATCGCCAAAGCGACCCAGACCGGGCTCTGGATATGGCCGATCAAGGTCACCGGATCGGAGACGGTGACGCCCACCAGTTTCACCGACGCGGCGGTCATCACCACACCGAGGGAGGCAAACAGGAACATGGTCAGCGGCAAGCCGATGATCTGCCCGACAATCTGGTCCTTCTGGCTTTTCGCGTAGCGGCTGAAGTCCGGGATGTTCAGGGACAAGGTGGCCCAGAAACCGACCATCGCTGTCAGCCCGGCGGCGAAGTAGCTGGCGACACCGGCGCCTTCGGGACGCTTGGCCGGGATGGCCAGCAGTTCGGTCATCGACACATTCGGCATCGCCCATACCAGCAGGCCCACGCCCACCGCGACCAACAGCGGTGCGGACAGGGTTTCCAGCCACTTGATCGACTCGGCGCCGCGAATCACCACCCATAGGTTCAGCACCCAGAACACCATGAAACCGATGACCTCACCGGTCCCCCCCAGAGATTTCCAGCCTTCGAACACCGAGCCCAGGAACAGATGAATCGCCAGGCCACCGAACATCGTCTGAATACCAAACCAGCCGCACGCCACCAGGGCTCGGATCAGGCACGGTATGTTGGAGCCGAGGATGCCAAAGGAAGAACGCAGCAATACCGGAAAGGGAATGCCGTACTTGGTACCGGGGAATGCGTTGAGGGTCAGGGGAATTAACACGATGATGTTGGCAAACAGGATCGCCAACAGCGCTTCACCCACGCTCAGGCCGAAGTACGCAGTCAGCACGCCGCCCAAGGTGTAGGTCGGCACGCAGATCGCCATGCCCACCCACAATGCAGTGATATGCCATTTATTCCAGGTACGTTCGCGCACCTTGGTCGGTGCGATGTCGTGGTTGTAACGGGGGCTGTCGAGTACATCGCTGCCGGCTTCCAGCTCAAACAAGCCGTCGCGCTCGGTCACTTGCGATCTGATCTGTTGCATGGCCGCTCCACTGTTCTTTTGATTGTTGTTACACATCAGGGGCTGGCGGCATCAATAAACGTGCCGGATGCCCCGCTTGCGCATCGGGCAGTACCATAAACATTTTGTAAGCAACTGATGTTTATCAGTTTTATTTATTCAGCCATCAACTCCTCGGTTGCTCGTCATGCCACTCAAACCGAATGCCAGCAAGTTGTCCGAACAGTCAGGACTCAATCTGGTGCGTTGAAGTTTTTTTCAAAGTTGCGCAGCAACCATAGACCACCTTCAAACAGCTGATTTCACATAGGAAATCTTGACCATATTTGGTTCCTGTCAAGTGCGTCAAAATGGTGAAGACATGCACCATTTTGCGGATTTGTGATTTTAGTTGTTTATTTTCAACAGGTTAAACCAGATATAAGCTTATAAAAAATAATCTTGCCGATTCCAATAACACCAGCTAGCTTCTATTCCTGACAACGTTGACAGGATTAAACCTGCTAACGATGGCAAACCTATAAAACATCTAGAACCGGCACAAGCCGGTCATGCCTGCGAGGAACTCGGAATGTCTCTGTTGATCCGTGGCGCCACCGTTATTACCCACGATGAAAGTTACCGCGCCGATGTTTATTGCGCAGACGGCGTGATCAAAGCCATCGGCGAAAACCTTGACCTTCCCACGGGTGCCGAGTTACTCGACGGCAGTGGCCAGTTCCTGATGCCCGGCGGCATCGACCCGCACACCCACATGCAACTGCCCTTCATGGGCACCGTCGCCAGCGAGGACTTCTACAGCGGCACGGCGGCGGGCCTGGCCGGTGGCACCACGTCGATCATCGATTTCGTGATTCCCAACCCGCAACAATCCCTGCTCGAAGCCTTCCACCAATGGCGCGGCTGGGCCGAGAAATCGGCGGCGGACTACGGCTTTCACGTCGCCATCACCTGGTGGAGCGAGCAGGTTCGCGAAGAGATGGCCGAGCTGGTCAGCCAGCATGGCGTCAACAGTTTCAAGCATTTCATGGCCTACAAGAATGCGATCATGGCCGCCGACGACACCCTGGTCGCCAGTTTCGAACGCTGCCTGGAGCTGGGCGCGGTACCCACCGTGCATGCGGAAAACGGCGAACTGGTCTATCACCTGCAACGCAAGTTGATGGCCCAGGGCATGACCGGCCCGGAAGCCCATCCACTGTCGCGGCCCTCGCAAGTGGAAGGCGAAGCTGCAAGCCGGGCCATCCGCATCGCCGAAACCCTCGGTACGCCGCTGTACCTGGTGCACGTTTCGACCAAGGAAGCCCTCGACGAAATCACCTACGCCCGGGCCAAGGGCCAGCCGGTCTACGGTGAAGTGCTGGCCGGGCATCTGCTGCTCGATGACAGTGTCTACCGCCACCCCGACTGGCAGACCGCCGCCGGTTACGTGATGAGCCCGCCGTTCCGTCCGCGCGGTCATCAAGAGGCGCTTTGGCACGGCCTGCAGTCGGGCAACCTGCACACCACCGCAACCGATCATTGCTGCTTCTGCGCCGAGCAGAAAGCCGCCGGTCGCGACGACTTCAGCAAGATCCCCAACGGCACCGCCGGCATCGAAGACCGTATGGCGGTGTTGTGGGATGAAGGGGTGAACAGCGGTCGCCTGTCGATGCAGCATTTCGTGGCGCTGACTTCCACCAACACGGCGAAGATCTTCAACCTTTATCCACGCAAGGGTGCGATCCGCGTCGGTGCCGATGCCGACCTGGTGCTGTGGGACCCGCAAGGTACGCGAACCATTTCCGCCAAGACCCATCACCAGCAGGTCGACTTCAACATCTTCGAAGGCAAGACCGTACGCGGCGTGCCCAGCCATACCATCAGCCAGGGGCGTGTGGTCTGGGCCGATGGCGACCTGCGGGCCGAGCGCGGTGCCGGGCGTTATATCGAGCGGCCGGCTTATCCGGCGGTGTTTGATTTGCTGAGCAAGCGGGCTGAGTTGAATCAGCCAGTTGCTGTTAAACGCTGAGAGCGGCCTGCGGCCTATCGCGGGCAAGCCACGCTCCCACAGGGATCCCGGTTGATCGAAATAACTGGGGCAGGCCTGCTCTCACAAGGATCCCGGTTGATCGAAATAACTGTGGCAGCCCAGCTCTCACGGGATTTGTGAACACCCGAGCCCCCTGTAGGAGCTGGCTTGCCAGCGATAGCGTCATCACAGACGCCACAACAACCAATGCCCGACAGAGGCAGAACCTCCATCACCGTGAGGCCATAACCGTGATCAAGACCCTGACCCACCTCCCCCATCCCATTGAAAACGCCGCCGCCCTCGCCGGCCATTTCAGCGACCTGGCGCCGCCGCTCAACGAGCGCCAGGCTCACCTCGAAGCCTCGCGCTGCCTGTATTGCTATGACGCGCCGTGCATCAATGCCTGTCCAAGCGAGATCGACATTCCCTCGTTCATCCGCAACATCCAGCACGACAACGTGCAGGGCGCGGCGCAGAAAATCCTCTCGGCCAACATCCTCGGCGGCAGCTGTGCCCGGGTCTGTCCGACGGAAATCCTCTGCCAGCAGGCTTGCGTGCGCAATAACGCCCAGGAATGCGCTCCGGTGCTGATCGGTCTGCTGCAACGCTACGCCGTGGACAACGCGCACTTCGCTACACACCCGTTCCAGCGCGCCACCGCCACCGGTAAACGCATCGCGGTGGTCGGTGCCGGCCCGGCCGGGTTGTCCTGCGCCCATCGCAGCGCCATGCACGGGCACGACGTGGTGATTTTCGAGGCCCGGGAAAAGGCCGGTGGCCTCAACGAATACGGGATCGCCAAATACAAACTGGTGGACGACTACGCGCAGAAGGAGCTCGACTTCCTGCTGCAGATCGGCGGCATCGAAATCCGCCACGGGCACAAGCTCGGAGACAACCTGACCCTCAGCGAACTGCACCAGCAGTTCGACGCGGTGTTCCTCGGCCTCGGTCTGGCTGCCAGCAAGCAACTGGGTCTGCCTCACGAAGACGCGCCGGGTCTGCTCGCCGCCACCGACTACATCCGCGAACTGCGTCAGGCCGATGACCTGACGCAGCTGCCGCTGGCCGACCGTTGCATCGTCCTCGGCGCAGGCAACACCGCCATCGACATGGCCGTGCAAATGGCCCGCCTCGGTGCCCGCGACGTAAACCTGGTGTACCGCCGGGGCGCCGAGGACATGGGCGCCACTGATCACGAACAGGACATTGCCAAGGCCAATCAGGTGCGCCTGTTGACCTGGGCCCAACCCCAGGAAGTCCTGCTCGACGCCAGCGGCCGGGTGCGCGGCATGCGTTTCGCCCGCACGCATCTGGTCGAGGGGCGCCTGCAGAGCACTGGCGAAACTTTCGAACTGGCCGCCGACGCCATCTTCAAGGCCATCGGCCAGGCCTTCGACAACAGCGCCCTCGCCGACCCGCTGGCCCGAGAGCTCAAGCGTCAGGGCGAGCGCATCGAAGTCGACGAACAGCTACGCACCAGTATCCCCGGTGTATATGCCGGCGGTGACTGCACCAGCCTCGACCAGGACCTCACCGTGCAAGCGGTGCAACACGGCAAACGTGCCGCCGAAGCAATCAACGCACAACTGATGCTTAACGTGGAGGCTGCATAAATGGCCGATCTGTCGATTGTCTTCGCCGGCATCAAAGCACCCAATCCGTTCTGGCTGGCCTCGGCGCCGCCGACCGACAAAGCCTACAACGTGGTCCGCGCCTTTGAGGCGGGCTGGGGTGGCGTGGTCTGGAAAACCCTGGGGGAAGACCCAGCGGCGGTGAACGTGTCGTCGCGCTATTCAGCGCACTTCGGCGCCAACCGTGAGGTGCTGGGTTTCAACAACATCGAGCTGATCACCGATCGCTCCCTGGAGATCAACCTGCGGGAAATAACCCAGGTCAAAAAGGACTGGCCGGACCGTGCCCTCATCGTGTCCTTGATGGTGCCCTGCGTCGAAGAGTCCTGGAAACACATTCTGCCGCTGGTGGAAGCCACCGGCGCAGACGGAATCGAACTGAACTTCGGTTGTCCCCACGGGATGCCGGAACGAGGCATGGGCGCGGCAGTCGGCCAGGTGCCGGAGTACGTCGAGCAGGTCACCCGCTGGTGCAAGACCTATTGCTCGCTGCCGGTGATCGTCAAGCTCACGCCGAACATCACCGACATCCGCGTCGCCGCACGCGCCGCTCACCGTGGCGGCGCCGATGCAGTGTCGCTGATCAACACCATCAACTCGATCACCAGCGTGAACCTGGAACGCATGGTCGCCAACCCCATGGTCGGCAGCCAGAGCACCCATGGCGGCTATTGCGGTTCGGCGGTCAAGCCGATTGCCTTGAACATGGTCGCCGAAATCGCCCGCGACCCACAGACCCGGGGTTTGCCGATCAGCGGGATCGGCGGCATCGGCAACTGGCGCGATGCCGCGGAATTCATCGCCCTGGGCAGCGGCGCGGTGCAGGTGTGCACGGCGGCGATGTTGCACGGTTTCAGGATCGTCGAGGAGATGAAGGACGGCTTGTCGCGCTGGATGGACAGTCAGGGTTACGCCAGCATTTCAGAATTTTCCGGCCGCGCGGTGGGCAACACCACGGACTGGAAGTACCTGGACATCAACTATCAGGTGATTGCCAGGATTGACCAGCAGGCGTGCATTGGTTGTGGCCGCTGCCACATCGCTTGCGAGGACACTTCGCACCAGGCGATTGCCAGCCTGAAGAAACCCGACGGTACCCATGCCTATGAAGTGATCGATGACGAGTGCGTGGGCTGCAATCTGTGCCAGATCACCTGCCCGGTGCAGGACTGTATCGAGATGGTGCCGGTGGCGACGGGCAAGCCGTTTCTGGATTGGAATCATGATCCGAGGAATCCGTATCACGTCGCGTCGTGAAATCAGCGGCGCCTTGACTGACGCCATCGTCGCAACGCCGCCCGGACTTGGTCCGGGCGGCGTTGCGACGATGAGGCCAGCAACTACAGCGCCGACCTCAAGGCCTCACACCTATCAGTTCTGCTAGTAGACGCCTCTCCAAAAATGCCCGAGGCTTAAACCAACGAGCTGCCAAAGGGAACTGCGCCCATGACTTCGATGAAATTGCTGCGTCAATATCACTACGACCCACTGGACCGTCTGACGGGCGAGACTTCGGCTGGTCGGGCGAGCACGCAACGTTTCTATCAGGAAGACGACCTGGTGACCGAAATGGGGGATCAGGTGCAGCTGTCGATCCTGCGTCATGGGGAGGAACCACTGGCCCAACATCAGACCGTTTCCGGTGTTGATGACACGACGCTGCTGGCAACCGATCGAGCGCATTCAGTATTGCAAACTCTTGCAGGAACGAATCGCCAGCAGAGGGTTTATACCGCTTATGGGCATCGAACTGGCGAAAGTGGTTTGAGCAGCTTGCTGGGGTTCAATGGTGAGGCCCCTGATGTGATAACCGGTCATTATCTGTTGGGACAGGGAACGCGTGCTTTCAATCCGGTTTTGATGCGTTTCAACAGTCCGGATGAGTTGAGTCCTTTTGATTCAGGTGGAATAAATCCGTATGCGTATTGTGGGGGAGATCCGATCAACCGTTACGATCCGACCGGAGAGTCGTGGACGTGGTTACGATTTTGGAATCGCGGGAATTCATCTAGTAGCGCAATAGATCTAAGCAATAAGGTTTCGGTTATTGTTGGCCCCAAAAGCAGCCCCGTTTTCAGCAACCCATCCTCAATAATTGAATCCACAACTGCAAGCGCTGCAAGAACACCCCCACCGACAATATCCACCCGGCCTGATACCACCTCCCTGAAACCCAGCAGCTCACAACTGCTAGAAATACTGCCATCGGAGGGCGCAACCAGAAAGTCGGCACCAAAAGTAAACAATCGAACCCCCGTACAAGAACACCGCCGCCAAAAATACACCTCGCTAGCAACAAACGCACGCATATATGACGCACTTAAGCAACAAGGAAAACTTTCAGGACTCCATGCCCACGCTAGGCTCCTGGATAACTACATTTCTGCTGACCAAGCATTAACAGCACTAATTAAATCTGCTAATCCTACCCCAAAAAAAATTGCTAATTTTACCGCGCGGCGCCGACATGCCCGACAACGCATCAAAGAAGATTTACTCAGGCAATACGATGAAGCGAGGAGCATCCGCGAAAATGAACATCAATAGCTTATTTCAACCAAAACCAAAGCGTGTGAGAGACTCACTCGCTTTGGTTCCAACCCAATCCCCCGCAAAATCAACCCGGTCACCGTCTGCACCGCCCGCTCGAACTGCATATCCGACAGCGGCTGGTGATCGTTGAGAATACTCACCTGATGATCAAAGTCAGCGTAATGCTGGGTCGAAGCCCAGTTCATATACAGTAGGCTGGAAGGCTCCAGTGTGCAGGCTTGACTCGCCTACCTATCAGTTCTGATAGTAGACGACACCCCCAAAATGCCCGAGGCTCAATCAAACGATCTGCCAACGGGAACTGCACCCATGACTTCGATGAAGTTACTGCGTCAATATCACTACGACCCACTGGACCGCCTGACGGGCGAGACTTCGGCAGGTCGGAGCACACAACGTTTCTATCAGGAAGACGACCTGGTGACCGAAATGGGGGATCAGGGGCAGCTGACGATCCTGCGCCAGGGGGAGGAACCACTGGCCCAACATCGGACCGTTTCCGGTGTTGATGACACGATGCTGCTGGCAACCGATCGAGCGCATTCAGTATTGCAAACTCTTGCAGGAACGAATCGCCAGCAAATGGTTTATACCGCTTATGGGCATCGAACTGGCGAAAGTGGTTTGAGCAGCTTGCTCGGGTTTAATGGTGAGGCCCCGGATGCGATAACCGGTCATTATCTGTTGGGACAGGGAACACGTGCTTTCAATCCGGTTTTGATGCGTTTCAACAGTCCGGATGACTTGAGTCCTTTTGATTCAGGTGGAATAAATCCGTATGCGTATTGCGGGGGAGACCCGATCAACCGCTACGATCCCACCGGAAAATATTGGCAATGGATCCGGTTTTTGGGTTTTCACCACTACGATGCAGGAATGAATCTAATCAACAATAAGATTTCGGTTATTGTCAAAAATCCGATAAACCATTCTCGATACCAAAAAACCACTAAAACAAACCTCGCAACAGCGAAGCCGTTTGAATACGACTTGCCACCGGTAAAAAAACACCCAAGCAGAGTCGACAAACCTAAGTCTGTGCGTGGAAAACAAAATAGAACTCTTATAAACGACGCTTTACGATACGATGAAATAAAAAAAACCAATGACATCACGACCGTGGCCACGGAAGAAATGAAATCTAAATACTGGAACGCAACTGAGGAGCTAAGCAGACTCCCCAAAACCAAAGACACCAGTTCAAGGCGCCATAAATTAAAACAAACAATAAGCTGGCAGTCAGCTCGAATCAAACAACTTAGTGTCTTTAATTACCACAAGGAAATTAAAACCTCCCAACATATCAGAGGCAAATAATGGCAGTTGCGCCACAGTTACATTAGTTCTTCATGCACCGGCAGAGCTCCGATTCTTTCATCTTGGTCCACTTGTACAGATTGACGCGCCTACCTATCAGTTCTGCTAGTAGACGACACCCCAAAAATGCCCGAGGCTTAAACAAACGATCTGCCAACGGGAACTGCACCCATGACTTTGATGAAGTTACTGCGTCAATATCACTACGACCCACTGGACCGCCTGACGGGCGAGACTTCGGCAGGTCGGAGCACACAACGTTTCTATCAGGAAGACGACCTGGTGACCGAAATGGGGGATCAGGGGCAGCTGACGATCCTGCGCCAGGGGGAGGAACCACTGGCCCAACATCGGACCGTTTCCGGTGTTGATGACACGATGCTGCTGGCAACCGATCGAGCGCATTCAGTATTGCAAACTCTTGCAGGAACGAATCGCCAGCAGATGGTTTATACCGCTTATGGGCATCGAATAGGCGAAAGTGGTTTGAGCAGCTTGCTGGGGTTTAATGGCGAGGCGCGGGATGCGATAACCGGTCATTATTTGTTGGGGCAAGGAACACGCGCTTTTAATCCGGTTTTGATGCGTTTCAACAGCCCGGATGAACTGAGCCCATTTGATGCAGGAGGTATTAACTCCTATGCCTACTGCGAAGGTGATCCCGTAAATTATTGCGACCCTACCGGCAACAGCATGATCCGTCAAACGGTGATTGTAAGACACAGAAGCAACACCGTTATTGTCGCCCCACGTAAAACAATTGAAGCAACACCCGCAACCATTGCAAGAACGCCCTCACTGACAATATCAACTCCACCTAGTACCGGCTCCTCCTCGGCACTTTATAAACCAAAAAACTCACCCTTCGCCCCGCGAGACGAGCAAACAAGTGAATGGCATAGACCCCGTTTAAAAGATGAATCAGACCCACGAAAAATCAAGGAACGAGAACGTTATCGTCAAACTAAAAACAACCGAACAAAAATCGCACACGAATTTGACTTACTTAGGAAAAAAGGAAAAATCAATAACTTCCGCCCAAGCTATGAGCGTCTAGAAAGATACAACTCCGATACGATGGCTTTAAGTAACTATAAAAACTCCGGACAATCTAATGACGCCGAGAGAAGAAAATTGCGTGCCCGCGTCAACGTTAGCCGAAAGCTCGCCAAGAGCGATGTGGTGCATCAATACAGGCTCAGTAGAAATCAGGAGATTCGCACTTAATAGAACGAAAGCAGCTAATTTTAACTAAAACCAAAGCGTGTGAGAGTCTCACACACTACGGCTCCAACCCAATCCCCCGCAAAATCACCCCGGTCACCGTCTGCACCGCTCGCTCGAACTGCATGTCCGACAGCGGCTGGTGATCGTTGAGAATATTCACCTGATGATCAAAGTCAGCGTAATGCTGGGTCGAGGCCCAGATCATGTACAGCAGGCTCGACGGTTCCACCGCCAGGATGCGTTTGTCCTCCACCCACTGGCGGATCTTCGCTTCTTTCATCTTGGCCCAGTCGTACAGGCTTTCGTCCAGGGCCGTGCCCAGGGTCGGTGCGCCATGGATGATTTCGTTGGCCCAGACTTTTGAGCCATGAGGCCGGCTGCGCGAATGGTTCATCTTGGCGCGGATGTAGCTGCTGAGCACCACCCGGGGATCGTCGAACAGCTCGAAGCACAGGGCGTCCTGCTTCCACACTTCCAGCAGGTCGAACAGTACGGCGCTGTACAGTTCGGTCTTGGTGCTGAAGTAGTAATGCAGGTTGGAGCGCGGCAGTTGCACTTCGGCGGCGATGTCCGCCATGGCGGTACCGCCGAAGCCCTTTTCGGCGAAGACTTTTTCGGCGCCCAGCAGAATTTTTTCGACGTTACTGCGACGAATCTCGATCTTGTGATTGCCCATGAGGGCTCCCCGGCAACAGCGTTGATCAAGACTAACACCCGCTCTGGATCGCGGCGACAGGGGAACAGGAAACTTCGTGTCGCCGCCGTCTGTGGCTAAACTGGGCGCATTTGCAATTGACCTGTGAGGTACTCTCGATGCTGCTCAAGAACACCCTGACCGCCGCTGCCCTGCTCGGTTCCTTGCTCAGTGTGACTTCGGTGTGGGCCCATGCTCATCTGAAGAGTCAGACCCCGGCGGCCGACAGCACCGTCACCGCACCGACGCAATTGCGCCTGGAGTTTTCCGAAGGCGTCGAAGCCGCTTTCACCAAGGTCATCATCAGCAAGGAAGGTAGCAACGTCCCGGTGAAAAATCTCGACACTGAAGGCAACGACAAGAAGACACTGATCGTCACACCTGCTGCGCCATTGACGGCGGGTGCCTATAAAGTCGAATGGCACGCCGTGTCGGTCGATACACACAAGAGCGAAGGCGCCTACAGCTTCACGGTTGGCCAATAATCGATGACAACCGCGCTGGTGCTGTGTCGCTTCCTGCATTTCATTGTGCTGTTGTTGCTGTTCGGTTCCTGGTTTTTTCGGCCGTTGCTGCTAGGCCGTGAATCCACCGTGGATCAGCCGCTTGCGCGTATCGCCCGCTGGCTGGCCGTGCTGGCGCTGGTCAGTGGCGTCGGTTGGCTGCTGCTGATCAGCGCCAGCATGGCCGGGGCCTGGGAGGCGGCGCTCGATCCATCGACACTGCACCTGGTACTGGACAAGACCTTTTTCGGGCAAGTCTGGCGCTGGCATCTGTTTTTCAATGTGCTGTTGCTCGTGTTGTTGTGGACGCCATTGCGGGCCAGCCCTGCCCCGCGCCTCATCCTCGGTGGCCTGCTACTGGTTACGCTCGCCCCGGTCGGCCACGGCGCAATGCTCGAAGGCAACGAAGGCCGGTTACTGATGCTCAACCAGCTCATACACCTGCTCTGTGTCAGTGCCTGGCTCGGAGGGTTGATGCTGCTGGTGCTGATCCTGCGGCAACCTGCCGGGTATTCGATCCGCCCGGTCTTGCAGCGTTTCAGCGGAGTCGGTTACGCCCTCGTTGCCGGTTTGCTGATCACCGGAATGATCAATGTGCGTGTCCTCACTGGCACATTCTGGCCAACGCCGCTGTTCACCGGGTTCGCCTTGATTCTGCTGATCAAGGCCACGTTGGTGGTCGCAATGTTGGGCCTGGCGTTGTTCAACCGTCTGCGGATCAATGACTGTGAAACGCGCCATGACGCCTTGCGTAGCAGCGTGATCCTGGAGTGGCTATTGGGGTTGGGCGCGGTGGCGGCGGTTTCTTTGCTCGGTACCCTGCCACCGATGGTTTCGGGGTGACGGCTCTCCTTCTGCAGAAGAGGGATTGCTCGCTGGGCAAGGAACACCATTGCAATCTGACTTCCACAAGTCATCGTATAACTTCTGATTGACATCCCGCCGAATTCCCGCAAATATCGCCACCAATGTTGTACGACGACGTATAACAAAAAATAAAAACAACAAGCTACAAGGGAGCGTCACAGTGAGCAAACCCGTCCGCCATTACTCCGCCCGTAGTCCACGTCCTGCCTTCGTCCGTCGCCATACCCTGAGCCTGATTGGCTGCAGCGGCCTGGCCCTGGCCCTGCCCATGAGCAGCCAGGCCGAAGGCTTTACCGATGACGCCAAGGTCAACCTGAACCTGCGCAACGCCTACATCAATCGCAACTACGTCAACCCGGCCTACCCCCAAGGCAAGGCCGAAGAGTGGACGCAGAACTTCATTTTCGACGCCAAATCCGGGTACACCCAAGGCCCGGTAGGCTTTGGTGCGGACGTGCTGGGATTGGTATCGGTCAAGCTCGATGGCGGCAAGGGCACCGGCGGCACGCAGTTGTTGCCGATCCATGGCGATGGCCGCCCGGCTGACAGTTTCGGCCGCCTGGGCGTGGCGCTGAAAGGGAAAATTTCGAAAACCGAACTGAAGGTCGGCGAGTGGATGCCGGTGCTGCCGGTCCTGCGTTCCGACGACGGTCGTTCGCTGCCACAGACCTTCCAGGGCGGTCAGTTGACCTCCACCGAAATCAGCGGCCTGACGCTGTATGGCGGCCAGTTCCGCCAGAACAGTCCGCGCAACGATGCGAGCATGCAAGACATGTTCATGAACGGTAAATCGGCGGCCTTCACATCGGACCGTTTCAACTTCGGCGGCGGCGAGTACGCCTTCAACGAAAAACGCACACAGATCGGCGTGTGGTATGCCGAACTCAGCGACATCTATCAACAGCAATACTTCAACCTGAGCCACAGCCAGCCAATCGGCGACTGGACCTTGGGGGCCAACCTCGGTTATTTCATCGGCAAGGAAGATGGCAGTGCCCTGGCTGGCGACCTCGACAACAAAACCGCCTTTGCCCTGCTCTCGGCCAAGTACGGCGGCAACACCTTTTATGTCGGCCTGCAAAAACTCAGCGGCGACGATGTCTGGATGCGTGTCAACGGCACCAGCGGCGGCACCTTGGCCAACGATAGCTACAACTCCAGCTACGACAATGCCAAGGAGAAATCCTGGCAGGTGCGCCACGACTACAACTTTGCCACCCTCGGCGTGCCGGGCCTGACCCTGATGAACCGCTACATCAGCGGTGACAACGTGCACACCGGGGTCATCACTGACGGCAAGGAATGGGGCCGCGAATCGGAACTGGCCTACACCGTGCAGAGTGGCGCGCTGAAGAACCTCAACGTGAAATGGCGCAACGCGAGCATCCGCAAGGACTTCAGCACCAACGAATTCGATGAGAACCGCATTTTCGTCAGCTATCCGATTTCGTTGTTGTAAACCCCGGGGATCCCCCCCTGCAGGAGCCGGCTTGCTGGCGATGGCGTCCACCCGATCGCCATCCCCAGCAAGCCGGCCCCTACGGGACCGAGATTTTGCGCAGCAGGGACAGTGATGACCCTCCGTCAATTACCACCAAGGTCGCGTTGACAAGTAACGGAAACCCTAACGATACTTCACGCCAGTCATACGACAACCTACAACAATTCGATAACAACAACTGTTTGTCCAGGATTCCCATGACGACCACTGCAACCACTCGCACTCCATTCAACCGCCTGCTGCTGACCGGCGCCGCCGGTGGCCTCGGTAAAGTCTTGCGCGAAAGCCTGCGCCCTTACGCCAACGTCATCCGCCTGTCGGACATCGCTGAAATCGCCCCGGCGATTGATGATCGCGAAGAAGTCGTGAACTGCGACCTGGCCGACAAGCAGGCCGTGCATGACCTGGTCGAAGGCGTCGACGCGATCCTGCACTTCGGCGGCGTGTCCACGGAGCACTCGTTTGAAGATATTCTGGGCGCCAACATCTGCGGCGTATTCCACATCTACGAAGCCGCGCGTCGCCACGGCGTGAAACGGGTGATTTTCGCCAGCTCCAACCACGTCATCGGCTTCTACAAGCAGGGTGAAGTGATTGACGCCCACTCCCCTCGCCGCCCGGACAGCTACTACGGCTTGTCCAAGTCGTACGGCGAAGACATGGCCACTTTCTACTTCGATCGCTACGGCATCGAAACCGTCAGCGTGCGCATCGGCTCCTCGTTCCCGGAACCACAGAACCGCCGGATGATGAGCACCTGGCTGAGCTTCGGCGACCTGACTCAATTGCTCGAGCGCGCGTTGTACACGCCGAATGTCGGCCACACCGTTGTCTACGGCGCCTCCGATAACAAGGACGTCTGGTGGGACAACCGCTACGCCACGGCCCTCGGGTACACCCCTAACGATACTTCCGAGGTATTCCGCAGCAAGGTCGAGACGCAGCCACTGCCGGCAGCCGATGATCCGGCGCGGCTTTATCAGGGCGGTGCCTTTTGCGCAGCCGGCCCGTTCGGCGACTGAGCCTTTGCCCACCACTTGATCCCCACAACAAAAACCCAAGGGAATGAGTCGCCATGCAAGCCGAATTGATTGTCGATGCCCGCAATGCGGTCGGTGAAAGTCCGGTCTGGGTACCTGAGGAAAACGCCCTGTACTGGGTGGATATTCCCGCTGGCACGCTGCAACGCTGGAATGCCGAGGATGGTCGTGTCCAGGCCTGGACAACCCCGCAAATGCTCGCCTGTATCACTCGCCACCAAAACGGTGGCTGGGTGGCCGGAATGGAGAGCGGTTTCTTCCACCTGCATCCGCACCACGACGGCAGCATTGACAGTCAGTTACTGGCCCTCGTCGACCATGCCCGCCCCGACATGCGCCTCAACGACGGGCGCTGCGATCGCCAGGGCCGTTTCTGGGCCGGCAGCATGGTGCTGAACATGGCAGCCAATGCCGTCGACGGCACCTTGTATCGCTACAGCGCCGGGCAACGCGGGCCGCTCGACGCACAATTGAGCGGGTTCATCGTGCCCAATGGCCTGGGCTTCAGCCCTGACGGTCGCACCCTGTATCTGTCCGACTCTCATCCTTCAATCCAGCAGATCTGGGCCTTCGACTACGACATCGACACCGGCACCCCCTCCAATCGCCGGGTCTTCGTCGACATGAATCAATACTGTGGTCGCCCCGACGGCGCCGCAGTCGATGCCCAGGGCTGCTACTGGATCTGCGCCAACGATGCCGGATTGATCCACCGTTTCACCCCCGAAGGAAAGCTCGACCGCTCCCTCACCGTCCCGGTGAAAAAACCCACCATGTGCGCCTTCGGCGGCAGTCGACTGGACACACTGTTCGTGACCTCGATCCGCCCCGGTGACGACCATGACCCGCAGTCCCTGGCCGGTGGCGTGTTTGCGCTGAACCCCGGTGTACAGGGCCTGCCTGAGCCCATTTTCAACAACTGAACCGCAACTGCTTGTGCTGCAACGCTGTGCCTTGAACAAAAAAAAATAAAACAATAAAACTGGAGACACCCCCATGGACTTCAAACGCACCTTGCTCGCCGCCGCACTCCCCCTCGCCTTCTCCCTCAGCAGCGCCGCTCACGCGCTGGAAATCAAATTCGCCGACATTCACCCGGCCGGTTACCCGACCGTGGTGGCCGAAGAGCAACTGGGCAAGACCCTGGTGGCCGACAGCGACGGCAAACTGACCTTCAAGATGTTCGCCGGCGGTGTGCTCGGTTCGGAAAAAGAAGTGATCGAGCAGGCCCAGGTTGGAGCCATCCAGATGGCCCGGGTCAGCCTGGGCATCGTCGGGCCAGTAGTGCCGGACGTAAACGTGTTCAACATGCCGTTCGTGTTCCGCGACCAGGCGCACATGCGCAAAGTCATCGACGGTGAAGTCGGTGACGAGATCCTCGACAAAATCACCAACTCCGAATTCAACCTGGTCGCCCTGGCCTGGATGGATGGCGGTACGCGCAACATCTACACCAAGAAACCGGTACGCAGCCTGGCCGACCTCAAGGGCATGAAGATTCGCGTACAAGGCAACCCGATGTTCATCGAAACCATCAACGCCATGGGCGGCAACGGTATCGCAATGGATACCGGCGAAATCTTCAGCGCCCTGCAGACCGGTGTGATTGACGGCGCGGAAAACAACCCGCCGACCCTGCTTGAACATAACCACTTCCAGAACGCCAAGTACTACAGCCTGACCGGTCACCTGATCCTGCCCGAGCCGATCGTGATGTCGAAAATCACCTGGGAAAAACTCACCCCTGAGCAGCAAGCCCTGGTGAAGAAAACCGCCAAGGCCGCCCAGGCCCAGGAGCGCATCCTCTGGGATGCAAAATCGGCCAGCAGTGAAGAAAAACTCAAGGCCGCAGGCGTCGAGTTCATCACCGTCGACAAGAAACCTTTCTACGAAGCCACCGCCTCGGTCCGCGAAAAATACGGCGCGCCGTACGCAGATCTGATCAAGCGCATCGAAGCCGTCCAGTAACCCTCCCTGCATTGAAGAAAGGCCCGGCGCCCATTGACGTTGATTGACGTCAGTGCGCGCCCGGTTACGGTGAAACCCGATGAAGAATCTATTGCTGCGCATCAACGACAGGATTTACATGACCTGCATCTGGGTCGCGGGCCTGTCGGTCCTGGCCATTTCCCTGATGATCCCCTGGGGCGTCTTCGCCCGTTACGTCCTCGGCACCGGCTCCAGCTGGCCGGAGCCAACGGCCATTCTGCTGATGATGGTCTTCACCTTCATCGGCGCGGCCGCCAGTTATCGCGCCGGCGCGCACATGGCGGTGGCGATGCTCACCGACCGCATGCCGCCGCAAATGCGCAAGGCCGTGAGCGTGTTCTCCCAGCTGCTGATGGCGACCATTTGCCTGTTCATGGCCATCTGGGGCACCAAGCTCTGCCTGTCCACCTGGAACCAGTTCATGAGCTCCATGCCAACCCTGCGTGTGGGCATCACCTACATGCCGATTCCGATTGGCGGCGTGCTGACCTTGATCTTTGTCCTGGAAAAACTCTTGCTCGGTGATCAGAGCAACCGTCGGGTCGTGCGTTTCGACCTCGTTGAAGAAAACGAAGGTGCCGCCTAAATGGACGCTCTGATACTGCTCGGCAGTTTTATCGCTTTGATCCTGATCGGCATGCCGGTCGCCTACGCCCTGGGGCTATCGGCGCTGATCGGCGCATGGTGGATCGACATCCCGTTCCAGGCCCTGATGATTCAGGTCGCCGGGGGCGTGAACAAGTTCTCTTTGCTGGCGATTCCGTTCTTCGTCCTGGCCGGCGCGATCATGGCCGAGGGCGGCATGTCCCGCCGTCTGGTGGCGTTTGCCGGGGTCTTGGTGGGCTTCGTGCGCGGCGGCCTGTCCCTGGTCAACATCATGGCCTCGACCTTCTTCGGCGCGATCTCCGGCTCCTCGGTAGCGGACACCGCTTCGGTCGGTTCGGTATTGATTCCGGAGATGGAGCGTCGCGGCTATCCGCGGGAGTTCGCCACGGCGGTCACTGTCAGCGGCTCGGTGCAAGCCCTGCTGACGCCGCCGAGTCACAACTCGGTGCTCTACTCCCTGGCCGCCGGCGGCACCGTGTCGATCGCCTCGCTGTTCATGGCCGGTGTAGTGCCGGGCCTGCTGATGAGCGCGTGCCTGATGGTGCTGTGCCTGATCTTCGCCAAAAAGCGTGACTACCCAAAAGGTGAAGTCATTCCGATGCGCGAAGCGCTGAAGATCTGCGGCGAAGCGCTCTGGGGCCTGATGGCCATGGTCATCATCCTGGGCGGCATTCTGTCGGGCATTTTCACCGCCACCGAGTCGGCGGCGATTGCCGTGCTCTGGTCGTTCTTCGTGACCATGTTCATCTACCGCGACTACAAGTGGCGCGAACTGCCGAAACTGATGCACCGCACGGTGCGCACGATTTCGATTGTGATGATCCTGATCGGCTTTGCTGCCAGCTTCGGCTACATCATGACCCTGATGCAGATCCCGGCGAAGATCACCACGATGTTCCTGACCCTGTCGGACAACCGTTACGTGATCCTGATGTGCATCAACGTCATGCTGCTGTTGCTCGGCACGGTGATGGACATGGCGCCGCTGATCCTGATCCTGACGCCGATCCTGATGCCGGTGATTCTGGGTATCGGTGTGGACCCGGTGCAGTTCGGCATGATCATGCTGGTGAACCTGGGGATCGGATTGATCACACCGCCAGTGGGTGCGGTATTGTTCGTGGGGTCGGCAGTGGGCAAGGTGAGTATCGAAAAAACCGTGAAAGCATTGCTGCCGTTCTACGGCGTGCTGTTCCTGGTGCTGATGGCCGTGACCTACATTCCTGCACTGTCGCTGTGGTTGCCGCATCTGGTGTTGTGATGTTCAAGGCAAGGGAGGCGCATCCTCCCTTGCCACAACCAATATGAAAGCAGGTCTCCATGTCGCTGACACTGATCGAACTCGAAGACGAACTCACCCACCTCACCCTCGCCCCTGAACTCGGCGCCAGCATCGTCAACTGGACCGTGCGCAGCACCGGGCAGCCCTTGCTCCGACACTCCGATGAGCGCGCGCTGAACACCGGCCTGCCCGGCAAACTCGGCTGCTATCCCTTGATACCCTGGTCCAACCGCATCGCCGATGGCGGCTTCCAATGCCCGGATGGCTGGCAGGCGTTGGCGCCCAACAGCCTCACCGATCCCCTGCCGATTCACGGCAGCGCCTGGCAGCAAGCGTGGCAGGTGGTCTCGCACTCGGCAGATGAAGCGGTCCTGCAACTGGACAGCTCAAGCCCCTTCGCCTATCGCGCCGTACAGCTTTTCCATCTGGCTGGCGGCAAACTGAGCATCGAGTTGCACGTCACCCACCTGGCCGAACGCGCCGCGTGGCACGGCCTGGGGTTGCATCCCTATCTTCCGCGCAGCGCCAACACCCGTCTGCAGGCTGCGGCCGCTCAGGTATGGCTGTGCGATGCGAGAAAACTGCCGACGCAGCTCAGCGCGTTACCCGCCGAATGGGATTTTCAGCAGCTCAAAGCGCTGCCCGAGACGCTGGTCGACAATGGGTTCTGCGAATGGGATGGCCAGTGCCTGATCCAGCAACCCGACCTTGGTTATGAGCTGAATTGCCAGGCTACCGGCAGTGATTACTTCCTGCTGTATTGCCCGGTGGGCCTGGATTTTTTCTGTATCGAACCGGTCAGCCACCCGGTCAATGCCCATCATTTGCCGGGTCGGCCGGGGTTGCGCTTGCTGGAACAGGGACAGTCCAGCGAACTGGGTTTCAGCCTCCAGTATCGGCCGCTGTAAGGCTCAGGCGCGCAGCAACATATAGGCGGCAACCACCAGGCAAACACTGGCAAACCCGACCTGCAACGCCCGCGCCGGCACCCGCGCGCAGAGCTGCCGGCCGATGACCATGCCGACGATGCTGGAGACGATAAAGGCTACCCCCAGACTGTCGATGCGCACCCCCGCATGGAACGCACCGATCACCCCAATAGCCGAAATCAGGCTGATCACCATCAGGGAGGTGGCGACGATCCCGCGCATCTGCACATCGGTCAATTGCTTGAAAGCCGGCACGATGAGAAAGCCACCACCAACACCGAGCAGCCCCGACACTACCCCGGTCACGGCGCCGAGGGCCGCGAGCGTCGCGGTGCATTTGGCGGTCCAGGAGAAGCGCCCGGTTTGTTGATCGAGCATGCAGTTCTTCTGCCCCCAGTTGGCGTGGCCATGATCGCTGGGACCCTCGTCCTTGCGTTCACGGCGCAACATGCGCCAGGCCACCATGACCATCAGCAGGCTGAACAGGATCATCAGGACTTTTTCCGGCAACTGATGGGCAAAATAGATGCCCACCGGGGAAAACACCGCACCCAGTGCCGCGATCAGCAACGCCGCGCGATAGCGCACCAGGCCATGGCGTAAACCGTCAATGGCGCCGACCGCCGCCGCACTGCCCACGGCAAACAATGCCACCGGGGCGGCCTGGGTCATGCTCCAGCCCAAGCCCAGCACCAGCGCCGGCACCGCGAGAATCCCGCCACCGGCACCGGTCAATCCCAGCACCAACCCCATCACCACGCCAAACAGACTTGCCAGCAACATAGGGAGTTCTCAGTCGACCTTGGACATGCGCGTCAGCCACTCGCGGCCCTTGAGCATACCGTTCCAGTAGAACCACGGCAGCAGTGTCGCCTTTAGCCACCACGCCGAGCGGCGCGCGGTCGTCGGGTCGAGGGGAAAGGTGGGCAACAACTTGCCCGCGTAACCGAACTCGGCAAGGATCACCTTGCCCTTCTCCACCGTCAGCGGACAAGAACCATAGCCGTCGTATTTCAGCGGCAGCGCTTGTTGCTTGCGCAAGGCCAGCAGGTTTTCGGCAACGACCACTATCTGCTTGCGCACCGCCGCGGCGGTTTTGGCATTGCTGGTACCGCAGATATCGCCCAGTGCGAACACGCCTGGATAACGTGGATGCTGCAGGCTGTGAGGATCGACCTCGCACCAGCCGGCGGCGTCGGCCAGCAGACTCTGGGCGATGAAGTCCGGAGACACTTGAGGTGGCACGACGTGCAGCAGATCAAAGATTTTTGCCTGGCGGGTGACCGTGCCATCGGCGTCCTTGACTTCGAACCACGCGGTTTTCGCCGGGCCGTCGACTTTTACCAGGTTCGAGTTGAACGCCAACCGGGCCTTGTATTTATCGATGTACTTCATCAGCGGCGCAACAAATGTCGCCACACCGAACAGCGCCGCGCCGGCAAGATTGAATTCGACGTCAATGTTGTTCAGCACACCGGTCCTGTTCCAGTGATCGCAGGACAGGTACAGCGCCTTTTGTGGCGCGCCCGCACATTTGATCGGCATGGCGGGCTGGGTGAACAGCACCTTGCCGCCGCGCAATTTCTGCACCTGCTCCCAAGTGTAGGTCGCGTGCTGATAGCTGTAGTTGGAGGTCACTCCGTGTTGGCCGAGGGTATCCTCCAGGCCTTCGATTTTCTCCCAGGCCAGGCGCAGGCCGGGGCAGACGACCAGGTTTTGATAGCTGACCGTGCGCGCGTCACTGAGGGTAAGTTGGCGCTGGTCCGGATCAATGCCCGTCACGGCAGCCTGCAACCAATTGGCCCCGCGCGGCATCACTGACGCCATGGGCCGAACGGTATCTTTGACGTTGTACGCACCACCACCGACCAGGGTCCAGGCCGGCTGATAGAAGTGTTGGGCGCTGGGTTCGATCACGGTGATGCTCAGGTGCGGGCTGCGCTTGAGCAGGCTGGCGACAAGGCCGATACCCGCCGAGCCACCGCCGATGACCACGATATCTGCACTGATGGATGGGCCCCAGTGTTGATCGTTCATTGCTTGTTCCTTTTGTTGCACGAAAGGATTTTTGCCGGCCTCAACAAAAAACAACTGTGGGAGCGGGCTTGCTCGCGAAGGCGGTGTGTCAGCCAACGTATATGTCTAATGACACGCCGCCTTCGCGAGCAAGCCCGCTCCCACATTATTGAGTTGCGCTGGCCGGTATCAAGGTTGCACCCAGCTTTGAAGCACAGCCCCGCAATAAAGCCCGGAGAGGGTCTTCATCACCTGGATCACTTCGTGACTGGCGAGACCGTAGAAAATGTACTTGCCTTCACGACGGGTCGCGACCAGCCCCTCATCGCGCAGGATGCCCAATTGCTGGGACAGGGTCGGTTGACGCACGCCGGTCATTTTTTCCAGCTCGCCGACGTTGCGCTCACCCTGGGTCAGCTGGCACAGGATCAACAGGCGATCCTCGTTGGCCAGGGCCTTGAGCAGCGCACATGCCTTGGAGGCCGAGGCGCGCAGTTGAGCGACTTCACATTCAGTCAGACCGGATTGCATTTGCAGGATGCCTTCAATGTCACTTAAGCTGTACACATTATGTTTTTACATAAAGTGTTGCAAGCCATCACTCACTTTTCTTCCCCTGCACAGGTTCGTGTCCATGCCCGCGCTGATTGAAGCTTTCCTCGACCCCGCCTCCTCGACCTACAGCTACGTGGTCTACGAGACTGATGGCGGTCTGTGTGCGATCGTCGATCCGGTGCTCGACTACGACGCCGCTTCCGGGCGTACCGCGACCACCCAGGCAGACACAATCATCGCGTTCATTCGCGCCCATGCACTGCAGGTGCAATGGCTGCTGGAAACCCACGCACATGCTGATCACCTGTCCGCCGCGCCGTACCTGCGCAGGGAGCTTGGCGGCAAAATCGCCATTGGCGAGTCGATCAGCAAGGTCCAGGACGTGTTCAAGGCGCTGTTCAATCTGGAGCCGTCATTTCGCGTCGACGGCTCGCAGTTCGATCACCTGTTCGCACCCGATGAATCGTTCATGATCGGCAACCTCAAGGCCACCGCCCTGCACGTGCCCGGCCATACGCCAGCGGACATGGCCTACTTGATCGACGGTGACGTGATTCTGGTTGGGGACACGCTGTTCATGCCGGATGTGGGCACTGCCCGTTGCGACTTTCCCGGCGGCAATGCCCAGCAGATGTTCTCTTCAATCCACAAACTGTTGGCCTTCCCCGCCAGCGTGCGCCTCTACGTGTGCCACGACTACCCGCCCGAGGGCCGTGAGTCCCACTGCATGAGCACCGTCGGCGAGCAGCGCAAAAGCAACATCCACGTGCGTGACGGCATCGACGAAGGCGCCTTCGTCGCCATGCGCACCCAGCGCGATGCCGGGCTGGGCATGCCCACACTGTTGCTACCGGCGATTCAGGTGAATGTGCGGGCGGGCAATTTGCCGCCAGCAGAAGACAATGGCGTTACCTACCTGAAAATTCCGATCAATCAGTTTTAAGACTTGTCGTTCCCACTGCGTGGGAACGATCAGGCATGCTGGCTTCAAGTCCCCAACGTCAAGCCCCCAACGTCAAACCATTAGACGGCAAAGGCAGCGCCGTCTTGTACCGCACCTGCTTGAGTGCAAAGCTCGAGCGGATGTTCGCCACCCCCGGCACCTTGGTCAGAAAGTCCATCATGAAGCGCTCCAGGGACTGGATGGTCGGCACCAGCACCCGGATCAGGTAGTCCGGGTCGCCGGCCATCAGGTAGCACTCCATGACTTCCGGGCGATCGGCGATTGCCTCTTCGAAATGCTGCAGCGCCTCCTCTACCTGCTTCTCCAGGCTGACGTGGATGAACACGTTGACATGCAGCCCCAGCAGGTCCGCGTCCAGCAGCGTCACCTGCTCGCGAATGAGGCCCAATTCTTCCATCGCCTTGACCCGGTTGAAACACGGCGTCGGCGACAGGTTCACCGAACGTGCGAGGTCGGCGTTGGTGATGCGCGCATTCTCCTGAAGGCTGTTGAGAATGCCGATGTCGGTACGGTCCAGTTTGCGCATGAGATAAAACCACCTGTTTTTTATGCTTATGCAGATTTTTTATCTGCAAATGATCTTTAGCGCAATGAAACAGAGAGAAATATTCTTCTTGGCCGGGCCTATGATTGTTGTAGGACAAGATTTCTTTTATCGAAGAATGACGGTCAGCTCACTACAAGAAATTCACAAGATCGAGCGAAAAAGCCATGAATCAAGCGTATGAACCGCTGCGCCTGCACGTTCCCGAACCCTCGGGCCGCCCAGGGTGCAAAACCGACTTTTCCTACCTGCGTCTGACCGATGCCGGTACGGTGCGCAAACCTTCCATCGACGTTGAACCTGCCGACACGGCTGATCTGGCCAAGGGCCTGATTCGCGTGCTCGACGACCAGGGCAACGCCCTCGGTCCGTGGGCTGAAGGCGTACCGAGCGAGATCCTGCGCAAAGGCATGCGCGCCATGCTCAAGACGCGCATCTATGACAACCGCATGGTGGTCGCCCAGCGTCAGAAAAAAATGTCGTTCTACATGCAGAGCCTTGGCGAAGAAGCCATCGGCAGCGGCCAGGCCCTGGCGTTGAACATCGACGACATGTGCTTCCCGACCTACCGCCAGCAAAGCATCCTGATGGCCCGCGAAGTGCCGCTGGTAGACCTGATCTGCCAACTGCTGTCCAACGAGCGCGATCCGCTCAAGGGACGTCAGCTGCCGATCATGTATTCGGTCAAGGATTCCGGTTTCTTCACCATTTCCGGCAACCTTGCCACCCAGTTCGTGCAAGGCGTGGGCTGGGGCATGGCCTCGGCGATCAAGGGCGACACCAAAATCGCCTCCGCCTGGATCGGCGACGGTGCCACCGCTGAATCCGACTTCCACACCGCCCTCACCTTCGCCCACGTCTACCGTGCGCCAGTGATCCTCAACGTGGTCAACAACCAGTGGGCGATCTCCACCTTCCAGGCCATTGCCGGCGGTGAAGCGACCACCTTTGCCGGTCGTGGCGTCGGCTGCGGGATTGCCTCCCTGCGCGTCGATGGCAACGATTTCGTCGCGGTCTATGCCGCCTCGGCGTGGGCTGCTGAACGTGCGCGCCGCAATCTGGGGCCGACCATGATCGAATGGGTCACCTACCGCGCCGGCCCGCACTCGACCTCCGATGATCCATCGAAATACCGTCCTGCCGACGACTGGAGCCACTTCCCCTTGGGCGATCCGATTGCGCGTCTCAAGCAGCACCTGGTGAAAATCGGCCAGTGGTCCGAAGAGGAACACGCCGCCGTCAGCGCCGAGCTGGAAGCCGAAGTGATTGCCGCGCAGAAAGAAGCCGAACAGTACGGCACCCTCGCCGGCGGCCAGATTCCAAGCGCCGCGACCATGTTCGAAGACGTCTACAAAGAGATGCCGGAGCACTTGAAGCGCCAGCGTCAAGAGTTGGGGATCTGACATGAACGATCACAACAACAATATCCAGCTGGAAACCGCCATGACCACGACCACCATGACCATGATCCAGGCCCTGCGCTCGGCCATGGATGTGATGCTTGAGCGCGATGACAATGTCGTGGTGTTCGGCCAGGACGTGGGCTACTTCGGCGGCGTGTTCCGTTGCACCGAAGGCTTGCAGAACAAATACGGCACCTCCCGGGTGTTCGACGCACCGATCTCCGAAAGCGGCATCGTCGGCGTCGCCGTGGGCATGGGCGCCTATGGTCTGCGCCCGGTGGCCGAGATCCAGTTCGCCGACTACGTGTACCCGGCGTCGGACCAGATCATTTCCGAAGCGGCGCGCCTGCGCTATCGCTCAGCCGGTGAATTCACCGCGCCAATGACCCTGCGCATGCCTTGTGGCGGCGGCATCTATGGCGGCCAGACCCACAGCCAGAGCATCGAAGCGATGTTCACCCAGGTCTGCGGCCTGCGCACGGTAATGCCGTCCAACCCTTACGACGCCAAGGGCCTGCTGATCGCCTCCATCGAAAACGATGACCCGGTAATCTTCCTTGAGCCAAAACGCCTGTACAACGGCCCGTTCGACGGCCACCACGATCGCCCGGTAACCCCGTGGTCGAAACACCCTGCCGCACAAGTGCCGGACGGTTACTACACGGTGCCGCTGGACGTCGCCGCCATCACCCGCCCGGGCAAGGCCGTGACCATCCTGACCTACGGCACCACCGTGTATGTCTCGCAAGTCGCCGCGGAAGAGACCGGTATCGATGCCGAAGTGATCGACCTGCGCAGCCTGTGGCCGCTGGATCTGGAAACCATCACCAAGTCGGTGAAGAAAACCGGGCGCTGCGTGATCGTCCACGAAGCCACCCGCACCTGCGGTTTCGGTGCGGAACTGGCTGCACTGGTACAAGAGCACTGCTTCCACCACCTGGAAGCGCCGATCGAACGCGTCACCGGTTGGGATACCCCCTACCCGCACGCGCAAGAGTGGGCGTATTTCCCTGGTCCGTCCCGAGTGGGCGCGGCTTTGAAACGGGTCATGGAGGTCTGAATGGGTACTCACGTTATCAAGATGCCGGACATTGGCGAAGGCATCGCAGAAGTTGAATTGTCGGTGTGGCACGTCAAGGTCGGCGACATGGTCGTCGAGGATCAGGTGCTCGCCGATGTGATGACCGACAAGGCGATGGTCGATATTCCGTCGCCGGTTCATGGCAAGGTGATTGCCCTGGGCGGCCAGCCTGGCGAAGTGATGGCGGTCGGCAGTGTGCTGATCAGTATCGAAGTCGAAGGCGCGGGCAACGTCAAGGAGTCAGCTCAGCCTGCTGCGCCCGTGGTTAAAGAAGCGCCGGTTGCGGCGCCGAAAGTTGAAGCCGTAGTGCAAAGCAAACCGGTCGCTGCTGCAGCACCACGAGCCGCCGTCTGCCAAGGCCCGATGGTAGCCCGCGAAGCCGATGAGCGCCCGTTGGCCTCCCCGGCCGTGCGCAAGCATGCACTGGACCTCGGCATTCAACTGCGTCTGGTTCGCGGCACCGGCCCGGCCGGTCGCGTGCTGCACGACGACCTCGATGCCTACCTGGCCCAGGGTCAGTCGAATGCATCGGCACCTGCCTCTGCCGCTTACGCCCAGCGTAACGACGAAGAACAGATCCCGGTGATCGGCATGCGCCGCAAGATTGCCCAGCGCATGCAGGACGCCACCCAGCGCGCCGCGCATTTCAGCTATGTCGAAGAAATCGACGTCACTGCCGTGGAAGAGTTGCGCGCACACCTCAACGAAAAACATGGCGCCACTCGCGGCAAGCTGACCCTGCTGCCGTTCCTGGTGCGCGCCCTGGTCGTTGCCCTGCGTGATTTCCCGCAGATCAACGCCCGTTACGACGACGAAGCCCAGGTCATCACCCGCCTCGGCGCGGTGCATGTGGGTATCGCCACCCAGGCCGACATCGGTTTGATGGTGCCAGTAGTGCGCCATGCCGAGGCCCGCAGCCTGTGGGACAACGCGGCGGAAATCTCCCGCCTGGCCACCGCTGCCCGCAATGGCAAGGCCAGCCGCGACGAACTGTCCGGCTCGAGCATCACCCTGACCAGCCTCGGCGCCCTTGGCGGCATCGTCAGCACCCCGGTGCTGAACCTGCCGGAAGTGGCCATCGTCGGCGTCAACAAGATCGTCGAACGGCCGATGGTGATCAAAGGCCAGATCGTGGTCCGCAAGATGATGAACCTCTCCAGCTCTTTCGATCACCGCGTGGTCGATGGCATGGACGCGGCGCTCTTCATCCAGGCCGTACGCGGCCTGCTCGAACAACCCGCAACCCTGTTCATGGAGTAAGGCATGCAGTCTCTGAGCACCAAGCTATTGATCATCGGCGGCGGCCCTGGCGGTTATGTGACGGCGATCCGTGCCGGCCAGCTGGGTATCCCGACCATTGTGGTGGAAGGCCAATCCCTGGGCGGTACTTGCCTGAACATCGGCTGCATTCCGTCCAAGGCACTGATTCACGTGGCCGAGCAGTTCCACCAGACACAACACCACAGCCAGCACTCGGCCCTGGGTATCAGTGTTTCGGCGCCAAGCCTGGATATCACCAAGAGCGTGGAATGGAAGGACGGCATCGTCGACCGCCTGACCACCGGCGTTGCGGCGCTGCTGAAGAAGAACAAGGTCCAGGTCATACAGGGCTGGGCCAGGGTCATCGACGGCAAGACCGTCGAGGTCGGCGACACGCGCATCCAGTGCGAGCATCTGGTGCTGGCCACCGGTTCGAAGAGCGTGAACCTGCCGATGCTGCCGATTGGCGGGCCGATCATCTCTTCCACCGAAGCCCTGGCGCCGACCTCGGTGCCCAAACGCTTGATCGTGGTGGGTGGCGGTTACATCGGCCTGGAACTGGGTATTGCCTATCGCAAGCTAGGCGCCGAGGTCAGCGTAGTCGAGGCGCAGGAGCGCATCCTGCCGGCCTATGACGCCGAATTGACCCAACCGGTTCATGACGAACTGAAAAAACTTGGCGTGAAGCTTTACTTGAAACATAGCGTGCAAGACTTTGATTATTCTAGCAATACACTGCAGGTATTGGAGCCGAATGGCGACACCCTGAACCTGGAAACCGATCAGGTGCTGGTGGCTGTCGGGCGCAAGCCCAACACCCAGGGCTGGAACCTTGAAGCGCTGAATCTGCAGATGAACGGTTCGTCGATCAAGATCGACAATCGCTGCCAGACCAGCATGCGCAACGTCTATGCCATCGGCGACCTCAGCGGTGAGCCGATGCTCGCGCACCGGGCCATGGCCCAGGGCGAGATGGTCGCCGAGCTGATCAGCGGCAAGACCCGCGAGTTCAACCCGACCGCCATTGCTGCCGTGTGCTTTACCGACCCGGAACTGGTGGTGGTCGGCCAGACCCCGGACGACGCCAAGGCTGCGGGGCTGGACTGCTTCGTCTCGAGCTTCCCGTTCGCCGCCAATGGCCGGGCGATGACGCTGGAGTCCAAAAGCGGCTTCGTGCGAGTGGTCGCCCGTCGGGACAATCACCTGATTGTCGGCTGGCAGGCGGTGGGCGTCGGGGTGTCGGAATTGTCCACGGCGTTTGCCCAGAGCCTGGAAATGGGCGCGCGGCTGGAAGACATCGGCGGCACCATCCATGCCCATCCGACGCTCGGCGAGGCAGTGCAGGAAGCGGCGTTGCGGGCCCTTGGCCACGCGCTGCACCTGTGATCCAGGACAATGGGTGGCGTGGCTGATGGCCTCTTCGCGGGCAAGCCCGCTCCCACAGGGGATTTGCAGTGAACACAAATTTTGCAAACACCAGAAACTACTGTGGGAGCGGGCTTGCTCGCGAATTCTCCAGAGCGACACTATTTCTGCCGATTAGCCGATAGTCCGGGCTGCGAAACCGGCCCGGAATGAAGTATTGTTGTCCCCATCCAAAAAAATGTCAGAAGCCTTGAACCGTTTCGACGGTTGTTCAGTGATAGAGGGTGTCATGGGTAACGAAAGCATCAATTGGGACAAGCTGGGTTTTGACTACATCAAGACAGACAAACGCTACCTGTCGCACTGGCGCAACGGTGAGTGGGATAAAGGCTCCCTGACCGAAGACAACGTGCTGCACATCAGCGAAGGCTCCACTGCCCTTCACTATGGCCAGCAGTGCTTTGAAGGCCTGAAGGCCTACCGCTGCAAGGACGGCTCGATCAACCTGTTCCGCCCGGATCAGAACGCCGCGCGCATGCAACGCAGCTGCGCCCGCCTGCTGATGCCGCAGGTGTCCACCGAGCAGTTCGTCGAAGCGTGCAAGGAAGTGGTCCGCGCCAACGAGCGCTTCATCCCGCCTTATGGCACCGGCGGCGCGCTGTACCTGCGCCCGTTCGTGATCGGCGTGGGTGACAACATCGGCGTGCGCACCGCCCCCGAGTTCATCTTCTCGATCTTCTGCATCCCGGTCGGTGCCTACTTCAAGGGCGGCCTGACTCCGCACAACTTCCTCATCTCCAGCTATGACCGCGCCGCGCCACAAGGCACCGGTGCCGCCAAGGTCGGTGGCAACTACGCCGCCAGCCTGATGCCAGGCTCCCAGGCCAAGAAAGCCCACTTTGCCGACTGCATCTACCTGGACCCAATGACCCACTCGAAAATCGAGGAAGTCGGTTCGGCCAACTTCTTCGGGATTACCCACGACAACAAGTTCGTAACCCCGAACTCGCCGTCGGTACTGCCAGGCATCACCCGCCTGTCGTTGATCGAACTGGCCAAGTCCCGTCTGGGCCTGGAAGTGGTTGAAGGCGACGTGTTCATCGACAAGCTGGCGGACTTCAAGGAAGCCGGCGCCTGCGGTACCGCTGCCGTGATCACGCCAATCGGTGGCATCAGCTACAACGACCACCTGCACGTGTTCCACAGCGAAACCGAAGTCGGTCCGGTCACCCAGAAGCTCTACAAAGAGCTGACCGGGGTGCAAACCGGCGACGTCGAAGCACCAGCGGGCTGGATCGTCAAGGTCTGACCTGACACCCACCGGTCGTAAAAAGCGCCGCCTTCGATGTTGAAGGCGGCTTTTTTGTGGCTGATGTCCCGTCCTGAATAAGGTTTACACCTTCTGACCTATTTTCAGGAGGGAGCAATGGATTCGGGGAAAAGGCGCAGT
>NZ_JBWKOF010000024.1:41512-61528 GCF_059415945.1 Pseudomonas sp. GW821-FHT09H03 | reverse complement strand
GATGCGCTGGATGAGTTGCTCGGCCACAGCGGCTCGACGCCGCACTGGAATTGGCAGGCGGAGAAGCAGCGGATCGAACAGATCAGTTGGTGGAGTGAGGTGGCGGAGAAAGTGGGGTTGCCTTCGTGGGGGAGGCCGTATCACTTTCATCCGATAGGGCTCATTGGTGCTTTTACACAGCGTTCTTGTGCTTGCAAAAGAGATATTACGCTGGATGAAATGCGAGTTGTGATTTCTGAGCAGCAAATAATCAATGGTCTTTTTCAGAAATCCAGTTTTCCGGAGGTTAAAAATATTGAGGCGGAATCCTTTTTAATTGCACTAAATGAGGCGATGGATAGATATAGGATTGATACCTGTCTGGATAAAGCGTTATTTTTGTCAAATCTTGCAGTTGAGAGTGATGCATTTAATACAACTACGGAATATAAAAACCGAGACAACTCAATACCCGTTCACTGGAACAGTTATAGGGGTGGTAGCGACTACCATGGGAGGGGCTTGATACAACTGACGCATATAGATAATTACCACGCCTATTTTAGCAGTGAGCAAGTTTCCATTGCTACTTCTGTGGAGGCTGTTGCTAGTAATGTGCGATTTATTACTGGCTCTGCCGGCTGGTTTTGGAGGAAAGGATCCGCTTGGGGAGATCTGAGCAAGTACTCGAAAAATAACGACTTAATTAAAGTAATTATTGGTGTGAATGGCGGGTTTAATCATGCATATGAACGGGAGAAATATGCTTTGGCACTGATTGATAAGCTAAAAGTTTCAAGTTGCCCGGTACACGGAGGAGGACATTATAGAAAATACAAGCTTTCCGAAAGCTCACTAAGGGATAGCACGGTAGGGTCTGGTATATGGAAGCGTTATTTTGGTGAGAGCGATGAAATATTTAAGAGGTAAAGTTTGTTTGTTCTCGCTGGTGCTGCTTTTGCAGGCAGTAGTTCCATACGCATCGCAGGCGGAAGAATATTCTAAAACGTTTGAAGCTGAACTGTTTGAAAACAATAGAATTTACATAAAATTGGTTGGCGATAAATATTTGTATCGATTTGGGGAGGTAGAATGGCGTGTTCTAAAAGCTGGTGTGATAGAGGGCGGTGGCGGTAAAGAAGTTATTTTAATGGATGTTAACAAAAATCATATAAATGACGTGTTTGTAAAGTTGTTTGAGAGCGGCGCTAACAATATTTACGCACTATTCATCGCGTCAAAGAAAAATGGTGCAGTTGTTTTTTCTGAGTATGAAGAGCTGTTTGGATCTCCCTATATTAATGATCGTGGGGAGTTGACAAGTGTCAAGCGCGACGGGCCATTTTCAGTAATTGAAACCTACATGATTGAGCAGGGTGAGCTCCATCGAAATCAGACCAGAGAGCCGATAAACTCCGATCTGGAAAAGGTCACGAACTTCAAGCGACAAGGAAAAGAAGAGTTTTCGATAAAATTCCTTGGTACTAATATATCTGCTAATGCTTGTGTGGATGCTAGTCGAGCTTATCTATCAAACTCCCCGTCAGCAGCAGATGTTACGAAAGCCTATATTATCAAGGGTGATAGGGTCTCAATACTTGACTCGGCTAATAATGGAGAGTGGTTTAAAGTTCGTTATCATGGGGGACACATAACAGACGGGTGGCTATCGCAAGCGATGCTTAGCTTTCAGGGGGCTGCTGAGTGCATGCGCGATTAGAACTCTCTCAAGGAAATCAATGGAGTGGTAGATGGCTTGAGGCTTTAACACTCCTTCACGATCTATACTGCCCCGGCGTAGCCGCCAAATGCTGTTTAAACGCCCGCTGAAAATGCGCCTGATCCGCAAACCCCGCTTCCAGGGCCACATCGGCAATCAGCTTGCCATTGCGCAACTGCTCCCGGGCGAACTGGATGCGCCGATTGACCAGGAAGGCATGGGGCGTCATGCCGTAGTGCTGCTTGAAGGCGCGGATCAGGTAGGACGGCGACAGTTGCGCCGCTGCGCAGATGTCTTCGAGCTTGAGCATTTGCGTGCAGTGCTCGCGGATGTAGTCGGCGGCGCGTTCGAGTTTGAAGTTGGGTTCGCGCTGGGGGTGATCGGCGGGGTTGAGGCGTAGTTGCACCTCGGTGAAAAACTCCACTGTCACGCTGTGTTTGCGCAGCACCTCCTGCTGCGGATCGACCAGCACCTCGTACAGATCCTGGAGACCGGCAAACAGGCTGGCGTCCTCTGTGTGTGTGGCCGAGAAGCGGCGAAATGCCGAATCGTTGCTGAAGCCCAGTTGATGCTGCAAATCGGTAAGCCAGGGCGTGTCGACGTACAGCATCAGGTACGACCAGGGCTGGTCGTCGATGGGGTTGCAGGCGTGGACATCGCCAGGGTTCATCAGCACCACGGTGCCGACGCTGACTTCGAATGCCGACTGCTCATGGAGGTAGGTGCTGCGCCCGGCGGTAATGGCACCGATGGAAAAATGCTCGTGGGCATGCCGGGTGTAGCAGACCTCGCGCCCGTCGGCGATGGAACGGGCCTCGATAAAGGGCAGGGCATCATCGCGCCAGAAACGCGGAGCCTTGTTGGCGTCTTTGGCAGCGGCATGCTTCATGGTCGGTCCTCGGCAGTTCAGCACCCGAGTGTATTAGCTCTCGCCGTCAAAGGCTCGCTGCAACGCCGCGATATCGAGTTTTTTCATTTGCAGCATGGCTTCCATGGCCCGTTGCGATTTCTTCGTGTCGGGGTCTTTCATCATGTCCATCAATACGATCGGAACGATCTGCCAGGACAACCCGAACTTGTCCTTGAGCCAGCCGCATTGCTGGGCTTCGACAGGGCCGCCGGCGGACAGGTTGCCCCAGAAATGGTCGACTTCGTCCTGGGTCTGGCAGTTGACCTGAAACGAGGTCGCTTCGCTGAACTTGAACTGCGGCCCGCCGTTGAGACCGGTGAAACTCTGTCCGTCGAGTTCGAAACTGACGGTCATCACCGAGCCCGCAGGCCTGCCGTGGAACTCGAAACCGGCCTCGCTGTAGTGGGTGGTTGCGGTGATTTTCGAGTGATCGAAGATCGAGCAGTAGAATTTCGCGGCTTCTTCGGCCTCATTATCGAACCACAGGCAGGGCGTGAGTTTTTGGACGCGTTGCATGGCAGGCACTCCTCGGCAGGTTATGCGGGCAGGATTTAAAGCGTAGCCAGCCACAGCGCGTTCGGCAGTACCGTAGATCGACCCGCGCTCAGAAATCCCAACGGGTGCTCAGTTGCAACGAGCGGGGCTCGCCATAGAAACCGATGCCGAAGTTGCCGAGCCCGGTGTAGTAGGTTTTGTCGAATACATTCTTCACGTTCAGCGTAGTGCGCAGTGGTCGCCTGATGAACCGGCTCGCCGCTACGGTAAAGGCTGCTATTGGCTTGTGCCGATTCCCTGTAGGAGCGAGCATGCTCGCGAAGGTCGTCAACGAAGACGCTGGGTGCCTGATGCCCCACGGCGTTCTCGCGTCCATCGCGAGCATGCTCGCTCCTACAGGGTGGGTGGCGTGAGTGTTGAGTAACCGTTGGCGCAGGAATGGATATGTACACCTGCAAGCCAGCGGTGAATGACAGACCATCGCGAGCATGCTCGCTCCTACAGGGGAGTGGGGCATGGTTGTTTTGAAGGCACATTCGGACAGATTTTTTTACCGGTGGTCGATGCGCCTCGGCGTTCCATTAAAACTGCGCTTAGCTGAAGGGATAACCCGAGGCGCGCGCAGGCACGGTACTGCTGTAGCTGCGCCCCTTCAGATCACCGTGAGTCTGAGGAAATGCGCAATGCTGACCCTGAACATCAATGGCCAGGACCAGGAGCTTGATGTAGCCGCCGATATGCCCCTGTTGTGGGTCCTGCGCGACGTCGCGCACCTGACCGGTACCAAGTTCGGTTGCGGCATGGCCCAGTGCGGTGCCTGCACGGTGCACGTCGACGGCGCACCGCGGCGTTCCTGTATCACCCCCGCCACGGCCGTGGCCCATGGCCAGAAAATCCTCACCATCGAGGGCCTTTCCACTGACGGCACGCACCCGGTGCAACAGGCCTGGGCGGAACTCGATGTGGTCCAGTGTGGTTACTGCCAGTCCGGGCAGATCATGTCAGCGGCGGCCTTGCTGGCGAAAATTGCGCAACCGACCGACAGCGATATCGACCAGGCATTATCGGGCAACATCTGTCGTTGCGGCACCTATCCAAGGATTCGCGCGGCGGTCAAACGCGCTGCCGAACTGGGGTGAGAAGACCATGAGCCGTATCAATCGGTTATCGCGCCGCGGCTTTCTCAAGGGCAGTGCTTTGCTCGGTGGCGGTCTGGTGGTGGCGTTTGTCATTCCCGGGGCACACCGTTTTGCCATGGGCGCAGAGAATCAGGGCAACGTGTTCGCCCCCAATGCCTTCCTGCGCATCGGCAATGACAACAGCGTCACCGTACTGCTTGGTCATTCGGAAATGGGCCAGGGCATCTGGACCGGCCTGACCATGCTGATTGCCGAAGAACTGGACGCCGACTGGTCGAAAATCCGCGTCGAGCACTCCCCGGCATCAGCCGCCGATTACGGCATGGCCGGGTTTGGCGGGATGCAGATCACCGGCGGCTCGACCTCGACCTGGATGGAGTTCGATCGTTACCGCCAGGCGGGTGCAGCCGCTCGCCTGATGTTGATCGAGGCTGCCGCCAAGCGTTTCGACGTTGCACCGTCGGCAATCCACACCGAGTCGGGCGTCGTGATTGCCGGTGAACACCGCGCGACTTATGGCGAGCTGGCCGATGACGCCGGCAAGCTCCCCACGCCTGACCCAACCTCGATCAAACTCAAGGAGGCGAAGGACTGGCGGCTGATCGGCAAACCCACACAACGCCTGGACACCCCGGAAAAAATCAGCGGCCGGGCGAAGTTCGGCATGGACGTGCAGTTCGACGGCTTGATGACGGCCATGGTTGCCCGGCCGCCGGTGTTCGGCGGTAGCCTGAAGTCCTTCGAAGGTGCCGGGGCCTTGGCGATTCCCGGCGTGCATAAAGTGGTGGAGGTGCCGACGGGGGTGGCGGTCATCGCCGATCACTACTGGGCGGCGAAGCTGGGCCGCGATGCGCTGAAAATCGAGTGGGAGGCGGGGCCCAATGCCGGGCTCGACAGCGGCGCCATGCTGGAAAGTTTCCGCAAACTTGCTGCCACACAGGGGCTGGACGCGGGCAAGGCGGGCGATACCCAGGCGGCGCTGGCGAAGGCGGCGAAGACCATCGACGTGGAGTACAGCGTGCCTTATCTGGCCCACGCACCGATGGAGCCGCTCAACTGCACGGTGCGCATCAGCCAGGACAAGTGCGAGATCTGGACCGGTACGCAGTTCCAGACCCTGGACCAGATGATCGCGGGGAAAATCACCGGGCTCACACCCGAGCAGGTCGAGATTCACACCGAGTTTCTTGGTGGCGGATTCGGGCGCCGGGCCAATCCGACTTCGGATTTCGTCAGCGAAGCGGTGTATGTCGCCAAGGCGGCGGGCGGGCCGGTGAAAACCGTGTGGGCGCGGGAGGATGACATCCGCGGCGGCTATTACCGCTCGGCGTTCCTGCACCATGCCAGGATTGGCCTGGGGGCCGATGGCTTGCCGTTGGCCTGGAAACACGTGCTGGTCGGCCAGTCGATCATGGCCGGCACCTCCCTCGAAGCGACGATGGTCAAGGACGGCATCGACAAGACCTCCGTCGAAGGCGTCGCCGACAGCCCGTATATCAAGGGCCTGGCCAATCATCAGGTCGAACTGCATTCACCGCAAACCGGGATCAGCGTGCTGTGGTTGCGCTCTGTGGGTCACAGCCACACCGCATTCGTCATGGAGTCATTGATCGACGAAATGGCCGCCGCTGCCGGCAAGGATCCGGTCGAGTATCGACGCACCTTGCTCAAGGACCATCCGCGCCATCTTGGCGTGTTGAACCTGGCTGTGGAGAGGGCCGACTGGAAAGCGCCTTTGCCGGATGGTCATGCCTTGGGCGTGGCGGTGCATGAATCCTTCGGCAGCTACGTGGCGCAGGTCGCCGAGGTGTCCCAGGACAACCTGGTAATTCGTGTGCACCGGGTGGTGTGTGCGGTGGACTGCGGCATTGCGGTCAACCCGCAGAGCATTGCCGCGCAGATGGAGTCGTGTATCACCTTCGGCCTCGGGTTTGCCTTGCACTGCAAACTGACGATCAAGGACGGGCAGGTGGTGCAGTCCAACTATCACGACTATCAGGTGCTGCGGCTCAACGAGATGCCGGTGGTGGAAGTGCACATCGTGCCCAGCAGCGACAAGCCGGGCGGCATAGGCGAGGCGGGTGTGCCGCCGACGGCGCCGGCAGTAGCCAACGCGGTGTATGCCCTGACTGGCCAGCGTTTGCGCGAGTTGCCGCTGCAGTTGTCGGGGGTGTGAGATGAAACGACATCATTGGCTACTCGGGGCGGTGCTGCTGATTGGCCTGTTTATCTATGCAACCGAGCTGTTGGCTGACGACCGGGAAGCCTTGCAGGCGTTCGGCACCGTACAAAAGGTTTTCCAGAGCCCGCGCTGCCAGAACTGCCATATTCCGGGTGACTCACCACTGCAATTCGATGCCGGGATTCCCCATGGGATGAACGTGGTGCGCGGGTTGGATGGCAAGGGGGCGGCCGGTTTGCCCTGTGCCTCGTGCCATGGCGAAAGCAATCCGCCTGCCAGTTACGGCCCCCACGCGCCTCCGGGCGCACCGCACTGGAGCCTGCCGCCGGCGGCGCAGCGCATGGCCTGGATCGGCCTGCCGGCCGACCGCTTGTGCGCGATGATCAAGGACCGTTCCGGCAATGGCGATCGGGATTTCGCGGCGCTGATCAAGCACGTCAGTGATGACAAACTGGTGCTGTGGGGCTGGAATCCGGGCGGCAACCGTGCGCCCGTGCCGGTGCCGCACGACGTCTTCGTCACTCAATTCAAGCTCTGGGCTGGCGCCGGAGGGCCGTGTCCACTGGAGGGCAGCTGACCAGCGGTAGTCCTGGCGGGAGTCAAACCGGTCATTGCCATCTCTAATGTGTATACCCTTCAACGGAGTGGATGATGATTACTCCAGGCAATCCGGTTACAACAGGCTTGGGTGCCGCGACCAAGGTTTTCGACAGTGCGCTGCAGCAGCGCGAACGGCTACGGGATCTGGCACGCGAAGCCGAACGGGAGTTGATGGCTGTGCAAATGGCAAGCATGGATGAGTTGACGTTGCTCTCGAATCGGCATGGCTTTCAGGCCTTGGCGCAGCTTGGGCTGGATGCGTGTCAGGAACTGGACAAACCGGCGACCCTGCTGTTTTTCGATCTCGATCAGTTCAAACGTATCAACGAACTGTATGGCCGCACCGAAGGCGACGATGCGCTGAAAACCTTTGCCGATGTGCTGCGTATCGCTTTTCGTGAGAGCGACGTGATCGGCCGGCTGGGTAGCGATGAGTTCGCGGCGTTGCTGACAGGGTCCGGCGCCGTGGAAATCAGCGCGATCAGGGCGCGGCTCGAAGAGATTCTCGACGAGCGCAACGCGACGCTGCATCGCGGTTATGACATTCGCTTCAGTATCGCTCAGCTCGAATTCGATCCCGACATCCATCGTTCGGTGGAGCGCTTAATGGCGGCTCTCGATGATATTTGTCATCAAGGCACGATCGAATTTTGAATTCAGTCATGGCTTCGCTCAGCTCAAGTGTCCAGGGCAGGCAGGATTTATTTGGCGAATAACTGATCGATGTCCTTGAATGCCTTGAACTCCAAGGCATTCCCGCACGGATCGAGCAGAAACATCGTCGCTTGCTCGCCCACCAACCCCTGAAAACGAATGCCCGGTTCGATCACGAAGTCAGTGCCCAGTGCTTGCAGGCGCTGTGCCAGTGCTTCCCATTCGGGCATGCCCAATACCACGCCAAAGTGCGGTACCGGCACGTTGTGACCGTCTACGGCATTGGTGTGAGCAGCTTCCTGGGAGGCGTTTTTCGGCGCCAGGTGAATGACCAGTTGATGGCCGAAGAAATTGAAATCCACCCAATGGTCGCTGGAGCGACCTTCTTCCAGACCGAACACTTGGCCGTAGAAGGTGCGTGCGGCATTCAGGTCGTAAACCGGGATGGCCAGGTGAAACGGGGATAGTTGCATGGGCTCTTCTCGACTGTCTGCAGTTGAGTCTGAGTTTACCCCTGTGCATTTCGATTGAAAGACGATAGTTTTTGCAGCGAGCTCAAATTATTTCGATCAGTCGAGAAGCCTATGTTGCGCGAACTGAAAACCTTCATTGCCGTGACGCGCTACGGCACCTTTGCTGCGGCAGGCATGCACACAGGCTTGACCCAGTCGGCGGTGAGTGCGCAGATCCGCAACCTGGAACAGACGCTGGGTATTCGTCTGTTCGATCGCACAGGACGCCAGGCATTGCTCAATGCCGCCGGCCAGCGTGCGTTGCCGATGGCCCGGGAGATGCTGGACATTTTCGCACGCATGGCTGTCAGCGAGGATGTCAGCGATTTTCGCGGCGAACTGAAAATCGGTGCAGTGGCCACGGTGCAGACCGGATTACTGCCACAGGCCCTGCTGCGTTTGCGTCAACAGGCACCGTTGCTGGAAGCGAAACTGGTGCCCGGTGTTTCGTTGAACCTGTTGAGCCAGGTCGATACCGGCGAAGTGGACCTGGCCATTGTGATCAAACCACCATTCGAATTGCCCAAGGAACTGTCGATACAAGTCATCCGCAAAGAGCCGTTCGTACTGATTGTGCCAGCGCAGCTTGAAGGGGACGATCCGCTGCAACTGCTGGCCGAACATGCGCATGTACGCTACGACCGCAACTCCTTCGGCGGGCGTCTGGTGACGCGGTTCCTGCGTGAACAGCAACTCGATGTGCATGTCACGCTGGAACTGGATGAGCTGGAGGCCATTGTGAAAATGGTCGAATGCGGATTGGGTGTATCGCTGCTGCCCGAGGCGGGGTTGTGGCTCGAGCATGGAGCAAAGGTGCGGATCATTCGGTTGGGGGCGTTGACGTTCTATCGGGAGATAGTGCTGCTGCAACGATACAGCCAGCGGACGCAGCCGATACAGCAATTGTTTGCCAAGTGCCTGGACACACAGATCGTTGATTAAACACACATCCTCCTGTGGGAAGAGGCTTGCTCGGGGCGGCGTTCCGACGATGAGCGCGGGCACATTCAACATCATTGTTGGCTGACACACTGCCTTCGCGAGCAAGCCCGCTCCCACAATTTGATCTTCAGTGATCACAAAAAATCTGGCCGGAAAACAATCCCTGTGGGAGCTGGCCTGCCGGCGATGGCTGCGTGTCAGTCGCCCTTGATGCTGGATGTGCCGGCCTCATCGCCAGCAGGCTAGCTCCCACAGTTTGATCTTCAGTGAACACAAAAAATCACGGCTGGCGATCAATCCCTGTGGGAGCTGGCTTGCCAGCGGTGGCGGAGTATTAGTCACCAGAGATGTTGGATGTGCCGGCCTAATCGCCAGCAGGCCAGCTCCCACAGATTCTGCACGTGCGGCGAAATCGCAGGCACAAAAAACCCGCCAAAAGGCGGGTTTTTTCAGGCCGGTCGAAGATTACTCTTCGATGCTGCCCATGGCCGTGGTGTTGAAGCCACCGTCCACGTACATGATTTCGCCGCTGATGCCCGACGCCAGGTCCGAGCACAGGAAGGCGCCGGCGTTGCCGACTTCGTCGATGGTGACGTTGCGACGCAGCGGGGTTTGCGCTTCGTTGGCGGCCAGCATCTTGCGGAAGTTCTTGATGCCGGAAGCGGCGAGGGTGCGGATCGGGCCTGCCGATACGCAGTTCACGCGGGTGCCGTCCGGGCCCAGGGAGCCGGCCAGGTAACGTACGCCAGCTTCCAGCGAAGCCTTGGCCATGCCCATTACGTTGTAGTTAGGCATGGTGCGCTCGGCACCCAGGTACGACAGGGTCAGCAGGCTGCCGTTGCGGCCTTTCATCATTTCGCGACCGGCCTTGGCCAGGGCCACGAAGCTGTAGGCGCTGATGTCGTGAGCGATGCGGAAACCTTCACGGGTGGTGGCTTCGGTGAAGTCGCCGTCCAGTTGGTCGCCCGGGGCGAAGCCCACGGAGTGCACGATGCAGTCCAGGCCGTCCCACTTCTTGCTCAATTCTTCGAAGACCTTGGCGATTTCTTCATCGCTGGCCACGTCGCACGGGAAGCACAGCTCAGGGCTCGAACCCCAGCCTTGTGCGAATTCTTCAACACGACCTTTCAGTTTGTCGTTCTGATAAGTGAAGGCAAGCTCAGCGCCCTCGCGATGCATGGCGGCAGCGATGCCGGATGCGATGGACAGCTTGCTGGCGACACCGACGATCAGTACGCGCTTACCGGCGAGAAAACCCATGTGTTGCTCCTCTTTCAGGTTATTGCGCAGTGGCTGGTGCCAAAAAAGCGGCTTCCAGCAACTGCTGTGTATACGGATGTTGGGGGGCGGCAAAGATAGCTTGCGCGTCTCCCTGTTCGACCACTTGGCCATGCTTGACCACCATCAACTGGTGGCTCAGCGCTTTAACAACAGCCAGATCATGGCTGATGAACAAATACGTCAGGTTGTACTTGGCTTGCAGTGAACGCAACAGCTCCACCACTTGCCGCTGCACCGTCCGGTCGAGCGCCGAAGTCGGCTCGTCCAGCAGGATCAGCGCCGGTTTCAGCACCAAAGCCCGGGCAATGGCGATTCGCTGCCGTTGCCCACCGGAAAATTCGTGGGGGTAGCGGTGCCGGGTTTCCGGATCCAGACCTACCTCCTTCAATGCCGCAATTATCGCCGTTTCCTGCTCGGCGGCGCTGCCCATCTTGTGAATCCGCAGGCCTTCGCCAACGATGTCGCTCACGCACATCCGCGGGCTCAGGCTGCCAAACGGGTCCTGAAACACCACCTGCATCTCCCGACGCAACGGGCGAACCTCGTTCTGCGTCAGGCAGTCTAGCTGCTTGCCTTCAAAACGGATCGCGCCTTTGCTGCCGATCAGCCGCAAAATCGCCAGGCCCAACGTGGATTTGCCGGAACCGCTTTCCCCCACAATCCCCAGAGTCTGGCCCTGGGGCAGGCTGAAATTGATGCCGTCCACTGCCTTGACGTAGTCCACTGTGCGCTTGAGCAGGCCTTTCTTGATCGGGAACCAGACTTTCAGGTCCTCGACTTGCAGCAAGGGCGGGCCGATCACGTTGGTCGCAGGCGTCCCGCTGGGCTCCGCTGCCAGCAGTTCCCGAGTGTACGGATGCTGCGGCGCGCGGAACAATTGTTCACACGATGCCTGTTCGACGATGCAACCTCGCTGCATGACACATACGCGATGCGCAATTCTTCGCACAAGGTTCAAATCGTGGCTGATCAGCAGCAAGGCCATGCCCAGGCGCGCCTGCAGTTCCTTGAGCAATTCGAGAATTTTCAGCTGAACGGTCACGTCCAGCGCAGTGGTTGGCTCGTCGGCGATCAGCAGTTCCGGCTCATTGGCCAGGGCCATGGCGATCATCACCCGTTGGCGCTGGCCGCCGGACAATTCGTGGGGCAGGGCCTTGAGGCGTTTGTGCGGCTCGGGGATGCCGACCAATTCCAGTAGCTCAAGGGTGCGCCTGGTCGCGGCCTTGCCGACCAGGCCCTTGTGGATACCCAATATCTCGTTGATCTGCTTCTCGATCGAATGCAGCGGATTGAGCGAGGTCATCGGCTCCTGGAAGATCATGGCGATCCGGTTGCCGCGGATGTGGCGGATGGTTTTTTCATCCAGGCTCAACAGGTTACGCCCTGAATATTCGATGGTGCCGGACGGATGCCGGGCCAGCGGGTAGGGCAGCAGGCGCAGGATCGAGTGCGCGGTCACCGATTTGCCGGAGCCGCTTTCGCCCACCAAGGCCAGGGTTTCACCGCGTTTGATATCGAAACTGATGCCTTCGACCGCGCGCTGGCAGCGATTGCCGACGACGAATTCGACTGACAGGTCGCGCACTTCGATCAGATTGTCCTGATTCATTTCACTTCCTCGGGTCGAAGGCATCGCGAGCGGACTCGCCGATGAACACCAGCAGACTCAACATCAATGCCAGCACGGTAAACGCGCTGATTCCCAGCCATGGCGCTTGCAGGTTGGACTTGCCCTGGGCCACCAGCTCACCCAGGGACGGGCTGCCCGCCGGCAGGCCGAAGCCGAGGAAATCCAGGGCGGTCAGGGTGCCGATGGCGCCGGTGAGAATGAACGGCATGAAGGTCATGGTCGAGACCATCGCGTTGGGCAGGATGTGGCGGAACATGATCGCACCGTTCTGCATGCCCAGGGCGCGGGCGGCGCGCACGTATTCCAGGTTACGCCCGCGCAGGAACTCGGCGCGCACCACGTCCACCAGGCTCATCCACGAGAACAGCAGCATGATCCCCAGCAGCCACCAGAAGTTCGGCTGGACGAAACTGGCCAGGATGATCAGCAGATACAGCACCGGCAGCCCGGACCAGATTTCCAGGAAGCGCTGGCCGGCCAGGTCGACCCAGCCGCCATAGAAACCCTGCAGGGCACCGGCGATCACACCGATGATCGAGCTGAGCACGGTCAGGGTCAGGGCAAACAGCACCGAGATGCGAAAACCATAGATCACCCGGGCCAGCACATCGCGGCCCTGGTCGTCGGTGCCCAGCAGGTTGTCCATCGAAGGGGGCGCCGGCGCCGGAACCTTCAGGTCGTAGTTGATGCTCTGGTAGCTGTAGGGGATCGGCGCCCACAGCACCCAGGCGTCCTTGGCCTTGAGCAGTTCACGGATGTACGGGCTCTTGTAGTTGGCTTCCAGCGGGAATTCACCGCCGAAGGTGGTTTCCGGGTAGCGCTTGAGTGCCGGGAAATACCAGCCGTTGTCGTAGTGCACGGCCAGCGGTTTGTCGTTGGCGATCAGCTCGGCGCCGAGGCTGGCGCCAAACAGGATCAGGAACAGCCACAGTGACCACCAGCCACGGCGGTTGGCCTTGAACAGTTCGAAGCGGCGGCGATTGAGGGGGGACAGGTTCATCTCAATGCTCCCGGCTTTCGAAATCGATGCGCGGATCGACAAAGGTGTAGGTCAGGTCGCCGATCAATTTCACCACCAGTCCCAGCAAGGTGAAGATGAACAACGTGCCGAACACCACCGGGTAGTCGCGGTTGATCGCCGCTTCGAAACTCATCAGGCCGAGGCCGTCGAGGGAGAAGATCACCTCGACCAGCAGCGAACCGGTGAAGAAGATGCCGATGAAGGCCGACGGGAATCCGGCGATCACCAGCAGCATCGCGTTGCGGAACACATGGCCATACAGCACACGGTGGTTGGTCAGGCCCTTGGCCTTGGCGGTGACCACGTACTGTTTGTTGATCTCGTCGAGGAAGCTGTTTTTGGTCAGCAGGGTCATGGTCGCGAAGTTGCCGATCACCAGCGCGGTCACAGGCAAAGCCAGGTGCCAGAAGTAATCGAGGATCTTGCCGCCCATGCTCAGCTCATCGAAGTTGTTTGATGTCAGCCCGCGCAAGGGGAACCAGTCCAGATAACTGCCGCCGGCGAATACCACGATCAGCAGGATGGCAAACAGGAAGGCGGGGATCGCGTAGCCGACGATGATCGCCGAACTGGTCCACACGTCGAAGTGGCTGCCATGGCGCGTGGCCTTGGCGATCCCCAGGGGGATCGACACCAGGTACATGATCAGGGTGCTCCACAACCCGAGGGAGATCGACACCGGCATCTTTTCCTTGATCAGGTCGATGACCCGGGCGTCGCGGAAGAAGCTGTCGCCGAAATCCAGGGACGCATAGTTCTTGACCATGATCCACAAGCGTTCCGGCGCCGATTTGTCGAAGCCGTACATGTGCTCGATTTCCTTGATCAGCGCCGGGTCCAGGCCCTGGGCGCCGCGATAGGCCGAGCCGGCTACCGAGACTTCGGCGCCGCCACCGGCAATACGGCTGGTGGCACCTTCGAAGCCTTCAAGCTTGGCGATCATCTGTTCCACCGGCCCGCCGGGGGCCGCCTGAATGATCACGAAGTTGATCAGCAGAATGCCGAACAAGGTCGGAATGATCAGCAGCAGTCGCCGAAAAATATACGCCAGCATCTGATTACTCCGTGCCCGCAGGATCGGTCTGCAGTTTGGTTTCGACTTCTATCGCCGGCGTGATGTCGGGCTTGACCCACCAGGTGGCCGTGCCGATGTCATATGTTGGCGAGACTTTTGGGTGACCGATGTGGTTCCAGTACGCCACGCGCCAGGTCTTGATGTGCCAGTTGGGTATGACGTAATAGCCCCATTGCAGCACCCGGTCCAGCGCTCGGGCGTGGGCCACCAGGCTCTTGCGCGAGTCGGCGTTGATCAGTTGTTCGACCAGTTGGTCGACCACCGGGTCCTTGAGGCCCATGGAATTGCGGCTGCCGGGTTTGTCGGCGGCGGCCGTCATCCAGAATTCGCGCTGCTCGTTGCCCGGCGAGCTGGACTGCGGGAAGCTGCCGACGATCATGTCGAAGTCCCGCGAGCGTACGCGGTTGATGTATTGCGAGACGTCGACCCGGCGTATCACCAGGTCGATGCCCAGGTCGCTCAGGTTGCGTTTGAACGGCAGCAGCACCCGTTCGAATTCGGTCTGGGCCAAAAGAAATTCGATGACCACCGGTTTGCCGGTGGTATCGACCATCTTGTCGTCGACGATGCGCCAGCCGGCATCCTGCAGCAGTTGGTAGGCTTGCCGCTGCTGGGTGCGGATCATGCCGCTGCCATCGGTTTTCGGGTTTTCAAAGGCCGCGTCGAATACCTGCGTGGGCAACTGACTGCGAAACGGATCGAGGATCGCCAGCTGATCGGCATCGGGCAGGCCGGTGGCGGCCATTTCCGAGTTCTCGAAATAGCTGCGGGTGCGGGCGTAGGCGCCGTTGAACAGCTGCTTGTTGGTCCATTCGAAGTCCAGCATCAGCGTCAGCGCCTGACGCACGCGCACGTCCTGGAACAGTGGGCGACGCAGGTTGAAGACGAAACCTTGCATGCCGGTCGGGTTGCCGTTGGCGATCTGTTCCTTGACCATGCGGCCTTCACTCACCGCCGGGATGTTGTAGGCGTTGGCCCAGTTTTTTGCCGACATTTCCTGCCAGAAATCGAACTGCCCGGCCTTGAGCGCTTCCAGGGCGACGGTGTTATCCCGGTAATAGTCGGTGGTCATGACGTCGAAGTTATAGAAGCCTCGGTTGACCGGCAGGTCCTTGCCCCAGTAGTCCTTGACCCGCTCATAACGTATCGAGCGCCCGGCTTTGACTTCGCTGACCTTGTACGGGCCGCTGCCCAGGGGGATTTCCAGGTTGCCCTTGTTGAAGTCGCGTTCTGCCCACCAGTGCTTGGGCAGCACCGGCAACTGGCCAAGGATCAGCGGCAGTTCGCGGTTGTTGCTGTGCTTGAACTTGAACAGCACGCGCAGGGGATCTTCGGCGATCACTTCTGCCACGTCGTTGTAGTAGCCGCGATACATCGGAGCGCCGTCCTTGGTCAGCATCTGGAAGCTGAACACCACGTCTTCGGCGCGGACCGGATGGCCGTCGTGGAAGCGTGCTTCGGGGCGCAGGTAGAAGCGCACCCAGCTGTTGTCCGGGGCTTTTTCGATCTGCCCGGCGATCAGGCCGTACTCGGTGAACGGCTCGTCCAGGCCCTGTTTGGCCAGGGTGTCGTAGATCATGCCGATATCGTCGGCCGGCACACCCTTGCTGATGAAAGGGTTGAGGCTGTCGAAGCCGCCGAAGCCGGCCTGACGGAAGATCCCGCCCTTGGGGGCGTCGGGGTTGACGTAGTCGAAGTGCTTGAAGCCTGCCGGGTATTTCGGCGGCTCGTTGTACAGGGTCAGGGCGTGTTGCGGGGCGGCGCAGGCCAGCCCGGCGAACAACAGGCCGCTGGCCTGCAGGAGCAGGGCGCGTACAGGTTTCATTGATCTTTCTCCGAAGACTTCAGCCACCACGTGTTCAAGCCCAGGGTGTAGGGCGGCGTGGTGACGAAGGCCAGCCGGCTGCGGTAGGCCAGGCGGTGATTATTGAGGTACCAGTTGGGAATGATGAAGTGCTGCCACAGCAGCACCCGGTCGAGGGCTTTGCCGGCGGCGACTTGCTCATCGCGGGTCTTGGCCGCGAGCAATTGTTCGAGCAGGTGATCGACCACAGGGTTGGCGATGCCCGCGTAGTTCTTGCTGCCCTTGACGGTAGCCTGACTGGAATGGAAGTACTGCCATTGCTCCAGGCCCGGGCTGAGGGTCTGGTTGAGGGTCATCAGGATCATGTCGAAGTCGAACTGGTCGAGGCGCTGCTTGTATTGGGCGCGATCGACGGTGCGCAGCCGTGCATCGACGCCGATGCTGGCGAGGTTCTCGACGTAGGGCTGGAGAATGCGTTCCAGGTTCGGGTTGACCAGCAACAACTCCACTCGCAGCGGCTGCCCGGCAGCGTTCTGCAGGCGCTGGCCATTGAGCTTCCAGCCGGCTTCGGCGAGCAGGCCCAGGGCCTTGCGCAGGGTTTCCCGGGGAATGCCGCGACCATCGGTTTGCGGCAAGGTGAATGGCTCGGTGAACAGCCTGGCCGGCAACTGTTCGCGCCAGGGCTTGAGCAGCAGCCATTCATGCCCGACCGGCAAACCGGTGGCGGAGAACTCGCTGTTGGGGTAGTAGCTCATGGCGCGCTTGTAGGCGCCGCTGAACAGGGTGCGATTGGTCCACTCGAAGTCGAACATCAGTCCCAGCGCTTCACGGACCTTGTCCTGGGCGAATGCCGGGCGGCGGCTGTTGATGAACAGGCCCTGGGTCTGGGTCGGGATCTGATGGGGGATCTGCGCCTTGATCACTTCGCCACGGCGAATTGCCGGGAAGTTGTAGCCGGTGTCCCAGTTCTTCGCCTGATGTTCGATATAGATGTCGAACTCGCCAGCCTTGAACGCTTCGAAAGCCACGCCGCTATCGCGGTAGAAGTCGACCTCCATGCGATTGAAGTTGTACTTGCCGCGATTGACCGGCAGGTCCTTGCCCCAGTAGTCCTTGACCCGTTCGAAGACGATCTGCCGCCCCGGCGTGACTGAGGTAATGCGGTAGGGCCCGCTACCCAGAGGCGGTTCGAAGGTGGTGGCCTTGAAATCGCGATTTTTCCAGTAATGCTGCGGTAGCACTGGCAGCTCGCCCAAACGCAGGATCAACAACGGATTGCCGGCGCGCTTGAACACAAAGCGAATGCGCTGCGGGTTGAGGATATCGACCCGCAGCACTTCCTGCAGGCTGGTGCGGTACAGCGGGTGGCCTTCCTTGAGCAGTAGACGGTAGGAGAACGCGACGTCGTAGGCGGTGATCGGGGTGCCGTCATGAAAACGTGCTTCAGGGCGAAGATTGAACACCACCCAACTGCGGTCTTCGCTGTACTCCACCGAGCGAGCGATCAGGCCATAACTGGACGCCGGCTCATCGCCGGATGGCGCGTACTGGCCAGTGCCGACCATCAGCGGTTCGTTGAGTTCGTTGATGCCGTATTGCAGGAAGCCGGGGGTGGTGACCGGGCTGGTCCCCTTGAAAGTGTACGGGTTGAGCGTATCGAAGGTGCCAAACGCCATGACCCGCAACGTACCGCCCTTGGGTGCTTGCGGGTTCACCCAGTCGAAGTGGGTAAATCGGGCCGGATACTTGAGCGTGCCGAACTGCGCATAACCATGGCTTTCGCTGATCGTCGCGCTTGCGGTGGAGCTCAAGGCCAGGCTGATCAGGAACAGGAGCAGGGGGCGCTTCAAATATGGAATCCGATCCGGGCGGCTTGGGCTGTGGATCGTACAGTAACAGCTTGTATGGGCAGGAAACAGATGGGGGGTAAATGCGCCGTGCGAGGGCAAGTACAGGCCTGCATATTCTGTGGCTATTTGCTACTATCTAGTCAATAAAAAATCTAATCCGGCGTTCTTTCATAAAGATCAGGCGCCTTATAACAGCTGCTTCGGAGCCGCCTGCTCATGACCGTTTACATTTTTTCGAATGTTGCGAATACCACGCTCTCCTCGTTTAACCTCAACAACGACTCTCTCTCCTTTACAGGAGGGGCGCGGGGCTTGGTGTTGGCGGCATCCGGGGCGGATACGCTAGTCACCTTTGGTGGGCAGACCGTTCGCCTGACAGGTCTGGCGGCAGGCGCATTCAATGGCACGCACTTCGTTTTCTCGGATAACTCGGTTTTCAGACAAGGCACCTCTGGAGCGGATTCCCTGATCGGCACGTCGCAGTCGGATCAACTGGATTTGCGCGCTGGCGGGAATGACTCGGTCTCCGCTGGAGCCGGGGACGACCTCATCCTTGCTGGAAGCAGCCTGACTGCCGCCGATTCAATCGATGGTGGCACAGGCGTGGCCGATGAACTGCATCTTTGGGGCAACTACGCATCGATTGTCAGCCTGGGAGCCACCACGGTCACCGGCGTTGAAAAATTCGTTTTTGGCCAGGGCGGGACCGTTCGTCTGCAACTCAATAATGCTGTTTTTTCCACGGCAAACAACCCGGTGACATTCGATGCTACAGCCCAGGGACAGACGGATGCGCTGTATCTGGACGCAAGCACGATTACCTACAGCCTGAATGCCCAGGGTGGCGCGGGCGCGGACAGTCTGACGGGCGGGGTCGCCGGGGACAGCTTATTCGGGGGCGCCGGCAGCGATAATCTGGTGGGCGGTGGGGGGGCGGATACGCTGGCGGGAGGGCTGGATGGCGACACCCTGGTGGGCGGTGCCGGCAATGACCGGTTCGTTTTCGGCCTGGGTTCGCCTCGAACCGATTCATCTCCCACCACGGTGGATACGATTGCCGACTTCGTGACAGGCGATCTCATCGATCTGCCGGGTATCAGCAACATCAACGGCAAGGCCCTGGTGTTCAACAGCAGTTCACTCAGTTTCAATTACACGGGAGGAAACTCCGGTACGCAGGACTCAATCAACGCCGGCGACGGATTTGTCGACGTCTATTGGCGAAACAATGCCGCCGCCGGCCGCCTGGAAGTCTGGGTGGATGGCAACGATGACGGGCAGTTCAGCGAGACCGACCTGCTGATTCATCTCTCCAATGCCGCAACCGGCAAAACCTCTCTCGTCTTTAACGACTTTGCCGACAATTTTGTGGCTTGGCGCGGCACGGCCGCAGCAGATTCCTACACCGGCAACGGCGCCGACAACCAGGCCTATGCCTTGGCCGGCAATGACACCTTGAGTGGAGGTTTGGGTAACGACCAGCTTTACGGTGGCACCGGAAACGACCTGCTTAACGGGGATGTGGGGAATGACACGCTGAACGGGGGTTCGGGTTCCGATACCTTGAATGGCGGCGATGGCGCCGACTTTCTGAATGCCGAAGGCCAGGACACCCCTACTACCTATGCCACAGACGCAGCGGGTACGCTGAACGTCCTCAACGGTGGGGCGGGCAACGATTATCTTTCCGGTGGGGCGGGCAACGACCGGCTCAACGGGGATGCGGACAACGATAACCTTCTTGGTTACGAGGGCAACGACACCCTGGACGGCGGGGAGGGTGCCGATACGCTGGACGGTGGAGCGGGCAGCGACTCGCTGACGGGCGGGGCGGGCAATGACATCCTGCGTGCCGGCTATTCGTTGGGGAGTGCGGGAGCCTTTACCGATACCCTGCTGGGCGGAGACGGTGATGACTCTCTGGTGGCGAGCTATGGGAATCGCGACAAGGCGGTCATGACCGGCGGGCTCGGGGCCGACCATTTCATGTTCAATGACGGCGGCCTGGTTTCCCGGCCATACAGTCCGGTGGCGACCCCGGACCTGATCACTGACTTCAATGCCGCCCAAGGAGACGTCATCGACACCGGCATTACCAACGGTCTGTCAGGGAGCGTGCCGGTGGTGTGGCGGGGAACGGCCGCGGCGGGCTTCACGGCGGCGGTGGGGCAGAGCACGACCCTGGCCGGAGCGGACCCGACGGACACGCGATTCCTGGAGTT